>NZ_MUKA01000230.1 GCF_002150735.1 Streptomyces africanus
TGCAGCCCGATGAGCGCGCTGACGGCCTGACCAGCGCGCTCATCGGGCTGCACGGCTGGGGCGAGGACGAGGGGGAGGTCGTAGCGGCGGTGGGCAGCAATGCGTACGGGCACCACTCGGCGACGCCGTTCCTGACGCTGCGCTCCCACCCCGGTGGCACGCGGCTGATGGTGACGCTGGTCGTGCTCACTGCCGACCCGGTGGTGAACGCGTCGGCCGAGGGGGCCGGGGCCCGGGTCGAGGCCGACGGGAGCGTGGAGATCCGATTCCCCGACGGCACGCGGGAGTTCGTCTCGTGATCACAGCCGTGGGGGCGCGGCCCGGTTGAGCCACGCCCCCACGGTCAGGCTTGCGTCAGGCCTCCACGCGCCTGCGCGTCACCGCCTTCCGCACCAGCGGCCAGGCCAGCAGCAGCACGATCACCGCGTACACCGTCACCGCGAACGGCGTGTTGAACAGCCCCGTCACGCTGCCGTCGCTGATCTGGAGCGCGCGCCGCAACTGCTGCTCGGCGTTCGGGCCGAGGATCACGCCGATGACGGCGGGCAGCACCGGCAGTCCGTAGCGGCGCATGCCGAAGCCGATCAGGCCGATGATCAGCAGGATCACCAGGTCGATCACCTCACCGCCGACCGCGTACGCGCCGACCGCCGCGAAGAACATGATCCCGGCGTACAGGTACGGGCGCGGAATGCGCAGCAGCTTCGCCCACACCGGCGCCAGCGGCAGGTTGAGCGCGAGCAGCAGCACCATGCCGACGAAGAGCGAGGCGATCAGGCCCCAGACCAGGTCGGGTTCGCGCTCGAAGAGCAGCGGGCCGGGCTGGATGCCGTACTGCTGGAAGGCGGCCAGCATCACGGCCGCGACCGCCGTGGTCGGCAGGCCCAGGGTCAGCATCGACACCAGCGTGCCCGCCGCCGAGGCCGACGCCGCCGACTCCGGCCCGGCCACGCCCTCGATCGCGCCCTTGCCCCACTCGTCCTTGTGCTTGGACAGGCGCTTCTCCGTCACGTACGACAGGAACGTCGGGATCTCCGCGCCACCGGCCGGGATCGCGCCGAACGGGAAGCCGATGAACGGGCCGCGCAGCCACGACTTCCAGGTCCGGTTCACATCGCCGCGCCCCAGCCACGGACGCCCCACCGGGATCGGCTCCGGCGGCCTGCGCCGCAGGTGCGCCGCCACCCACAGGGCCTCGCCGATCGCGAACAGACCGACCGCGACGATCACCACGTCGATGCCGTCGGCCAGTTGCAGCGAGCCGAAGGTCAGGCGCTGCTGGCCGGTCATCTGGTCCAGGCCCACCAGGCCCAGCGTGAGGCCGATGAGCAGGGAGGCGAGGCCCCGGATACGGGACGAGCCCAGCACCGACGTCACCGCGATGAACGCCAGCACCATGATGGCGAAGTAGTCCGGCGCGCCGATGTCCACGGCCAGTTCGGCGACCGTCGGGGCGAGCGCCACCAGCAGGATCGTGCCGATCAGGCCACCCGCGAAGTGCCCGACGGCGGCCGCCGCGAGGGCCTGCGCGCCGCGCCCGGACTTGGCCATGGGGTTGCCCTCCATGGCCGCCACCACCGCCGCGCTCTCGCCTGGCGTGTTGAGCAGGATGGAAGTGGTCGAGCCGCCGAACATCGCGCCGTAGTAGATACCGGCGAACATGATGAACGCGCCGATCGGGTCGAGCCCGTACGTCACCGGCAGCAGCAGCGCCACCGCCATGGCCGGGCCGATGCCGGGCAGCACGCCGATCGCCGTGCCGAGCAGCACACCGATCGCGGCCCAGAGCAGGTTGACCGGGGTGAGGGCCGTACCGAAGCCGTCCAGAAGGGAGTTGAAGGCATCCATCACAGCACTCCCATCAGCGGACCGCCGGGCAGGGGCACTCCGAGCAGGTTGTTGAAGACGACGTAGGTGACGAGGGACAGCCCGGCCGCGATGAGCGGATCGCGGTCGGTCCTGCGGCTGCCGAGCGCGAACGCCGCACCCCAGAACAGCAGCGCGCCCGCGACGGGGAAGCCGAGCGGCTCGATCAGGACGGCCGAGCCGAGGAAGACCCCGGCGAGCAGCAGCACCGTGCGCCCGTCGGCGGGCTCGGACAGGTCGATGTCCTCACCGCCCTCGGCCTGGCCCCGGCCGCCGCGCAGCACGTCCACGGCGAGCAGCGCGGCGATCACCAGCAGGCCGGCGCCGACCACGACCGGCACGGTCTTCGGGCCGACGGGTCCGCGCTGGGCGATGTCGACGTCCATGGTGAGCGCGTCGGTCAGGACGAGCACGCCCAGTACCAGCAGCAGCGCGCACACGCCGAGTTCGGAGTGCTCCCGCAGCCACGAGCGCCGCTCGCCCTGCTCCGCGGGGGGAATGTCGGTGGTCTGCGTCGTCACAGTCCCAGCTCCTTCAGCACCGAAACCACGCGCTTGTCCTCGGCGTCGAGGAACGCGCCGAACTCCTCACCGGTGAGGAAGGCGTCGTCCCAGCCGTTCTGCCGCAGGGACGTACGCCACTCGTCCGAGCCGTGCAGTTCCTCGATCAGCCGCACGAGCTTGCCGCGCTCCCCGTCGGTCAGCCCGGGCGGGGCGACGATGCCGCGCCAGTTGGTGAAGTTCACGTCGTACCCGGCCTCCTTCAGCGTGGGCGCGTCCAGCCCCTCGACGCGCTCGGGGCCGGTGACCGCGAGGAGACGCAGCTCGCCCGCCTTGATCTGGTCCTGGTACTCGCCGACACCGGACACCCCGAAAGCGACCTTGTTGCCGAGGATCGACGCGAGCAGCTCGCCGCCGCCGTCGAACGGGATGTAGTTGACCTGCTTCGGGGGAATCCCGGCGGCCCGTGCCATCAGCATCGGCGCGAGGTGGTCGGGCCCGCCGGGCGACGAGCCGCCGCCCACCGGGAGCTTGCCCGGGTTCTCCTTCCAGGCACTGACGAGATCGTCGATCGTCTTGTACGGGGAGTCCTTGGCGACCACGACGACGTCCTGCTCCTCGGTGAGCCGGGCGATGGGCGTGGTGTCGCCGAGCGTCTTCGGCGCGTCGTTGGAGCGGACGGCGCCCACGACCCCGAGGCCCATGGACATGGCGAGCTTGCCGTTGCCGTGCTCGCTCACGAGCCGGCTCAGGCCGACCGTGCCGCCGGCGCCGGGCAGGTTGAACACCTCGATGTTGTGGGTCAGTCCGGCGTCCTCGGCGTTCTTCGCGGCCGTACGGGCCGTGATGTCGTAGCCGCCGCCGGGCGTGTTGGGGACCATGAAACGCAGGCCCGGGATCTGTGTGCCGGTCTCGGAGCCGCTGCCGGTGGTCAGCAGCGGCGGTCCGACGAGCACGAGCACGGCGGCCCCGAGCAGGGCGAGGGGGGTGCGCAGGCGCACGAGTGCCACCACCTGTCGGTACGTCGTTGCGGGTAGGTAAGGGCCCTGTGGGGGAGGGTGACGTGGGCCACATGGTGCACCGGCGCCGACGGGCTGTCTCTCTTGCGGAACCAACGGAGGTTTTGGTCTTTGCGGTCACCGGAGCGACCCCGGCGACGCGAGTTCCCGGGGCCGCCCGGCACGCGGCCTGTGCTCCGGGGCCTTCGAGCCGGACGCGTCTCGCCGTGCTGCCCAGGAGGGCGACTTCAACTGTGTGTCCGCCCGTCGGCCGGGCGCCTGAGGGAGCGGAGGTTGATGTCCATTCGTACTCCGCAGCGCGGACAGCAGCGGCCGCAAGGGCCGGTTCTCTCGTATGAAAGGCGTTCCTGTTCCATGGCCGATACACAAGACGTCGTCGAGCTCATCCTCCGGGACCACCGGCGGATGGAGGACCTCTTCCGCCGGATGCGGAGCGTCGAAGCCGACCGGCCGGGCGCGCTGCGGGAATTCGCGGATCTGCTGATCGCGCACGCGCTGGCCGAGGAGGCCAGGGTCTACCCGGCGCTCAAGCGGTACAAGAACATCGACGACGAAGAGGTCGAGCACGGCGAGCACGAACACGACGAAGGCAACAAGGCCCTCCTGGAACTCCTCGAAGTGGAGGAGGTCGGCTCCGACGCGTGGGACGAGAAGCTCGAGGAGCTGGTGCAGGCCGTCACCCACCACGCCGACGAGGAGGAGCGCACCATCCTCAACGGCGCGCGCGAGAACGTGGCGATGGAACGGCGCGAGGAGCTGGGCCGGGCGTTCCGGCAGGAGCGTGAGCGGCAACTGAAGGCCGGCTGCGGGTCCGTCGGCAACGTGCGCAAGATCGTCGAGTCGTGAGCAGAGCGGGCCGGCCCCGCCCACGCACGGAGCCCGGACCGGCACCGGTCCGGGCTCCCGCGTGCGCCAGCCCTACGAGGGTGCCGGGCAGTCGAGGTCCCGTCCCGGCAGGCGCCCCGTGGCCAGGTACGCGTTGACCGTGTCGTCGACGCACGGTACGCCGTAGACGCCGTACACCGCGTGCTGGTCGGCGCCGGTCAGGGTGATCAGGCGCGAGGAGGGCCACCTGCCGCGGACCGCTCGGGCGCCGTCGTAGCCGGTGCGCGGATCCCCGGTGGCGTTGACCAGCAGGGCCGGCAGGTCGTCCCGGACCGTCGTCGGTCGCTCGCGCGGCCGGTCCCAGAAGGCGCACGGGTTGAGGTTGTTGGTCACGGGCGCGAAGAGCGGGTCCTGCGCGCGGGTGCGCTGGACGTCGCGCCAGTAGATCTCGGGGTCCCGCGGAGCGGCTCCGTCACCGCACACGATCGCCGTCTGCACACTGCCGTAGGGGGAGTCGGTGCCCGTGAGCACGAATGCGAGCACCCCTGCGAGCCACGGGGACGGCGTCACCGTCCGCCCCTCCGAGGCCCGGAGCATGTCCCGCATTCCCTGGGCGAAGTCCCCGTAGGCGGCGTCGTTGTCCTGCGAGAGGCCGTTGAGGGCGACGATCGGCATGACGTGCTCGTCCAGGCGGTGCTCGCCGAGCCGCAGCGGAGTGCGGGCGGCGGCGCGCCGGACGCGTTCCACGGTGGCCAGCACCTCGCTCCGCGTACGGCCCAGACCGTAGGTCGCGTCGCGGGCGGCCGCCCAGGAGGCCCAGCCCTTCAGGGCCTGGCGGTTGGCCCGCTCGACACCCAGCCACAGCCGGGCACCGTAGCGGTCCGGGTCGATCACACCGTCGAGGACGACCCGGTCGGTCCGGCCGGGGAACAGCGTGGCGTACACCTCGCCGAGGTAGCTGCCGTACGAGTAGCCCAGGTAGGAGATCCGCCGCTCGCCGAGCGCGGCCCGGACGACGTCCAGGTCGCGCGCGGTGTTGCGGGTGGTGGCGTGGGGCAGGACGTCACCCGCGTGGGTGCGGCAGCGCTCGGCGAGGTCCTTCGAGAACGCGGCCATGCGGTCGAAGCCGGCCCGGTCCTCACCCGCCCCGCGCCACGCCGAGCCGGTCGGCCAGTGGCAGTCCAGCGGCGTACTGCGGCCGACGAAGCGGGGATCCACGCCGACCACGTCGTACCGGGCGGCGACGTCCTTCATCGCCTTGCGCACCCACGGCGGATCGCCGAGGGTCTGCCCGCCGGGGCCGCCGCCGTTGAGCAGCAGCGGGCCGACGCGGCGGTCGGTGTCGGTGGCGCGGATCCGGGATATCGCGACGGTGATCGTACGGCCGCCGGGGTCCGAGTAGTCCAGCGGGACGGTCACGTCGGTGCAGCGGGCGCCCGCCTGCTCCAGTTCCTTGCCGGTCGTGTCGTCCGGTCCGACGACGCAGCTCTTCCAGGTGAGGCGCTGGTGGTGGTAGCGGGCGAGGGGGTCGGAGGCGGGACTCGCCCCGGCCGTGGCGGGCAGTGCGGTGAGGGCGAGGGCGGCGGCCGTCAGGGCCAGGGCGGCTCGTCTCGCGGTTCCCGGGCTGCGGGATAACACGTGGTGTCCCTTCTGTCGCGACGGTCCCCTCGTCGGGTGGTCGTGGACAAGCCGAGGAGGGGTGCTGTGCGACAGAACGGTAGGGGCGGGCCACGTGCTGATCACTCCGGCTGGCAGCCCGGTCGTGGTGGGGTCAACGCCACCGTCGAGACGGGGGCTACGCGGCTTTCCATGGTGGTGGCAACAACCCGGATCTCACCCCCGAGCTGGGAGAACGCTCGGGCAGACCTTGTGCAGGTCGCTGCAGGGGGGTTGTCCAGACATTCGCTCACGCCTAGGGTCGGCTTCCGGGTGCAAGCGCTTTCCAAGTGCTGTCCCAGCGTGTGTCCGCCGGCCGTCCGAGGAGCGCCGCATGTCCTTGTCCCCCGCCCGCCGCCGCGTGGCCGTCGTCGGCACCGGAGCGATCGTCAGCGGCAGTCATCTGCCCGCGCTGCGGGCCCACTCCGACCGGGTGGAACTGGTCGCCGCCGTCGACGTCGACCAGGAGCGCCTCGACGCCTTCCGCGAACTGGCCGGCGGCCGGGTCGCCGGGTACACCTCGGTGGAGGCGATGCTGGACGCCGTCCGTCCCGACCTGGTCCTCATCGGGACGCCGCCCGCCCTGCACCGCGACCAGACGGTGGCCTCGCTCAAGGCCGGTGCCTGGGTGCTGTGCGAGAAGCCGCTCACCCTCTCGCTCGCCGAGTACGACGAGATCGCCGCCGCCGAGGAGGCCTCCGGGGCGTACGCGGCGGTCGTCTTCCAGCACCGCTACGGATCCGGCGCGGTCCACGCCCGCGAGCTGATCACCGGCGGCGAGCTGGGCGCCCCGCTGGTCGCGCACTGCCAGACCACGTGGCACCGGGACGCCGCGTACTACGCGGTGCCGTGGCGCGGGAAGTGGGCCAGCGAAGGTGGCGGGCCGACCATGGGCCACGGCATCCACCAGTACGACCTCATGCTCCACCTGCTCGGCGAGTGGGAGGAGATCCGCGCCATGGCCGCGCGGCTCGTCCACGACACGGAGAGCGAGGACGTCTCCACCGCGCTGGTGCGGTTCAGGAGCGGCGCCCTCGCCACCGTCGTCAACAGCGTGCTCTCCCCGGACGAGGTGAGCCGTATCCGCATCGACTGCGCGGACGCCACGGTCGAACTCACCCACCTGTACGGCCACACCAACGACAGCTGGGTCTACACCCCGGCCCCGCACGTCGCCTCCGACCGCGCCATCGCCTGGCGGACCCCCTCGAGCGACGTGCCCAGTTCGCACACCGCCCAGCTGGGTGCGCTCCTCGACGCCTACGACGACGGCACCCGGCCACCGGGCAGCGGCCAGGACGCCCGCGCCACCCTGGAGTTCGCCGCCGCCCTGTACAAGGCGGCGTTCACCGGCCGCTCCGTACACGCGGGAGAGATCGGCCCCGGCGACCCCTTCTACGAGGCCATGCACGGCGAGTACCCCGACTGGGCCCCCAAGGAGCGCGCATGAGCATCCGAGTCACCCACACCCACGGCGAGGACATCGCCGTCACGGCGGCGAACGGCACGGAGATCCTCCGCTACGTCTACCGCCCGGACCCCAACCCCTTCGAGTCCCGCAAGCCGTACGCCCACCCGGTGCGCACCCTGTCCGGCCGCACGGTCACCGGCTACCGCCCGAACGACCACCGCTGGCACAAGGGCCTGCAGATGACCGCGAGCCATCTGTCCGGCCAGAACTTCTGGGGCGGCAACTGCTACGTCCACGGCCAGGGCTATCTGCCCCTGCCCGAGCGCGTCGGCTCCATGCGGCACGACGGCTTCCCGGAGTTCACGGTCGAGGACGACCGCCTCGCCTTCACCGAAGAGCTCACCTGGGTCGAGAACGGCGGCGAGGAATGGGCGCGCGAGGTGCGGGGGCTGACCGTCCACTCGGTGGACGAGGAGGCCGGCGCCTGGGCCCTGGACTGGTCGATCCGCCTCACCAACGTCCGTTCCGAGCCCCTGGCCTTCGGTTCCCCGACCACCGCGGGCCGTGAGATGGCCGGCTACACCGGACTCCAGTGGCGCGGCCCGCGCGACTTCACCGGCGGCACGGTCTTCGCCCCGGACACCGACGCCGACGCCGGCAAGCTGATGGGCACCCAGGGCCCCTGGCTCGCCTTCACCACCGAGCACGACGACGTCGACGGCCACTCCACCCTCGTGTTCGCGCACGCGCCCGAGAACCTCGACGAGACGTCCGCGATCCACGAGTCCCACTGGTTCGTCCGCTCCGAACCCTTCCCGACAGTCGCCTTCTCCTGGGCGTTCTTCGAGGAGTTCGAACTCCCGCCGGGCGAGTCCTTCGCCTACCGCTACCGGCTCGTCGTCGCCGACGGCGCCTGGGACCGCGACCGGGTCGGCACCCACCTGGAGGGCCTGCCGTGGTGAACGACGCCAAGCCCGCCCTGCCGCACCCGCTGCCCGGCGCGATCGGCCTGTCCCATCTGAGCGCCTACGACTGGGAGGCCGCCGACGGCGTCTGCGGCGGCAGTCCGCACCTGCACCTGGTGTGCACCGAGGCGTACGTCGTCACCGGCGGCCGGGGAGCGGTCCAGACGCTCAGCCCCGACGGCTACCGGGACATCCCCCTCGAAGCCGGCTCCATCGCCTGGTTCACACCGGGCACCGTGCACCGCATGGTGCAGGGCGGCGATCTGCGCATCACCGTGCTGATGCAGAACAGCGGCCTGCCCGAGGCCGGGGACGCCGTGTTCACCTTCCCGCCCGACGTGCTCGCCGACCCGGAGAAGTACGCCGCCGCGGCGACCCTGCCGCCCGGCACCGGGCCGGAGACGGCGGCGGCAGCCCAGCGCCGCCGGGACCTCGCCGTGGAGGGCTACCTCGCCCTGCGCGAGGCGCTCGTCGCCGGTGACAACGGCCCGTACCAGGAGTTCCAGCGGGCTGCCGCCCGGATCGTGCGCGACAAGGTGCCCACCTGGCGCGCCCTGTGGCGCGCGGGCGCCCTGGCCACCGCCGAACGCACCGGCGCCCAGCTCGACGCCCTGGCCGACGGTGAACCCGCCTACCTCGACGAAGCCACCGCGTACGAGGCCGCGCCCACCCGGCTGGGCGGCTTCGGCATGTGCGGCCGGCGGGACGAGTACAACCTGCCCGGGACGACGCTGCCGTACCGGAGCGAGTAACGCAGCAGGGGGGGTGAGGGGGGCCGACAGAAAGTCCGAGGAAAGGAAGAGGTGACCTCGGCATGCCGCGACACAGGACAAAGGGGTTCTGCGCGTCGGCCGCCGCACTGGCACTGTGTGCCGTGCTGGCGGGCTGCGGAGGATCCGGTGAATCGGCCGGCGGCGGCAAGATCGTGCTGCGCTACACGTGGTGGGGCAACCCCGACCGCGCGGAACGCACCGAGCAGGCCGTCGCGCTGTTCGAGAAACAGCATCCGAACGTCGACGTGACGACGTCGTTCTCCGGCTACGACGCCTACAAACAGAAGCTCGCCACCCAGGCCGCCGGCGGTGACGCGCCGGACGTGATGCAACTGGACTACCGCCAGATCGACCAGTACGCCTCCGGCGGTGTCCTGCTCGACCTGGCGAAGCAGAAAGCCGTCCTGCGCACCTCCGAGATCGACCAGGGCCTGCTCGCCACCGGCCGCGTGGACGACGTCCAGTACGCGATCCCGCAGGGCCGCGGCACCGAGACCGTCGCCTACGACGTCGGGACCTGGAAGAAGTCGGGCGTGCCCCTCCCCGGCAAGAGCTGGACCTGGAGCCAGTGGGCCGACACCATGCGCGCCCTGGCGAAGAAGACCGGCAAGCCCGGGGCGACCGACCCCGGCCAGAGCGAGGACGCCTTCGAGGTCTGGCTGCGCGGGCAGGGCAAGGCCCTCTACACCGAGGACGGCCGGCTCGGCTTCACCGCCGACGACCTCACCCGCTGGTGGACCTTCACCGACAAGCTGCGCCGCGAGGGCGCCGTCTCGCCGGCCGAGCAGACCACCCAGCTCGACGGCTCCGTCGAGAACACCCCGCTGGGGCGCGGCACCTCCGTCACCGACGCCAACTGGGACGCCCCGGCCAGCGGCTTCCTCGCCCTCGTCAAGGGCGGCGTCGCCCTCGCCCCCATGCCGTCCGCCGAGGACGGCACCCCCGGCCAGTACTTCAAGCCGTCCATGTTCGTCGGAGTCTCCGCGAACACCGCCCATCCGAAGGAGGCCGCGCAGCTCGTCGACTTCCTGGTCAACGACCGGCAGGCCGCGAAGATCCTCGGCGCGAGCCGCGGCATCCCCGTCAACGAGACCGTCCGAGACGAGATCGGCCCGCAGCTCAAGGACTTCGACAAGACCATCGCCGACTTCCAGGCCTCCCTGGAGGGCAAGCTCAAGGACCCGCCCCAGGCACCGCCCTCGGGTGACAACGCCCTCCAGAGCACCTTCCAGCGCGACTACGACCAGGTGTCCTACGCGCGCATGTCGCCCCGCGAGGCGGCCGAGAACTACGTCACCGAGGCGAAGGCGGAGCTGAGGTCATGACCACCACCGCGATCCCCACGGAGACAGACCGCGTCCCCGCCACCGCCCCGAAGCGCCGCCCCAAGCGCGAACGCGAGGGCGCCGCCTGGGTGTTCCTCTCGCCCTGGGTCCTCGGCGCGACCGTCCTGACGCTGCTGCCGATGGCCGTGTCGCTGTACCTCTCGTTCACCGACTACGACCTGTTCAACCCGCCGCAGTGGGTGGGCCTGCGCAACTACGTGCAGATGTTCACGGAGGACCCGCGCTACTGGCGCTCGGTCGTGACGACGGTGACGTACGTCGTCATCGCCGTGCCCCTGCAGTTGGCCCTCGCCCTGGTCGTCGCGCTCGCCCTGAAGGGCATGAAACGCGGCAAGGCCTTCTACCGCTCCGCCTTCTACGCGCCCTCCCTGCTCGGCGCGTCGATGTCCATCGCCCTGGTCTGGCGGGCCGTCTTCAACGACGGCGGCACGGTGGACAATCTGCTCGGCACCGGCGGCTGGGTCAACAAGCCCGGCTGGTCGCTGCTCGCCGTGGCCCTGCTGACGGTGTGGCAGTTCGGCGCGCCGATGGTCATCTTCCTCGCCGGTCTCCAGCAGATACCCGCCGAGCTGTACGAGGCGGCGGCGGTCGACGGGGCCGGGAATTGGCGGCAGTTCGTGTCCGTCACCGTGCCGATGCTGTCCCCGGTGCTCTTCTTCAACCTGGTCCTCCAGACCATCCAGGCCTTCCAGGTGTTCACGCCCGCCTTCGCGGTCAGCGCGGGCA
This sequence comes from Streptomyces africanus, assembly GCF_002150735.1. GTDB lineage: Bacteria > Actinomycetota > Actinomycetes > Streptomycetales > Streptomycetaceae > Streptomyces > Streptomyces africanus. The sequence goes on from NZ_MUKA01000230.1 coordinate 11,088, forward strand.
AGGGCGGACCGGCCGACTCGACCCTCGTCTACACCATGTACCTCTACGACCGCGGCTTCGTCGCCTCCCACATGGGCTACGCCTCCGCCATGGCCTGGGTGCTGCTCCTCGTGATCGGAGTGGTCACGGCGGTGCTGTTCCGCACCTCGCGCTCCTGGGTCTTCTACGCCTCCGAGGGGGACCGATGACCTCGACCGCCGTTTCCCACAAGCCCGTCCGCTGGGGGCGTCTCGCCGTCCACCTGGGCTGCCTGGCCGCGCTGCTGGTCATGCTGTACCCGCTGGCGTGGCTGCTGGCCACCTCGCTCAAGCCCGCCGACGAGGTCATCGCGAGCCTGAACCTGCTGCCCAGCCACCTGGAGTGGTCGAACTACTCCACCGCCATGGAGGGCGTCAACGAGGTCTCCATCTGGCGGCTGCTCGGCAACTCCCTGCTGATCGCGGGCGGCGCGGTCCTCGGCAACGTCATCAGCTGCTCGCTCGCCGCCTACGCCTTCGCACGTCTCAGGTTCCGGCTGCGCGGGCCGCTGTTCGCCTTCATGATCGCCACGATCATGCTGCCGCACCACGCGGTGCTGATCCCGCAGTACATCATCTTCAACCAGCTGGGTCTGGTGAACACCTACTGGCCGCTGATCCTGCCGAAGTTCCTCGCCACCGAGGCGTTCTTCGTCTTCCTCATCGTGCAGTTCATGCGCGGACTGCCGCGCGAACTGGAGGAGGCGGCCCGGATCGACGGCTGCGGGCCCTTCCGCAGCTTCTTCCAGGTCGTGCTGCCGCTCACCCGGCCGGCCCTGATCACCACCGCCATCTTCACCTTCATCTGGACCTGGAACGACTTCTTCACCCAGCTCATCTACCTGTTCGACCCGGACAAGTTCACGCTGACCCTCGCGCTGCGCTCCTTCGTGGACGCCTCCAGCACCTCCGCGTTCGGCCCGATGTTCGCGATGTCGGTGATCGCGCTGCTGCCGATCGTGCTGTTCTTCCTCGCCTTCCAGCGGTTCCTGGTGGAAGGCATGGCCAGCTCCGGACTGAAGGGGTGAGCGGGATGCGGACACGTGAGGCCGGCGAGGTGTTCGGCCCGCGCATGACGCTGTTCGCGGACGTGCTGAGCGTCGGCCTCGCCACGTCCGTGGCCTGCCTGCCGCTGGTGACCGCACCGGCCGCGCTCTCGACCGCGTGCGCCGTACTGCGCGGCGCCGGACAGGACCGGCCCGTCACGGCCGGGCGGTACCTGGCCCTGCTGCGGCAACGGCTGCGGCCCGGTGACCTGCTGGCGGGGGCCGTCTCCCTGGCGGGGCTGCTGCTGCTCGCGGCCGACCTGGCGCTGGCCGGGGCCGGGCTGCCCGGGGCGCCGCTGTTCGCGGTGGCCGCCGCCACCATCGGCGCCTGCGCGGCGGTCGTCGGCCTGCGGGCCTGCGCCCGCCCCGAGTCGCTCACCGACTGGCCTGCGGCGGTGCGCGGGGCCGCCCGGGACGCCGCGGCGGACGCGGGCGGCAGCGGACTGGTCCTGCTCGCCGTGGCGACGGCCGCGCTGTGCGCCTGGATGCTGCTGCCCCTGGCCTTCCTGGCCCCGGGGCCGCTGGCCTTGGCACTCACCGCCGTCGACGTACGCCGGTCGGCTGCTGTGCTCCTGGAATAGCCAGAAGCCGAGGGGCCGATGAAGGGGCCGCGGCTTCACTGCCGTACGGCGGCGCCGATGCTGATTCGTGGCCAGGAGCGGGCCGCCGTGAGGAGCGCCTGCGTCTGCCTCCGGCGGAGGGGCCGCCGGGTCCGCCGGGGCGCTGGCGATGCCGTTGTGCGGGCCCGCGGCCTCACCGCCGTACGGCAGTGGCGATGTCGGTCCGTGGCCAGGAGCGGGCCGTCGTGAGGAGTGCCTGCGTCTGCTTTGGACGGAGGGCCGCCGCTAGGGCCGTTGCGGCGCTGGCGATGCCGTTGCACGGGCCCGTGGCTTGACCGCCGTGCGGCAGTGGCGATGATGGTCCGTGGCCAGGAGCGGACCGCGGTGAGCGGTGCCTGCGTCTGCTCTGGACGGAGTGGTTGCGGTGCTCGCGATGCCGTTGCGCGGGCCCGCGGCCTCACCGCCGTGCGGCGGCGCCGATGCTGATCCGTGGCCAGGAGCGGGCCGCGGTGAGCGGTGCCTGCGTCTGCTCTGGACGGAGTGGTTGCGGTGCTCGCGTTGCCGTTGCGCGGGCCCGCGGCCTCACCGCCGTGCGGCGGCGCCGATGCTGATCCGTGGCCAGGAGCGGGCCGCCGTGAGGAGCGCCTGCGTCCGCTCCGACGGGGTCGCCGCTGCCGCCGCCAGGGCCGCCGCGGCGCTCGCGATGCCGAGGACCGCGCCCGCGGCCACGTCGCCCGGGTAGTGCACGCCCGTGTGGATACGGGAGTAGCCGACCGCGCTCGCCAGCGCCCCGAGCGGCACCGCGGCGGGCGGCAGGACCACGCCGACGGCGGTGGCGAACGCGACCGCCGACGCCGTGTGCCCGGACGGGAACGAGGCCGACGTCGGCATCGGAACATGCCGGTCCACCGTCACCCGGGCCGCCTCCCGGTCCGGCCGGGCCCGGCGCACCAGGCGCTTGCCGAGCAGATTGGCGGAGGCCGAGGCAACGGCGATCGCTCCGACGCCGGCGAGCGCGGCCCTCCTCGGCCGCTTCCCGCCCAGCGCCAGGGCCGCGGCGATGGCGAACGAGATCTTGGAGTGGTCGGCCGCGTGCGACAGATGGCGCAGCGTCCGGTCGAGCGTGGGCGTGGGAGTGGCGGCCACCGCCGCGTACAGCGCGCCGTCCACGGCCCTGAGATCGCCCATGACGGCGCCCAGGAGCCGGCGGGGCCCGCCCGAGGGCTTCCCGTCCGGCGGGAGCGGACGAAGGGCGTCCTCGTCTGTGGTCGTCGGATCGGTCATGTGCTTCTCCCCGCAGTGGCCTTCCCCAGCAAGGTACCGGCTCACGCCCGTCGCACGCTCGGCGCCCCGGCGAGCCGGTACCTCCCGAGTGCCCACGCAGGGCGACTGAACCCGTCTGCTGAACTGTGGGCATGATGCCCCTGCCACGCCGGGTCCTGCGCGCACTCGACCGTTTCCACGCCGCCCGTCCCTGGGATCACAACGCCCACTTCCACCGCTGGATCCTGCGGCAGCTCCCCGGGCGGGTCGGGAGCGCCCTGGACGTGGGGTGCGGCAGCGGCGAGCTCGCCCGGCTGCTGGCCGGCCGGGCCGAGCGGGTGCACGGGGTCGACGCCGACCCGGCGATCATCGCCCGGGCGCGGGAGCTGACTCCCACGGCGGTCCCGGTCACGTACACGGTGGCCGACGCGCCGGCCGGGCTGCCCGCCGGTCCGTACGACGTCATCACCTGCGTCGCCGTGCTCCACCACCTGCCGTTCACCGAGGCCCTGGAGGCTTTCCGCGACCGCCTGGCCCGCGGCGGCACCCTGGTGATCGTCGGTGTCGCCCGGGAGCTGACGCCCGTCGACCACCTGCTCTCGCTCGCGTCCATCCCGCTCAACATCGTCATGGCCCTGCTCAGGAACCGGGGCCGCCCGGTGCCCCTCCCCGTCTCCATGACGGCCCGCACGCGTCCGGCGGACCGGACCTTCCCGGAGATCGTCCGCGAGGCCCGGTCCGTCCTGCCCGGCGTCCGGTCGCGCCGCCGCCTGTTCTGGCGGCACACACTGGTGTGGCACCGCCGCTGACCCGCCACCGTCTCAGCCGGCGGCCCGGAACGTGCGCAGCCGCAGCGAGTTGCCCACCACGAAGACCGAGGAGAAGGCCATGGCCGCCCCGGCGATCATCGGCGTGAGCAGACCGGCCGCGGCCAGCGGCAGGGCCGCCACGTTGTAGGCGAACGCCCAGAACAGGTTGGAGCGGATGGTGCCGAGGGTGCGGCGGGCGAGCCGGATGGCGTCCGCGGCGGCCCGCAGATCGCCCCGCACGAGGGTCAGGTCGCCGGCCTCGATCGCTGCGTCCGTGCCGGTGCCCATGGCCAGACCGAGATCGGCCTGGGCGAGGGCCGCCGCGTCGTTGACACCGTCGCCGACCATCGCGACCGAACGGCCCTCGGCCTGGAGTCGCTTGACGACCTCGACCTTGTCCTGCGGGAGCACCTCGGCGACGACGTGCTCCGGCGCGATGCCGACCTCGCGGGCGACGGACCGGGCCACTGCCTCGTTGTCCCCGGTCAGCAGGATCGGGGTCAGTCCGAGGGCGCGCAGCCGCCGGATCGCCTCGGGGCTGGTCTCCTTCACCGCGTCGGCGACCTCCAGTACCGCGCGTGCCTCGCCGTCCCAGGCGACCGCGATGGCGGTGCGCCCGGCGTCCTCGGCCGCCGCCCGGGCCCGGGCCAGCCCCTCCGGCAGCTCCATCGCCCAGTCGGCGAGCAACCGCTCCCGGCCGACGAGCACGGCATGCCCCTCGACGACACCCTGGACGCCGAGCCCGGGCACGTTGGCGAAGTCCTCCGGCGTGGGCAGCGCGCCCAGCTTCGCCAGCGCACCGTCGGCGACGGCCCGGGCGATCGGGTGCTCGGAGGAGTGCTCCAGCGCCCCGGCCAGCCGCAGCACCTCGGCCTCGTCGGTGCCGTCGGCGGTGTGCACGGCCAGCAGCGTCATCCGGCCGGTGGTGACGGTGCCGGTCTTGTCGAGGACGACGGTGTCGACCCGGCGCGTGGACTCCAGCACCTCCGGGCCCTTGATGAGGATGCCGAGCTGGGCACCCCGCCCGGTGCCCACCATCAGCGCCGTCGGCGTGGCCAGACCCAGGGCGCACGGGCAGGCGATGACGAGGACGGCGACCGCGGCGGTGAACGCGGCCGTCAGCCCGGCTCCGTTGCCGAGCCAGAAGCCCAGCGTGCCCAGTGCCAGAGCGATCACCACCGGCACGAACACGGCGGAGATCCGGTCCGCGAGCCGCTGCGCGGCGGCCTTGCCGTTCTGCGCGTCCTCCACCAGCCGGGCCATCCGGGCCAGCTGGGTGTCGGCGCCGACCCGCGTGGCGCGCACCACGAGCCGCCCGCCGACGTTGATCGTGGCGCCGGTGACCGCATCGCCCGAGCCCACCTCCACCGGCACGGACTCGCCGGTGAGCATCGAGGCGTCCACGGCGGAGGAGCCCTCGACCACCGTCCCGTCGGTCGCGATCTTCTCGCCGGGCCGGACCAGGAAACGGTCCCCGACCCGCAACTCGCCCACCGGCACGGTCTGTTCGCGGCCACCGTCGCGCAGCACGGTGACGTCCTTCGCGCCCAGCTCCAGCAGCGCGCGCAGTGCCGCGCCCGCCTTGCGCTTCGCGCGGGCCTCGAAGTACCGCCCGGCCAGGATGAAGGCGGTCACCCCAGCGGCGGCCTCCAGGTAGATGTTCCCGGCGCCGTCCGTGCGCCCGATGGTCAGCTCGAAGGGGTGCGTCATGCCCGGCGTGCCCGCGGTGCCGAAGAACAGTGCCCACAGCGACCACAGGAACGCGGCCGAGGTGCCCACCGAGATCAGCGTGTCCATGGTGGCGGCGCCGTGCCGCGCGTTGGTGAACGCCGCCTTGTGGAAGGGCCACGCCGCGTACGTCACCACGGGCGCCGCCAGCGTGAGCGACAGCCACTGCCAGTACTCGAACTGCAGGGCCGGGATCATGGCCATGGCCACGACGGGCACCGCCAGCACCACGGACGTGACCAACCGCTGCCGCAGCGGCCGCAGTTCGTCGGGCTCCTCGGCCGGCTCCTCCCGCCCGGCGGGCGGAGCGGGCTCCTGGGCGGTGTACCCGGTCGCCTCGACGGTGGCGATCAGGTCGCCGACGGAGACGTCACCGCTGTAGCTGACCTTCGCCTTCTCCGTCGCGTAGTTGACGGTGGCGGTGACCCCGTCCATGCGGTTGAGCTTCTTCTCGATGCGCGCCGCGCAGGAGGCGCAGGTCATGCCGCCGATGGCGAGTTCCACTTCGGCGCCGGTACCGGTCGTGTCGATGGTCATGGCTCACACCCGCCCGGTCAGCTCGTAGCCGGCCTCGTCGACGGTCTCGGCGATCAGGGCGTCGTCGGGCTCGGCGGCACTGGTGACGGTGACGTGCCCGGCGTCGAGATCGACCTCGACGGCGCTGACGCCGTCCAGCTCGCCGATGGCCTTGGTCAGCGTGGCCTTGCAGTGGCCGCAGGACATTCCGGAGACGGCGTAGGTGGTGGCGGTCATGGCGTGCCTCCTGGGTACGGTCGCGATGCTCGAATACGGGGCGGGGGTATCTCCCCGCCGGATTCCTGTATACCCCCTAGGGGTATAAGATGCAAGCGTGAGCATCGCTTGACTTGATACCCCCTAGGGGTATGGTGAAGTGCATGAAGGCCCCGCACAGGAGCGGGAGGCCCGGTTCTGAAGGAGATGCAGGCCATGAACACCGGACTGAAGATCACGACCTTCGCCGCCGTCCTGGCAGCGACCTTCGGCACGGCCTACGGCGTCGGCCAGGGCATCGACCCCGTCGTCGCCGACAGCCCGCCGGGGCACAAGGACGAGCACACCCGTCCCGCACCCCCGCCCGAGCAGCCCGGCGGCCACGCCGGGCACGACACGCCCCCGGCCGGCGGGCTGCAGATCTCCGAGGACGGCTACACCCTCGACCTTCAGACCCGGAGCGTCACCGCCGGGCAGCGGGCCGACCTGCGCTTCACGGTCCGGGACGGCAGTGGCCGCGCCGTCACCGCCTATCAGCGCGAGCACGACAAGGAACTCCACCTCATCGTGGCCTCACGCGACCTGGTGACCTACCGCCATCTGCACCCCACCCGCGCCGCCGACGGCACCTGGAGCACCCCCGTCGACCTGCCCCGCGCGGGCGGCTACCGCGTCTTCGCCGACTTCACCCCGGCCAGGAAGGACGCCCGGAACCTCACCCTCGGCGCGGACCTCGCCGCCTCAGGCCCGTACCGGCCGAAGGAACTGCCCGCACCGGCCGCCACGGCCAGGACCGACGGCTACGAAGTCAAGCTGTCCGGCGCCCTGCGGCCCGGCACGGCAGGCGAACTGAAGCTGAAGGTCTCCCGCGCCGGCCGGCCCGTCACCGACCTCCAGCCCTACCTCGGCGCGTACGGCCACCTCGTCGCCCTGCGCTCCGGCGACCTCGCCTACCTCCACGTCCACCCGAACGGCGAACCCGGCGACGGAAAGACCAGGCCCGGCCCCGGCATCTCCTTCACGGCCACGGCCCCCAGCGCCGGTTCCTACCGCCTGTTCCTCGACTTCAAGCACGACGGAAAGGTCCACACGGCGGCGTTCACCGTCAGGACCGGGGGAGCGGCGGCCGGATCCGGTACCCCCGAGGGGCATACGGAGGACGGCCACGGGCACTGAGCACCGAGGCTGCGGGCGGTGAGCCGTCCTCGCAGGTCAAGGCCGGCCGTGGCGGAGGTCCCACCGGGCCCGGTGGGCGAGGGCGGCCGCCCGGGCCGCCTCGGCCACGTCGGCGGGTACGACCGGCTCTGTCCGCCACGCGGCGGCGCTGTCCGCCATCGCCGCTACGAATTGCCGGCCCGTGTCCGTCAGCCGAGGCGAGGACGTCACCACCGTGAAGGCCTCCCAGACCTGGATGCGCCAGTAGGCCAGCTCGAACTGCGCGCGCCGCAGTTCGTCGCCGGTCGCCCGAAGGCAGCGCCCATGCCAGAATTCGGCCACCCCGAAGAAGGCGAACACCCCCTGGAACAGGCCTTCGAAGGGCCGCGGATCATCCCGCCAGGGCGCGTAGAACAGCTCTTCCTCACTGCCCTGCTCACTGTGCAGCGACTCCATGTCGAGGAGGGCGTGGAGCTTGATGTGCCGGACCTCGTGCACCAGTGTCAGGGCGAGGTGCAGCGCGTCCTCCGACTCGGCGAGGACGATCCCGCCGTAGGCATCGCTCGACGTCAGCGAAGTCGGCGCGCCGCCGGGCTCCGGGGCCTGCGGCGTGAGGGTGGTGAGAGCGGCTGCAAGCGCCCCGGCGTCCACGCCGTCCGTACCGTCCAGCAGGGCCCATGCCTCACCGAGCAGTTCCTGCCAGCGGTCCACCTGCTCGGGGGTGAGCGGGCAGGGCGCCGTGCCGGGGCCGACACCGCGGTAAGGGTCGACGTCGTCGAGGCAGACCAGGCGGATTTCGCCGGCGGCACGGGACTTGATACGGCGCATCGGGTGCCAGCCGGGAGACTCGACCTCCAGCCAAGAGGGAAGCCGCACCTCCTTGCCTGCGGCCCGGACGTATGTCAGGCCGTTCTCCGTCAGCACGTGCGCCTCCGTCGTACGCCGGTCGATTCCGAGGTCGGCGAAACCGAGGGTCGGCAGGACGGCCAGGCCCTCGTGCAAGGGAATCCGGAGGGCGAGGGGCAACCCGGCGTTGATGCCGGCCGTGGCCGCGAGCGCCCGCAGATAACCGGGATCGGCCTGTGAGGAGTCGTCCTCCAGGGCACGCAGCGTACGGCTCATCCACCGGCCCGTGGCGGGATGCAGGAGCAGTCCGTCCATGAAGACCGGGTCGGCTTGGTCGGCCTTCGCGAACAGCGCCCGCGCCTGCCGGACCCACGGGTGACCGTCCCGCTCGGTGTACCAGGCAAGGATGCTCGTCAGTGCCAGGACACGGATGTCCAGCTGATGGGCGCGCAGGCTTTCGACGTCGCTGCTGGTCTCCCGCCCGGCGGCCAGGGCACGCAGCACGGCCGGCGAACATCTCCTGGCGTTCGCGGGCAGGGCGGTGGGGTTGTCCTGGAAGCGGGACTGCGAGCGGTAGGAAAGTACGGGTGGGGACGGCGGGTCCGGGGCGTAGGCGTAGCCGCCGTCCGAGTATCCGCCGCCGCCGGATCCCTCACCGGCTTTGCTCTGCCGTGGTCGGGCGAACCTCTTGAGGATTCGACGGACCTCGGGGGCCGGTTCGTCGCTGTCGGCGGCGAGCGCCTGGTGCAGGGACATCCTTGTGTGGTCCTCCTCGTTCGCGCCGTTCAGGACAAGAGCGAGGTTGCGTCGGCTGGTGCGCACATCGGGGTGTTCCTCGCCCAGGAGCCGGACGTTGGCGTGGAGCACCGCACGGAAGTGCTCCGCCGCCTCGGCCGGGCGGCCCAGCAGATGCAACGTGGTGGCGAGTTCGTGCCGACTCGCGACCGCGTCGGGGTGGCCTTCGCCGAAACGCTCCTTGTTGACGTTCCAGATCTCGGCGAACTCGGCCCGGGCCTCGGTGAGCCGGCCCTTGTCCCGCATGACGCGTGCCAGTTCGTGGCGGGCGATGAGTGTGTCGGGGTGGGCGGCACCCATCAGGTTCACCGAGTCCTCCACCACCTCAGCTCCGACGCGTTCGGCCTCGTCGAGCTCCCCGGCATCGCGCAACACCCGGGTGAGGCCGGTGCCGACGGCGAGTGTCAGCGGATCGCGGTGCCCGAACAGCTCTCGCCCCGCTCGCCGGATCTCCCGCAGTTCGTCGGCGGACTCCCTGAGCAGCCCACGCATGCGCAGGACCGTGGCGATGTCGTACCTGGTACGCAGGGCTTTGCGGGAGTTCGGCCCCGGGTCGCGCAGACGGATCTCGAGGACGGCGCGCAGATCCTTCTCCGCCACCTCCGGTTGTCCCAGTGCACACAGCACCCGTGCCCGTCCGCCACGGGCGGACTGGAGAAAGGGGTGGTCGTACGGCAGCGTCCGTTCGCACGCCTCAGCCGTCGCCGTGTACACGGCCAGGGACTCACGGAACCGTGCGTCGTCACGCAGAGCCAGAGCAAGGCTCAGACGGCTTTCGAGCGTCGCCGGATGGTCGGGCCCCAGACGGCTCTCCCGCACAGCGACGACCGTGCTGAGCTCGGTGACGGCCAGGGAGTACAGGCCGAGGAAGTTGCGGCTCTGCGCGGCACGCAAGGCCGGTTCGGTGGCGGCGACGGTGACGTCGTCCGGCACGGAGCCGACCAGTTCCAGCAGCTGCAGCGGGGCGGTGCAGTGCGGGGCGAAATGGCGCCATCGGCGCCAGTGGGTGGGGTTGTCCGGTTCGAGCGGGCTCACGGCGCGCTCCAGCAGGGCCGTGACGAGGCCGAGGAGTGTCCCGGTGTGGGTGGCGAAGTCGGCGTGTGCGCGGTTGCTGGCGCGGACCAGCGGGTGGATGTCGAGCTTCCGGCGGATGTCGGCGTCGGACGGTGCGCCGCTGCCGGGTTCCGGGCTCACGCGCTGCGGCCTGACCAGCCGCAGACCGGAGAGGCCCCTCAACGCGGCGTGGATCCGTTCGTCGGTCGGAGCGGGGAACAGGTCGCAGGTGGCGAGCAACTCCGGGTCGAGCAGTTGCCGGTGGGGAATCGGTGCCGGCCCTAACGCCGACAGTAAGCGCAACAGCGGCCGGGCGAGATCGTTGCCCTGGTCGTGGAGGAGATCGAGCGAGATCTCCCAGGTCGTCAGGATGGCCCGGCGGGCCCGTTCCGCCTCCCCGAGCGAGGAGTCCGGGTCGGCGGCCATCTCCGCGATCCGTCCGTCGAAGTCACGGCGGTACTCCGCGAACGTCTCGGGCGTTCCGGGCACGGGCCCTGGCTCCTCGGCTGCCAGCGCGAGGTAGGAGCCGGCGAGGTCCAGGGCCAGGGGCAGGCCGCCGAGGTGCCGGGCCAGCTCCTTCGCCTCCCGCTCATCGCCCGCGTCGTCCGGTGCCAGGTCGAGCAGGATGCGAGCCCCGTCGTCGATGTCGAGCACGTCCACCGGAAGGACCTGTATCCAGGGCGCCCATCGCTCCCGACGCGATTCGCGGCTCGTGACGAGTACCGTCCCGTGCGGTGTGCCGGGCGGCCGCAGCCAGCCGACGCCACGGGCCAGGGGCTGTGACGGGGCGCGGAGGAAGGACGGATCGTCGACGTTGTCGAGAACGAGGAGCCAGGGTTCGGTGAGCGCGTTGAGCCGCCTCCACAGCACATCGGCGGCGTGGGCGCGGAAGAACTCTGCGCTGTCGGCCCCGGCGTCGAACGCGACGGCGTGCAGAGCGCCCCAGAGGCTCTCACGGTCGGCGGCGGAGACCCACCACACGTGGCCCGCCCGGGGAGAGAGCCGGTGTGCGACCTCCAGAGCCACCGTGGTCTTTCCGCAGCCGCCGAGCCCGGTCAGCACATGGACGCGGGGGTGGTCCGAGCCGTCACCCGCATCGCGTCCCATGCCCCGGGTCAGCGCCGCCACCAGGTCGTCCCGCCCGCGCAGCCGGTCCGCGGCGACCCGTCGCTGGGGAACGGCGAGCGGGACCGAGGTGAGGTCCACATACGAAGGGAACGCCGCCGCGGCCGACCGCTCGTGATACGCGGCCTGCGCGAACGCCTCCTTCGGCAGCACCACCGCCCGCTCGATGTTCTCGACGTGGACCCCGGTCGCCCCGTCACCGGTGACGATCTGACCGGCGTCCCGGCCCACGGCGGCCGACCGTTCTCCGGGCGATGACGTGGTCGGCGGATCAGTCCTCCTCACCATTCCCCGAGTATTTCCCGTGCCTTCCCTTCGCACAGCCCGAACCCGGAAAAACACCGCGCATGCGCGCAGCCGAGGGTCAGCCGAGCGCCCGGTCCAGATTGAAGGCCGCGCTGATCAGCGCGAGATGCGTGAACGCCTGCGGGAAGTTGCCCTGCTGTTCCCCGGTGTGGCTGATCTCCTCGGCGTACAGGCCGAGATGGTTGGCGTACGTGAGCATCTTCTCGAAGGCGAGACGCGCCTCTTCGATGCGGCCCGCGTGCACCATGGCCTCGACGTACCAGAACGAGCAGATGGAGAACGTGCCCTCGTCGCCGCGCAGCCCGTCGGGGCTGGACTGCGGGTCGTAGCGGTAGACCAGCGAGTCGGAGACCAGTTCCTCGGTGAGCGCGTCGAGCGTCGACAGCCACTTCGGATCGGTCGGGGCGATGAACTTCGTCAGCGGCATCATCAGCACGGCCGCGTCCAGCACGTCGCCGTCCTCGTGCTGGACGAAGGCCCGGCGCGTCTCGGACCAGCCCCGGCGCATGATCCGCCGGTAGATCGTGTCGCGGCACTCCCGCCAGTGGAGCAGGTCGGCGGGCAGTCCGCGCCGGATGGCCATCCGGATGGCCCGCTCGATCGCCACCCAGCACATCAGCCGCGAGTACAGGAAGTTCTTGCGCCCGCCCCGCGTCTCCCAGATCCCCTCGTCGGGCTGGTCCCAGTTCTCGCACACCCAGTCCACCAGCGCGCACACGTCGTCCCACTGGTCGCTGGAGATGGGCTTGGCCCACTTGTCGTAGAGGTAGATGGAGTCGATCAGCGCGCCGTAGATGTCGAGCTGGAGCTGGTCGGCCGCGGCGTTGCCGACCCGTACCGGTGCGGAACCCTCGTGGCCCTCCAGATGGCCGAGGGTCGTCTCGGGCAGCTCGGTGCGCCCGTCGATGCCGTACATGATCTGCAGGGGACCGGAGCCCCTGCAGTCGCCGGGGCTGATGTGCCGGGTCAGGAAGTCCATGAACTTCTCGGCCTCGCCGGTAAAGCCCAGCCGCAGCAGGGCGTAGACGCAGAAGGCCGCGTCGCGCACCCACACGTACCGGTAGTCCCAGTTGCGTTCGCCGCCGAGCCGCTCGGGCAGACTCGTGGTCGGCGCGGCCACGATCGCCCCGGTCGGCGCGTACGTGAGCAGCTTCAGCGTCAGCGCCGAGCGGTGCACCATCTCCCGCCAGCGGCCCTTGTACCGGGACGCCGCCAGCCAGCGCCGCCAGTACGCCACCGTCGCCTCGAACTGCTCCTCCGCCTCCGTGCGCGCACACCGGCGGGGCGCCACGTCGCCGCCCAGCTTGTCCAGCGCGAACACCGCCGACTCGCCCTCGGAGAGCTTGAAGTCCCCGCGGATGTCCGGCCCGTCCGTCTCCAGCGGCACCGTCGCGGTCAGCCCGAGCGCCATCCCCTCGGACTCGAACACCGCCGTGTCACCGGTCAACCGGACGGTGTGCGGCCGGGTGCCGTAGTCGAACCGGGGGGCGACGCGGGTACGGAACGGGATCGAGCCGCGTACGCACACCACCCGGCGGATCAGCCGGTGCCGCTCGGCCTCGGCCGACTCACCGTCGAGCGGCATGAAGTCCTGCACCTCGCCGACGCCGTCCTCGGTGAAGAACCGGGTGATCAGGACGTTGGTGTCGGGGAAGTAGAACTGCTTGGTCCGCGCCGGCACCGCCGCCGCCAGTTCGAAGCAGCCGCCGCGCTCCGCGTCCAGGATCGAGGCGAACACACTCGGCGCGTCGAAGGCCGGGCAGCAGTACCAGTCGATCGTGCCGTCGGTCCCCACCAGGGCCACACTGCGCAGGTCGCCGATCAGCCCGTGCTCGGCGATCGGCAGATACCGCCGGCCGCCCGGCACGTCGTGGTCGTGCGCTGGTCCGCCCATGACCGCCTCCCTGGCGGGTACACGCCTCAGCCCCAGCCTAGGACGTAAGGGCGGGGAACGAAGGTCACACCGGGCGCAGGCACCGCTGACCCACACCCGATCCGGCCCTGATGCTTGATACTGCTCGAAAGCTGGCGATATCTTGCAGGAACAATCAGATCGGAAGGTGCGGCATGACGCATGTCGAGGACGAGCTCACCAGCCAGCCCGCGTGCTGGACACGCGCCGCGGCACAGGCGGCCGACCACGCGGAGATGCTGCCGGTGCCGGGGGAGCGGGTCGCGATCGTCGGCTGCGGCACCTCGTACTTCATGGCGCAGGCGGCCGCGGCCCTGCGCGAGGGCGCGGGCCAGGGCGAGACCGACGCGTTCGCCGCCTCGGAGTTCCCGTACGGCCGCGCCTACGACCGGATCGTCGCCCTCACCCGCTCCGGCAGCACGACCGAGATCCTCGATCTGCTCGGCAGGCTGCGGGGCCGCACCCGCACCACCGCCATCACGGCCGACCCGAACACGCCCGTGCGGACGGCGGCCGACCGGCTCGCCGTCCTCGACTTCGCGGACGAACGCTCCGTCGTGCAGACCCGGTTCGCCACCACGGCCCTCACCCTCCTGCGCGCCCACTTCGGCCTGCACCCCGACACCGCCGTCACCGACGCGCGCACCGCCCTGACGGAGCCCCTGCCCGAAGGCCTGGTCGACTGCGCCCAGTTCACCTTCCTGGGGTGCGGCTGGACCGTCGGTCTGGCCAACGAGGCCGGGCTGAAGATGCGCGAGGCGTCGCTGTCCTGGTCGGAGGCCTACCCGGCGATGGAGTACCGGCACGGGCCCATCAGCGTCACCACGAGCGGCACCGCGACCTGGATGTTCGGCGAGGCACCCGCCGGGCTGGCCGAACAGGTGCGCTCCACCGGCGGGTTGTGGATCGAGGGCCGGCTCGACCCCCTGGCCGAACTCGTCCGGGCCCAGCGCCTCGCGGTCGCCGTCGCAGCAGCCCGCGGCCTCGACCCGGACCGGCCCCGCCACCTCACCCGCTCGGTGATCCTCGCCCCCTGACCCTGGAGGCACCGTGCCCCTCACCACCACCGGCGAGCTCATCACCCGCGCCGCCGCGGCCCGTTCGGCCGTCGCCTCCTTCAACGTCATCACCCTGGAACACGTCGAGGCCGTCATCGCGGGCGCCGAGTCCGTGCCCGCTCCCGTCGTGCTCCAGGTCAGTGAGAACGCGGTCAAGTTCCACGGCGGCCGGCTGTTCCCCCTCGCCCGCGCGGCCGTCGCAGCGGCGGAACGGGCGGCCGTACCCGTCGCGTTGCACCTCGACCACGTGCAGAGCGAGACCCTGCTGCACCAGGCCGCGAAGGCCGGCTTCAGCTCCGTGATGTACGACGCGGCCCGGCTGCCCTACGCGGAGAACCTCGCCGCGACCCGGGCGGCCGCCGACTGGGCCCACGCGCAAGGGCTCTGGATCGAGGCCGAGCTGGGGCAGATCGGGGGCAAGAACGGCAGACCCCCGCTGGACGCGCACGCCCCGGGCGCGCGCACCGACCCCGACGAGGCCCGGGCCTTCGTCGCCGACTCGGGCGTGGACGCCCTGGCCGTCGCCATCGGCAGCGCCCACGCCATGACGACCCGCACCGCCACCCTCGACCACGCCCTCCTCGGGCAACTGTCGGCCGCGCTGGACGTCCCGCTCGTCCTCCATGGCTCTTCCGGCGTCCCGGACGGCGAACTCACGGCGGCGGTCGCGGGCGGCATCTCCAAGGTCAACATCGGCACGGCCCTGAACATCGCCCTGACCGGCGCGATCCGGCAGTTCCTCGCCGACCGCCCCGATACGGTCGACCCGCGCGGCTACCTGACGGTCGCCCGGGAGGCCATGACCCGGACGGTGGCGAGGGCCCTCCAGACGCTGGGCGCGGCTACCGCTTGACGGCCTTCAGCACCACGAACTTCGGGTCGCTCGCCACCAGCCTGCTGTTGCCGAACAGCTTCCGCAGCTTGACGTGGTAGCCCAGATGCCGGTTGCCGATCACCCACAGCTCGCCGCCCGGCCGCAGCGCACGCCGCGCCCCGGTGAACATCCGCCAGGCCGTGGCGTCCGTCGTCGCCTGGTGGGAGTGGAACGGCGGGTTGTTCAGGACCAGGTCGACACTGCCGGACGGCACACCCGCCAGCCCGTCCCCGACCCGGAACTCGGCGTGCCCCGGCACCCCGTTCGCCTTGTACGTCGCCTCCGCCGAGGCCACGGCCTGGAACGACTCGTCCACGAACAGCACCTCGGCCGCCGGATCGGCCAGCGCCACCGCCGTCCCGACCACACCGTTGCCGCACCCCAGGTCCACCACCCGCCGGCCGCCCCCGCCGCTCGGCAGATGCTCCAGGAAGAACCGGGTGCCGATGTCGAGCCGCTCGGCGCAGAAGACACCCGCGTGGTTCACGACGGTGCGCCCCGAGACCGCTCCGATGCCGTCCGGGAGCGTGTAGGCGTACGGCCACGGACTGGCGGGCGGCTCCAGCGCGGGATCCGGCGTGCAGAAGATCAGCCGGGCCTTCTTCTCGGCGAGCGAGGTGCGGGTCGGGCCGAGGATCCGCTCGAACAGCCGCAGCGTCGAGGTGTGGATCTCCTTCACCATGCCCGTGCCCACGACGACCGTCCCCGCGTGCACCGCCGGCGCCAGCCGCAGCAACTGGTCCTCCAGCAGCGCGAGGCTCTTCGGCACCCGCACGAGGAGAACGTCGATACGGCCGGGCGGCGGATCCTGCGTGGTGAGCAGCCGGACCGCGCCGGGCTCGACATCGCGGCGCGCGAGATTGGCCCGGGTCGCCTCCTGGGTCAGGTGGGAATCCGTGATCTGCGCCGGCCGGTGCTCCGCCAGCGCCGTGACCAGGGCACCCCAGCGGTCCCCGACGACCACGACCGTGCCCGACAGCGGGACCCCCTCCTGCGCCAGATACCTCAGCAGGTACTCGTCGGAGGCGTCCCAGGCACGCAGCCTGTCGCGCGGGTCCTCGGGGAAACGGGTCAGCGCGAGCTCGCCCCAGGGCGTCGTCATACGGTCGTTCATCGTGCGTCCAGGCTAGCCGAGCCGCAGCTCAGCCCAGGTCGGGGAGGATGGGATGCATGGACGGCGAACTGTTCCCCCGAGCCCGTACGCAGGTGGCGCCGGGCGCGGTGCACATGCCGGACTGGCTGGACGCCGAACGTCAGCGGGAGCTGCTGGAGGCCTGCCGCACCTGGGCACGCCCACCGGCCGGGCTGCGCACGGTCCGCACCCCCGGCGGCGGCACCATGACCGCCCGGCAGGTCTGTCTCGGCCGGCACTGGTACCCGTACGGCTACGCCGACACGGTCGTCGACGGCGACGGCGCCCCGGTGAAACCGTTCCCCGCGTGGCTGGGCGACCTGGGCCGCCGGGCGGTCCGCGACACCCTCGGCGGACCGGCTCCGGCCTACGACATCGCCCTGATCAACTTCTACGACGCCGACGCCCGGATGGGCATGCACCGCGACAGCGACGAGAAGTCCGACGCGCCGGTGGTGTCGCTGAGCCTCGGCGACACCTGCCTGTTCCGCTTCGGCAACACCGAGACCCGCACCCGGCCCTGGACCGACGTCGAGCTGCGCAGCGGCGACCTGTTCGTCTTCGGCGGGCCGTCCCGGCTCGCCTACCACGGAGTCCCCCGGGTACACGGAGGCACGGCACCGCCCGGTCTCGGCCTGACCGGACGACTCAACATCACGCTCCGGGTCAGCGGCCTCTAGGGCGCCCCCGGCTCTGCGGATCATGGGAGACTCGCCCTCATGAGCGGGAAGGCTGACCCCCGGCCGGCGGGGGATGGGAGCACCTCGAGGACACGGCTGGACCGGGGGCGCGCAGCCCTCGGACCCGCGCTGGAGCTCGTGCACACCGGTCGCGCGCCGACCCGGGCCGTGCTCACCGCCGAACTCGGGGTGACACGGGCGACGGCCGGAGCGGTCGCCGCCGAACTGGAGGCGCTCGGGCTGATCCGGGTCGACGCCCGGCCCGGCGCGGCAGCGGGCTCGCAGGGCCGGCCCTCGCACAAGCTGGCCGTCGCCGAGGACGGGCCCGTCGCGCTCGCCGCGCAGGTGCACGCCGACGGGTTCCGGGCCGCGCTGGTCGGGCTGGGCGGCCGGATCGTCGCCACCGCGCCGGGCTGCGAGGTCGTCGACGCCGACCCGGCGAAGGTGCTCGCCTCCGTCGTCACGGCGGGCGCCGAGCTGCTGCGGGAGACCGGGCGCCGGTGCGTGGGCGCGGGACTCGCCGTACCGTCCGCGGTCGCCGAGCCCGAGGGCCTGGCGCTCAACCCGCTGCACCTGGCCTGGCCCGCGGGCTCGCCCGTCCGGGACATCTTCGCCGAGCAGGTGCGCGCGGCCGGTCTCGACGGACCCGCGTTCGCCGCGAACGACGTCAACCTCGCCGCGCTCGCCGAGCACCGGCACGGCGCCGGACGCGGCGCCCGCGACCTGCTGTGCGTGGCCACCGGCCACCGGGGCGTCGGCGGCGCGCTCGTCCTCGACGGCCGCCTGCACCGGGGCAGTTCGGGCCTCGCGCTGGAGGTCGGCCACCTCACCGTGCACCCCGAGGGCCGCCCCTGCCACTGCGGCAGCCGCGGCTGCCTGGACGTGGAGACCGACCCGCTGGCCTTCCTCACGGCGGCGGGCCGCGAACCCGGCCCCGAGGTGTCCCTGCTCCAGCAGTCCATCGACCTCGTCCGCCACCACTACGACGACCCCGGCGTGCGCACCGCCACCGAGACCCTCATCGACCGGCTCGGCCTCGGACTCGCCGGACTCGTCAACATCCTCAACCCGGACCGCATCATCCTCGGCGGCCTGCACCGCACCCTCCTCGACGCCGACCCCGACCGCCTCCGCGCCGTCGTCGCCGACCGCAGCCTGTGGGGCCAGAGCGGCGGCGTCCCCATCCTGCCGTGCACCCTCGACCACAACAGCCTGGTCGGCGCCGCGGAACTGGCGTGGCAGCCGGTACTGGACGATCCGCTCGGGGCGCTCGCCTAGGCGGACTGGCCCACCCTCGCGATTATTTGACTGATCGTTCTGAATACGCCTATGGTCGTCGGTGTGGCCAGGACCAAGGAATTCGATCCGGACGCCGCACTGCAGTCGGCCCTCGAGCTGTTCTGGCGGTGCGGCTACGAAGCGACGTCGATGAGCGACCTCGTCGAGCATCTCGGCATCGGTCGCGCCAGCATCTACGCGACCTTCGGCAGTAAGCACGAGCTGTACCTGAAGGCCTTGGACCGGTACGCCGAGATGCGCGACCCGCTTCTCCTGGCCGAGCTGTCCCAGCCGGGCCCCGCACTGCCCGCGGTGCGGGCGGTGGTGCGCCGCTTCGCCGCTGAGGCCGCATCCCCGGAAGGCCGGCTGAACGGCTGCTTCGTCACCAATACCGCAGCCGAGTTGGCCCCGCACGACCCCGCGGCGGCCCGTCGGGTCGAGATCAGCTGGGAGCACGTCGAGACCCCACTTCACTCCGCGCTCGTACGCGCCCAGGCTCAGGGTGAGCTGCCCGAGGGCCGTGATCCGCGCGCGCTGGCTCGCATGCTGTTCGTCCTGCTGCAGGGCCTGCGCGTCGTCGGCAAGGCGTCGAACGACCCCGCCCGGGTGCGGGACGCGGCCGAGCAGGCGCTGGCCCTGCTGGACTGAACAGCACCCGCCGCAGCACCGGGCTTCCTTCGGCGTGCCCAAATACTGAACCAATCGGTCAAAAATCAGGGGGGGACCATGACCGCCACGGACGCTGCCCGCGCTGCCGCCGTACGGCAGCGGTGCGCCTTCCTCCTCCTCGGCAGCGTCCAGACCACGCTGATCTTCACGCTTGCCTCGATCGCCGTACCCCTGCCCGCCATCGGGCGCGAATTCGGCCTGCAGCGCGCCGACTTGATCCTGCTCAGCGCCGCCTACGGATTGACCTTTGCCGGACTGCTGCTCTTCGGCGGACGCCTCGCCGACCGCTACGGCGGGCGGCGCGCCCTCACCGCGGGCCTTGTCCTCTTCGCCGCCGCTCTGGCCGTCGCCCCGCTGGCCCCCGGCATCGGGACTCTGCTCGCCGCGCGTTTCGCGCAGGGCGCGGGGGCGGCTCTGATCGCGCCCGCCGCCATGGCCGTACTGCGCGCCGCCTTGCCCTCCTCGGCCGCATACGGCAGGGCGATGGCCACCTGGGGCGGGCTTTCGGTACTCGGCGCGACCGCGGGCAACCTGCTCTCCGGCGTCATCTCGGCGCTGTCGTCCTGGCGTTGTACCTTCGCCGTACCGCTCGTGGTGGCCCTCGCAGCCCTCGCCCTAGCGCCCCGGTTACTGCCGGGCACCACGCCGAGCCTGGGCAGGACTCTCGACCTGCCGGGTGCTCTTCTCGCCACCACCGGGATCACCCTCGCCAGTTACGGGCTCGTCGTCACCGACACCCACCCCTGGTCGTCGGCCGGCGTACTCGTGCCGCTGCTCGCCGGGGCCGCGCTGCTGGTCGGGTTCAGGTATGCCGAGCGCCGCGCCCCCGACCCACTGCTGCCGCCCCGCTTCCTGCTCGACCGGCGGCGAGGCCTCGCCCTCGCCGCCGTCGCACTGAGCGCCTGCGCAACCTCGATGACCTTCGTGGTCCTCTCGCTCCACCTCCAGCAGGTGCGCGATTGGTCACCGCTGCAGACCTCGGCGGCGTTCGTACCGTTCGCTGTTGCGCTGATCGTCTCCGGCCGTGCGGCAGGACATCTCATCGGCCGGTACGGGGCCCGAACCGTCACAGCCGCCGGACTCGCCATCGCCGCGGCCGGGCTCGCTCTCCTCGCGCTCACCGGTACCGACACGAACATCCCGTACGGGTATGGACTGTTGCCGGGCCTCGTGCCGCTGCCGGCCGGCACGGCGGTCGCCTTCGCAGGAGCCGCCGTACTCACCACGGAAGGGGTGCCGCAGCACCAGACCGGGCTCGCGGGCGGCGTGCTGAACACAGCGATGGAATCCGGTCCGACGGTCCTGTTCGCGATCCTGCTCACGCTCGGCGGCGATGCCGCCTCCCTGGCCTCGACCGGGGTTGCTCTCGCCGCCGTCGCCCTCCTGATCCACCGCACCAAGTAACCCATCGCTCAAGGGAGTCATCGAAATGAACCGCTTCACCGGCAAGACCGTCCTCGTCACCGGCGCGGGTTCCGGCCTCGGCCGCGCGATGGCGCTCGCATTCGCCGCCGAGGGCGCATCCGTGGTCGTCGCGGGACGCACCCCGGCTTCCCTGGAGGAGACGGCCGGTCTCATCGAGGCCGTCGGCGGCGCGGTCACCGCCGTCACCGCCGATGTCACCGACTCCGACCAGCTCCACAACCTCGTGTGCGAGAGCGTCACCCGCTTCGGCGGGCTGGACATCGCGGTCAACAACGCCGGGATACTCCGCGGCACCGTGCCCGTCGGAGAGGTGAGCGAGGAGGACTGGGACGCGGTGCTGCGGACCAATGTCACCGGGGTCTGGCTGGCCATGAAGCACGAGATCGCGCACATGAAGGAGAACGGCGGTGGGACCATCGTCAACATCTCCTCCAACCTGGGAGCACACCGGCGCATCCCCAACGCCGCCGCGTACATCGCGTCGAAGGCGGCGGTCTCCGCGCTGACCCGTGCCGCCGCACTCGACCACATCCACCAGGGCATCCGCATCAACGCGGTCAGCCCCGGTGCCTCGGCCGCTCCCATGTCGCTGCGGCCCGGCGAGACCGAGGCCGACCGTGCCCGGCGCATGAAGACGGAGAACCCGCTCGGCAGGGTCGCGGAGGCCGAAGAAGTGGCGGCCGCGGTGCTCTATCTCGCCTCGCCCGCGGCCGGTGCGGTGGTCGGCGCCGACCTGGTGATCGACAGTGGGGCCTCGGCCTGACGGTCCGTGGCCTTCGACGACACCCTTCCGGACCCGAATCCGGTGCCCGACGGACATCAGGCACGGCTCGACGGGCGTGTCCGCGCCGCTTCCGGGAAGGCTGGCGCGTGAGCGGGCAGGCTGGATCGCAGGCGGCTCGCCCGCACCGTACGTACGAGGAAGTTGACGTCATGACCGACAAGCTCACCGTGAGCGTCCTGGGCACCGGCATCATGGGCGCCGCGATGGCCCGCAACCTGGCGCGCGCCGGGTACACCGTGCACGCCTGGAACCGCACCCGTGCCAAGGCCGAGCCGCTGGCCGCCGAGGGCGTGCACATCGCCGACACCCCCGCGCAGGCGGTCCGGGACACCGACGTCGTCCTGACCATGCTCTACGACGGCCCCGCCGCCCTGGACGCGATGCGGGAGGCCGCCCCGGCCCTGCGCCCGGGTGCCGCCTGGGTGCAGTCCACGACCGCCGGTGTCGAGGCCATCGGCGGCCTCGCCGCCTTCGCCCGCGAGCACGGCCTGGTCTTCTACGACGCGCCCGTGCTGGGCACCCGCCAGCCCGCCGAGGCCGGGCAGCTCACCGTGCTCGCCGCCGGCCCCGTCGAGGGCAGGGACGCGGTGACGCCCGTGTTCGACGCCGTCGGCGCCCGCACCGTGTGGGCCGGCGAGGACGGGGCGGCCGGCGGCGCCACCCGGCTGAAGCTGGTCGCCAACAGCTGGGTCCTCGCCGTGACGGCAGCCGCCGGTGAGGCCCTGGCACTGGCGAAGGCCCTCGACGTCGACCCGCGCGGTTTCCTCGACCTCATCGCCGGCGGCCCGCTCGACATGGGCTATCTGCACGCCAAGTCCGGCATGGTCCTCGAAGACCGGCTCACCCCGCCCCAGTTCGCGGTGACCACCGCCGCCAAGGACGCCCGCCTCATCGTCGAGGCCGGTGCGGACCACGGCGTCCGCCTGGACGTGGCCGAAGCCGCCGCCGCCCGCATGGAGCGTGCCGCCGCCCAGGGCCACGGCGACGAGGACATGGTCGCCGCCTACTTCGCCAGTTTCGACGACAACCCGTCCGCCTGATCACCCGGGAGGTTCCCCATGTCCAAGCCGCCGCTGCCGCCCGAGGCCGAAGCTCTGCTGAGCCGGCCCAACCCGTGCGTCATGGCCACGCTGCGCTCCGACGGCACACCGGTCTCCACCGCCACCTGGTACGCGTGGAAGGACGGCCGGGTGCTGATCAACCTCGACGCGGGCCGGGTCCGCCTGAAGCATCTGCGCCGCGACCCGCGCGTGACGCTCACCGTCCTCGCCGACGACAACTGGTACACCCACATCACCCTCATCGGCCGCGTCACCGAGATGTACGACGACGAGGACCTGGCCGACATCGACCTGCTCTCCCGGCACTACGGGGGCAAGCCCTACCCGAACCGCGTCCGGCCCCGGGTCAGCGCCTGGATCGAGGTCGACCGCTGGCACGGATGGGGTGAGATGAAGGACAACGACCAGGCCGCGGGCTGAGACCGGCGGGCCACGCCGTCAGCGCCACTCCACCGCGAACGCCCGGCCCGGGTTCTGAGTGAGGACGCGCTCCACCAGGTCCTCGCCCACCGCCCGGACGAGCCGCGGGCGCACCCGGCGCAGCAGATACGGCATCCCGGGGCCGCCGCCCACCGAGCGGGCGGCGGCCGTCGTGGTGTCCGCGCCCAGCAGCAGCCGGTCGCCGAACCCGGCGTCGGCGAGGGCCCGTACGGCGTCCGGCATCCGCCAGTCCGTGGCGTGGTGGGCGTGCGACGGGCCGTCGAAGGCCAGATAGCAGCCGGACTCCGCGGCCTGCCGGTGCAGCACCAGGTCGGGGGAGCGGTTCAGGTGCCCGAGCACCACGCGCTGCGGCGGCACCCCCAACGGGCCGCACAGCAGGTCCAGTACGTCCAGCGCACCGGTGCCCAGCTCCAGATGTACGGCGATGGTCACGCCCGTGGCGTGATGCGCCTCGGCCGCCGCCGTCATCGTCCAGCGGGCGTGCGCGTCCAGGGCGTGGAAACCGCCCGCGACCTTGACGAGCCCCGCCCGGACCCCCGACGTGCCGATGCCCTCGGTGAGTTCGGAGACGAAGAGGTCGGCGAGCCGGCCGCGCAGCCCCTTCAGCGTGTCCTCGTCGTAGTGGACGGCCTGGTGCAGCCCGGTCGCCGCGACCACGTGCACCCCGGTCTCCCGGGACAGCGGCGGCAGATCGGCGGCCCGCCGCCCGAGCCCGTACGGCGTCCACTGCACCACGGCACCGCCGCCCTGTTCCCGGAACGCGGCCAGCTCCGCGCGCGCCGCCGCCACGCTGCGCAGCTCCTGGCCGGGCAGCCGGGGACTGCCGAAGAACAGGTGGTCGTGGGCGTCGCACACGCCCAGGTCCCCGGGCGGCACGTCGCCCAGCACCGTGCGGACCGCGCTCACCACCGGCGCCCCCGGGGCAGCCGGTCCCGGCCCGGTGCCGACAGGTGCAGCACCTCGAACACGTCGCCCTCGGCCTTCGGGGTGTCGTGTTCCCAGAGGGAGAAGTGCACCAGCTCCCAGCGGCTCGTGTCGACGGCCGCCGCGGCGAGCAGGGCCCCGTCCTGCGCCGCCAGCCGCCGGACCTCCCGCACGGCGTCCTCCGCCGCCTCGGCCAACAGGCCCGTGGCGGGGACGGGTTGGCGGCGCCGTACCGCGAACCGCGCGTGCGCCCCGGCCCCTTCCTCGTACGCGAGTCCCGTCCACTGCCGTACGGACGGCCGCCCGAAGTCGTCGCTGAGCCCCTGGAACCCGCCGCCCCAGAGGAAGGCGTTCATGCCGTCGACGGTGTTCCACAGATAGAAGGGCGCGTACTGGTTGACCGGCGAGCCGCGCAGACCGCGCTCGCGCGCCAGATAGGCCTTGAAGCCGAGCCCGTCCCAGTCGTCGAGCAGATGCCCCAGGCGGGCGACCCGGTCGCGGACGACGCCCATGTCGTAATCGGCGGGCAGGGTGAGCTCGTACTGCATGGCGTGCATTCAGGCCCTCCTCAGGCGGGACGGGGTGCCAGCAGGGACAGCAGCCCCCGCACCCCCGCGTCGAACGCGGCGGGGGAGCCGGAGGCGCGGGCCAGGACGTAACCGCCCTGGACGGTCGCGACGACCGCCGCGGCGATCTCCCCGCCGTCCAGCGAGGGCACGAACTGGCCCTGCTCCTTGCCCTCTTCGACGATCCCGGCGATCCGCTCCCGGATCCAGTCGAGCGTCTCGTCGACCGGGGCGCGCAGCTCGGCGCTGGCGATCACGTCCGGGTCCATGGCCAGCCGGCCGACCGGGCAGCCACGCAGCACGTCCCGCTCGCGCCGCAGATATGCCGCGATGCGCTCGTACGGCGTTCCCGGGCCGTCGAGTACTCCCGCGGCGGTAGCCCGCATCTCCTCGGCGGTCCGCCGGATCGCGGCCAGCGCGAGGTCGGGCTTGCCCTTGAAGTGGTGGTACATGCTGCCCTGCCCGGCGCCCGCGCGCTCCAGGATCGCCTTGGGGCTCGTTCCCACGTAGCCGCGCTCCCACAGCAGCTCGCGCGTGGACTCGATCAGCCGTTCCGAGGTGCTCATGACCGCACTGTACATACCAGTAGGTACAGAAGTCGAGGGCCGGGGGAGCAGCCCGGCAACGCCCGTCTACTCCTCGCGAGGTACGCGCACTGCCGCTGGCCGTACGACGACCTGGGACCCCCCACGGGGCGACGCTCGGAAGCGACACACAGGACATCGCAGCAACGCGTCCGAGGAGTTGAACGACATGCAGACCCTGGCGAACTTCGGTGACGGCGGCCCCGGCCCCTGGATCCTGCTCTTCCCGGTGATCTGGGCCCTGGTCATCGGCGGCGGCATCGCGCTGCTGCGCCGCACGGTGTGGCGCGGCCGCCGCGGCGGCACCTGGCGGCAGCCCCCGGCCGGGAACGACTCGCCCATCACCGTGCTCGGACACCGCTTCGCCTCCGGCGAGATCGACGAGGACGAGTACTGGCGCCGGCTGTCCGTGCTGAACGAGGAGTTCGGCCGCAAGGGAGGTGCGGCATGACCACGACGACCGCCACGACGGCCACGCGGCCCGCCGCCCGGGTCGTCGACGCGGTGAAGGTGTACGGCGGTGGCGACACCGCCGTACGCGCCCTCGACGGCGTGACCGTGAGCTTCCCGGCCGGCCGCTTCACCGCGATCATGGGGCCCTCGGGCTCCGGCAAGTCCACCCTGATGCACTGCGCGGCCGGTCTGGACACGCTCACCTCGGGCACCGCCCGCATCGGCGACACCGACCTGGGCGGCCTCGACGACCGCCGCCTCACGCTCCTGCGCCGCGACCGCGTGGGCTTCGTGTTCCAGGCGTACAACCTGGTGCCGACCCTCACCGTCGCGGAGAACATCAGGCTGCCCCTGGACCTGGCGGGCGGCCGGGGCGACCAGGAATGGATCGACGCGCTGATCGACGTCGTCGGACTGCGCGACCGGCTCCACCACCGGCCCGCCGAACTCTCCGGCGGACAGCAGCAACGCGTGGCCGTGGCCCGGGCGTTCGCCGGCCGGCCGGACGTCGTCTTCGCCGACGAGCCGACCGGCAACCTCGACTCGCGCTCCGGCGAGGAGGTGCTGGGCCTGCTCGGCCGCGCCGTACGCCGGACGCGGCGCACGGTCGTCATGGTGACCCACGACCCCGTGGCCGCCGCGCACGCCGACGAGGTCGTCTTCCTCGCTGACGGACGCCTGGTCGACCGCATGGAGTCCCCGACCGCCGACCGGGTCCTGGACCGGATGAAGGCTTTCGAGGTGCCCTCATGAACGCCGCCGTCCGCCTGAGTGTGTCCTCCCTGCGCGCCCACCGGCGGCGCTTCGCCGGTACGTTCCTCGCCGTGTTCCTGGGCGTGGCGTTCCTGGCCGGGACGCTCGTCATGGGCGACACGCTGCGCGCCGGTTTCGACTCGATGTTCGGCAAGGCGGCCGGCGGCACCGACGCCGTGGTCCGCAGCGCCGACGCCATCACCACGCCCGGAGAGAGCCAGGGCGTACGGCAGCCGGTCGCCACCGGCCTGGTCAGGACCGTCGAGAAGGTCCCGGGCGTCGCTGCCGCGGCGCCGAACATCCAGGGCGCCGGGCAGCTCGTGGGCGCGAACGGCGATCCGATCGGCGGCCAGGGCCCGCCCACCCTCGCCGGCAACTGGATCACCGACCCGCAGCTCAACCCGTACCGGCTCGCCGAGGGGCGCGCACCGCGGAAGTCCGGCGAGGTCGTCGTCAACCGCGGTACCGCCGAGAAGGGCGGCCTGAAGATCGGCGACACGACCACCCTGCGCACCCCCGACCCGGTCCGGGTGACCATCGTCGGCCTCGCCACCTTCGCCGGTGAGGACGGCATGGCACAGGTGACCTTCACCGGGATGACCGCGGCCGACGCGGAGAAGTACCTCACGGCCCGGCCCGGCGAGGCGGCGAGCATCCAGGTGCGGGCCGGCCCCGGCGTGAGCCAGCGGGAGCTCGTCGACCGGCTGAGCCCCGCCCTGCCCCAGGGCGTCGAGGCGATCACCGGCCAGGAGTCGGCCGAGGAGAACAACGAGATGATCTCCAGCCAGTTCCTGGACATCTTCACGCTGTTCCTGCTGGTGTTCTCCGGCGTCGCCCTGCTGGTGGCGACCTTCTCCATCCACAACACCTTCGCCATCGTCGTCGCCCAACGCACCCGCGAGAACGCCCTGTTGCGGGCGCTGGGCGCCTCCCGCCGCCAGGTCACCGCGACCACCCTGGTGGAGGCCACCGCCGTGGCCGTGACCGCGTCCCTGGCCGGCCTGGCGGGCGGCATCGGCATCGCGGCCGGGCTCCAGGCACTGTTCCCGGCCATCGGCTTCCCGTTCCCCGAGGGCGACCTGGTGGTCAAGGGCCTGTCCCTGGCGCTGCCGCTGGCCGTCGGCATCGTGGTCTGCCTGGGTTCCGCCCTGCTGCCCGCCGTACGCGCCGGCCGCACCGCACCGCTGGCCGCCCTGCGCGAGACGGCCGTCGACACCTCCGGCGCGTCCCGGCTGCGGGCGGTCACCGGCACGGGCCTGATCGCGCTGGCCCTCGCCCTCACCCTGGCCGGTGTCCTCGTGTCGCCGTCCGTCTGGCTGGCGGGTTCCGGCGCCGCGCTGGCCCTGGTCGCGTTCGTGGTGCTCGGCCCGGTCGCCTCCACAACCGCCGTCCGGATCCTCGGCAGCCCGCTCACTCGGCTGCGCGGTGTCACCGGCGCGCTGGCCCGGCAGGGCGCCCTGCGCAGCCCGAAGCGCACCGCGGCCACCGCCAGTGCCCTGATGATCGGCGTGGCCGTCGTGTCGCTGTTCACGGTGTTCGGCGCCTCGCTGAAGGCCACCATGGACCAGACCGTGTCCCGGTCCTTCGCGGGCGACGTCGCCGTCAGCGCCCCGTCCTTCGGCGCGGGCGGCAGCGGCCTGAGCCCGAGGCTGGCCGGCGCGGTCCAGGAGCTGCCCGAGGTGAACACGGCGGTCGGACTCGGCCGCGGTGTCGCCGAGGTCGACGGCGAGGGCCGGGCCCTCACGGTCACCGACCCGGCCGCCCTGGAACGCACCTTCGACCTCGGCAGGGTAGACGGCTCCCTGCGCGGCCTCGGCACCGACGGCCTCGCCATCACCGAGAAGGAAGCCGCCAGGCAGCACCTCACCACCGGTGAGAAGGCACAGCTCACCTTCACCGACGGAAGGAAGGAGACGTTCACCGTCCGCGCGGTCTACGGGCAGTCCGAACTCGCCGGCGACTACGTCATCACCCGCGCCGCCTGGGCCCCGCACCGCACCCAGGACTCCGACACCCTCGTCGCCGTCACGTTCAAGGACGGCGTGAGCCCCGACGCGGGCAAGACGGCGGTGGAGAAGACCGCCGCCCGGTACGGCAACCCGGAGGTCCAGACCCGCGACGAGTACGCGCAGTCCTCGGCCGGTGGCATCGACATGATGCTCACCCTGGTCTACGCCCTGCTCGCCCTCGCGGTGGTCATCGCGCTCCTCGGCATCGCCAACACCCTGACCCTGGCGATCCACGAACGCACCCGCGAACTGGGCCTGCTGCGGGCCGTCGGCCAGACCCGCTCCCAGCTGCGGGCCATGGTCCGCTGGGAGTCGGTCCTGGTCGCCGCCTTCGGCACGGCCGGCGGGCTCAGCCTCGGCGCCTTCCTCGGCTGGGTCCTCGTCAGGGCCTCGGACGGCAGCAGCGACAGCGACTTCGCCTTCGCCGTGCCGCCCGCGCAGCTCGCGGTCGTGGCCCTCGTGGGTCTCGCGGCCGGCGCCCTCGCGGGGCTGCGCCCGGCCCGGCGCGCGGCACGCCTGGACGTCCTGCGGGCCATCGCCACCGAGTGACCCCGGGGGCCGCCCGCGCGACCCCCGGGCGAACGGTGGTCACCGCCCGGTCAACCGGCAACGGCGGACCGGGCGGGAGCATGTTCGGGCCGCAGCCCGTCGGCGGCGAGCCCCACCTCCGCGAACCTGCGCGCGGGTTTCTCCTGGACGACGTGCCGCGCCCGGCGCGACGGCGCCGCCACCGCGGGGGAGGTCGTCGGAAGGGTGAACCACACGACCTTGCCGGACTCGCCGTCCGGCCGGACGCCCCAGCTCTCGCTCATGGCGGCCACCATCGCGAGCCCGCGCCCGCAGGTCGCCAGCGGCGCGATGTCCTGAGGGTCGTCCACCACGGGCATCCGCGGGTCGTGGTCGCGCACCGAGACCGTGAGCCGGTCGAGCAGCAGCTCTATCTCGACCGTGCACGTCTTGTCGGGCTGGGCATGCCGGTGGACGTTGGACAGCAGCTCCGTCACCCCGAGCGAGGCCCGGTCGATCAGAGCGTCCAGATGCCAGTAGCGCAACTGCGCAGAGACGATTCTGCGGACCTGGCCGATCCGCGACGGCAGGGCTTGGAGCTCCACCGTGCAGTGCCTGCTTGGATAGCTGATCACGGCTGCGACTCCCCGACGTGAGGTCCGGAAGAACACGGAGTTCGGATCCAGCAGGGCGCCTTGGTGACGCTGTCGCCCGCTGTCGTGGCCGGCGGGCTGGTTCGCAGCGTTATCGCCGGTAAACCCAGAGTGACGTGAGACCAGAGTGACGCAGGGGGTGGGGGACCGCAACTCGCGGACATCTCAGCCGCCGCGCCCCGCCGCCCGGCGCACGGCCTCGATGAAGCGCCGCGCCGCCGGCGGGCCGGGTTCGCCCGGAGCGGGGTCGTGATCGCCCAGGGTGAGCAGGTACCGGTTGCCGTTGAGATCCGCCGTGGCCCGGTCATCGGGGCCGAACCAGGGCTTGGAAGCGCGCACCGCCTGCACCGGCGCGCTGTCGATCTCACTGCCGTAACTGGTCAGCAGCTCGAGCCGGCCGTCGCTGATCCGGACCTGGCCGGCCCGGGTGAGCGAACGCAGCCGCTTCCCGATCCGCACGCCCGTGGCCCTGAACTCCGGCTCCGCCATGCCACCCGCCCCCTTGTGCGCGTCGGTGCACCGGCCCGCCCGCTGCGCGGTACCCGGCACAGGCTCGTGTCCTGATCCAGTGTGCCCCGTCCGGAGGCCTGCTCCGGTGGTGCGTCGTACCCCTTGCCGGTACCCCGTCCGGAGATCCGGTCCCGCGGTGAAGTCTGCCCCCGCCCGGCGTCGAGCACCAGTACAGCAGACCCTCTCTCCAGGGGGCGCCCGGAGCACACACGCAAGTGCGCCCCCTGGACCGCGCGCCCCCTTGCACCGGCTCTGCCCCAGGGGGCGCTTTGGGGGGCTCAAAGGTGCGTTTATGCAGGTGAGAAGCGTGCGCCAGGTGCTTATGATCGGGGTGTCGGCCGCGCGACGCGTCGTCGGCGCGCAGCGTTAGGAGCCCCCTCGTGAGCACCCCCCGGCAGACCCGGACCGGCGTCACCCTCGACGTCGACCACAGCGACACCGCCTACCGCGCATGGCTGAAAGAAGCCGTCCGCAGAGTCCAGGCCGACGCCAACCGCTCGGCCGACACGCATCTCCTCCACTTCCCCCTGCCCGAGGGGTGGGGCGTCGACCTGTACCTGAAGGACGAGTCCACCCACCCCACCGGCAGCCTCAAACACCGGCTCGCCCGCTCCCTCTTCCTCTACGGCCTCTGCAATGGCTGGATCCGGCCGGACCGCCCGGTGATCGAGGCCTCCAGCGGCTCGACGGCCGTCTCCGAGGCGTACTTCGCGAAGCTCATCGGCGTGCCCTTCATCGCCGTCATGCCGCGCACGACGAGCCCCGAGAAGATCCGCCTCATCGAGTTCCACGCCGGGCAGTGCCACTTCGTGGACGACCCCCGCACGATGTACGAGGAGTCCGCCCGACTCGCGGCCGAGACCGGCGGCCACTACATGGACCAGTTCACCTACGCCGAACGGGCCACGGACTGGCGCGGCAACAACAACATCGCCGAGTCCATCTTCCGGCAGCTGCGCCGGGAGCGGTTCCCCGAGCCGGCGTGGATCGTCGCCACGGCGGGCACCGGCGGCACCTCGGCGACCCTCGCGCGCTACGTGCACTACATGCAGTACGACACCCGCGTCTGCGTGGCCGACCCCGAGAACTCGTGCTTCTTCGAGGGCTGGACCACCGGCGATCCGGACGTCACCTGCGACTGCGGCTCCCGCATCGAGGGCATCGGCCGGCCCCGTATGGAACCGAGCTTCGTGCCCGGCGCGATCGACCGGATGATGAAGGTGCCCGACGCGGCCAGTGTCGCCGCGGTACGGGCACTGGAGCGCGCCATCGGCCGCAAGGCGGGCGGCTCGACCGGCACGGGCCTGTGGAGCGCGCTGAAGATCGTCGCGGAGATGGTGGCCGAGGGGCGGCAGGGGAGTGTCGTGACGCTGCTGTGCGACCCGGGGGACCGGTATCTCGACAAGTACTACTCGGACGCCTGGGTGGCCGCGCAGGGACTGGACATCGGGCCGTACACGGCCGCGATCGACTCGCTGCTGGAGACGGGCGTCTGGCCGGACTGAGACGACACGCCGGGCCCGTGGCGCGAGGCGCTACGCCGTCAGCCTCCGGTCCAGCGCCGTGACGGCGTCCCGGAAGGCCTTGACCTGAGCCGCCCGTACCGGCTTCATGGCGAGCCGGTACGCCGCCGTCCCGTCGGTCGCGAACGTCCACCGCACCCGGGTGCCGGTACCGGCCGGGGCGAGCCGCCACTCCTCGGCGATCGCGCGCATCCCGGGCACGCTGGAGACGTCGACGCGATAGGCGTACACCTCGGGTGCCTCCGCCGCGATGATCGACTCCCGGAACCGGAGGCCACCCACGAGCCGGATGTCGCGCCCCTTCCCGCCGTCGACCGGGCGGGCGGCCGTCACCTGGGGAAACCACTCGACCCAGCCGGGCACGTCCTCCAGTGCCCGGTAGACCGCCTCCACCGGAGCGGAGATCACCAGCTCGGAGACGTGCCGTACGGGCGCGATCGCGATGAAGTCGAGCCCGACGGGGCGCAGACGGTGAGCCATGGACGAAGCCCTCCTGCAGGGGAGCGGGCGATGACCGGCAGCGTCACCCTAGCTGGCGGCCCGTCAGATGTCTGCCCCGTCCTCCTCGGGCTCCCCGGCCACCACCAGCCGTCGCAGATGCTCCACGACCACACCGCGCGCCTCGTCCGGCAGGCCGGCGTCCGTCACGAGCGTGTCGATCCGCTCCAGCGAGGCGAACGAACTCAGGCCCACCTTGCCCCACTTGGTGTGGTCGGCGACCACCACGACCCGCCGGGCCGACTGCACGAGCCGCCGGTTCGTCTCCGCCTCCGCGAGGTTCGGCGTCGACAGGCCGGCCTCGACCGATATGCCGTGCACCCCGAGGAACAGCAGGTCGAAGTGGAGCGCCGCGATCGCCTGGTCGGCCACCGGCCCCACCAGCGAGTCGGACGGGGTGCGCACCCCGCCGGTCAGCACGACCGTCGCCGCGCCCTGCCGTGGACCCGAGGTGCGCTGCGCCGCGTGGAAGACGTCGGCCACCCGCACCGAGTTGGTCACCACCGTCAGGTCCGGCACGTCCAGCAACTGCTGCGCCAGCGCGAATGTCGTCGTGCCGCCGGACAGGGCGATCGCCGC
The DNA here is from genome assembly GCF_002150735.1 of Streptomyces africanus. Lineage (GTDB taxonomy): Bacteria > Actinomycetota > Actinomycetes > Streptomycetales > Streptomycetaceae > Streptomyces > Streptomyces africanus. The sequence continues at coordinate 43,396 of NZ_MUKA01000230.1, forward strand.
GCCCGGCGCGACCAGCTTGGCCGCGGCCCGCGCGATGTCCTCCTTGGCGGTCAGCTCCAGCCCCGACTTGGCCTCGAAGCCCGGTTCGTGCGTACTCGCCTCGACCACCGGGACCGCGCCGCCGTGCACCTTCTCCAGCACGCCCTGACGGGCGAGCGCGTCGAGGTCGCGGCGGACCGTCATGTCCGACACGCCGAGCTTGCGCGTCAGCTCGTTGACCCGGACCCCGCCCCGGCGGCGGACCTCGTCGAGGATCAGGGATCGCCGCTGCTCCGCGAGGAGGTTCTGATTCTCGCTCACGTACGCTCCGGTCCTTTCGCCTCAATGCCGTCCGTCAGGCCCAGCACACCTGCCCCAACCAGGACATTCTCCCCCGGCTCCGGTGCGCGGACGCCTCATCCTCGCATGTCGCGATGCCGGCGGCGCCACCGACCACTCGCCGCGCGTATGTCACCGGTCGCTCTCCGCAGGGTCACGGATCGGGGAGATTCCGTGACAGCAGGTGTGCGGCGCCGCGGAAGTGGAGATCCTTGTGCCCGCACGGACAGAGCCGACGGCGTGTCACGGGGGATGTGCGAATCAGTGGAGCGTGCGCAGGAACAGGCCTCGACCGGCGGGCCGGACCAGCCCGCCCGGCGGCCCGGTGAGACCGGGACCGCTCTGGAACTCCTGGTCCACGGCGTGGGCGGCACCACGCCGCAGGAGATGCTCGACGATCCGCGCACGGTGCGGATCACCGGCGACGGCATCGCGGCCGTCTTCCGGCGCGCCGACGACGTCGACGCGGAGACCAGCCCGGACGACCGCCGCCGCGACGGACCGGTGCCCGAGGCCTACGTCTGGTGCAACCTCACCTCGGGCAACGGCACCCGCGCCCTGTGGCTGTTGCTGCTGCCGTTCATGGTCGTCAACCTCGCCCACTGGATGCGCCCCCACGCCCGGGGCCGCCGCCGCACCGTGCGCCTGTACGGCCTCCTGGTGCGGCTCGCGGGGCTCACCCTGACGGTGCTGCTGGTCGCGGCGGCCTGCGAGGTCGCCCTCGACCTGGCGGCCTGGCAGTGCGCGGGCACACGCGCGTGCGCCGACCGGCACTCCTGGCTGGGCTTCCTCTCGCCCACCGTCTCGGACGGCGGCTGGTGGAGCAGCCCCGGCCGCAGACTCGCCCTGGCGTCCTTCGTCCCGACCGCCCTGACCGGTCTGCTGTGGTACCTGTCCCGGCGCACCTGGAGCGACTACGAGTCCCAGCAGCCGCCGGCCCGCGACCCCGAACCCGACGAGGCCGGCGACGGCCCGACCGCGCTGGGCCGGCCCGGCTTCTGGTACGGACGCCGGCTGGTGGCCCGGCTGCGCGCCGCGCACACCGCCGCCGGACTGCTCACGGTCGCCGCCGCGGTCGCCGGCACCGCCGCCCGCCACGACCGCGAGCCCGGCGGCCCCGCCACACTGAACACCCTGGGCCTGCTCCTGGAGGCGGCCCTGGCGGCCTGCGCCGTCGCCGTGGTCTGGGTGGTGTGCCGCCGGGGCCGCAGCGAAAGACGCCTCGACCGGGAACTCGACGAGCGCTTCGTACGACGCCTGCCGCTCGCCGCCCTCGTCCTGCTCGCCCTCGCCCTGCTGTACGCGGGCTGGGAACGCCCCGGCTGGGAGTCGGCCGGCCGGCTGCCGGGCGACGCCGCCTTCGGCGGTCTCGCCCTGGCCCAGGGCCTGCTCGTGATCGTCCTCGCCGGCGTCGCTCACGCGCTGCACCGCACCGAGCCCGACCGGCGTGCCGTCCTGAAGGGCCTCGGCGGACCGGCCGTCGCGATGCTGGCCTGCGCCCTGGGCGGCGTGATGTCCGGCGGCGTGTCGCAGCGGGTGTCCGACTGGCTGGACGGCACCGGGACGTCGATCGACGGCCCGCCGGTCCTGCTGACCTGGCAGGCGTCCGTGATCCCGCCCCTGATCGTGGTGCTGCTGGTGCTCTTCGGCTGGCTGGCCCACCGCGCCTGGCAGCTCGCCCGCGCCGAACGCGAGGCGGTGGCCCGCGACTACCCGGACGAGGCCCAGGACCGTGCCCGCACCCGCCGTATCGCCTACACCCGCGCGATGGCCTCGCTCACCGACCGGGGACCCCGCGTCGTCGCCGTCACCTCCGGTGTCACCCTGCTGCTGGGCGCAGCAGCCCTCGTGGGCGCCCTGGCCACCGACGAGACGCCGGGCGAGGCGGCGCAGGGCACCTACCCCCTCGTCCACGGCGCCGCCGAGACCGCCGAGGCCCTCGGCTCCTGGCTGATCGGCCTCGGCTTCATCCTGTTCGTCACCTGGGGCAGGCGCGCCTACAAGGACGCCGCGGCACGCCGCACCATCGGCATCCTGTGGGACGTCGGCACCTTCTGGCCGCGCGCCGCCCACCCCTTCGCCCCGCCCTGCTACGCCGAACGCGCGGTGCCCGACCTGACCTGGCGGATCGCGACCTGGACCCGTGTCACCGGTGGACGGCTGGTCATCTCCGGGCACTCGCAGGGCAGCGTCCTCGCCGCCGCCGCGGCCTGGCAACTCGCGCCGTCCACCCGCAGACGCGTCGCGCTGCTGACGTACGGCTCCCCGCTGGAGCGGCTCTACGGCCGCTGGTTCCCGGCGCACTTCGGTCCCGCCGCGCTCAGCTCCCTGCACCGGGAGGTCGACTGCTGGCGCAACCTGTACCGGCTCACCGACCCCATCGGGGGCCCGGTGCGCCTGCCCGGCAACCACGACCTCGGGGTCGACCACGTGCCGCTGATGGACCCCCTCTCCTACGGCCGTACCGACCTGCATCCGCTGCCGGCGCCGATCCTCGGCCACTCCGACTACCAGGCGGACCCGGCGTTCGCCGAGGAGCGCCGCACACTGCTGGCCCGGCTGCGGCCCGGCCTGCCGGCACCCCGCCACACGGCCGAGCAGCCCTGCCCGGGCCCGGAGGCGGAGCCGGGCGCGGAGGCCGGCCCCGGTCCTCAGAGCAGCTCGGGCAGGTCCTCCGCGTAGAGCAGGGTCAGGTCGTCCGTGCTGGGCTCGGGGAGCTGGGCGACCCGGCTCGCGTGGCGCTCCACCATCGCCTCGAAGGTCTGCCGGGCGGTACGGCCGTTGCCGAACGCCGGGCCCTTCGGGATCTCCGCGAAGTACGTCCGCAGGGCCTGCGCCGCGCCCTCCGCCAGCCGGTACTCGTGCTCATCGGCCTGCTGCTCCACGATCCGCAGCAGGTCCTCGGGGCCGTAGTCGCTGAAGGTGATGGTCCGTGAGAACCGGGACGCCACCCCGGGGTTGACCGACAGGAAGCGCTCCATCTCCGCCGTGTAGCCCGCGACGATCACCACGACCGCGTCCCGGTGGTCCTCCATCAGCTTCACCAGCGTGTCGATGGCCTCCTTGCCGAAGTCGCGGCCCGCGTCCTCGGGGGAGAGCGCGTACGCCTCGTCGATGAACAGCACACCGCCGCGCGCCTTCTCGAAGGCCTCCTGCGTGCGGATCGCGGTCGAGCCGATGTGCTCGCCCACCAGGTCGACCCGGGACACCTCGACCAGGTGGCCCTTCTCCAGCACACCGAGCGACGCGAGGATCTCGCCGTACAGCCGGGCGACCGTCGTCTTGCCCGTGCCGGGGGAGCCGGTGAAGACCAGGTGCCGCTTGACCGACGCCGCCTTCAGGCCCGCCTGCTGCCGGCGCCGGCCCACCTCGATCATGTCGGTGAGGGCGCGCACCTCGCGCTTGACGCTCTCCAGGCCGACCAGCGCGTCCAGTTCACCGAGGACGTCCTTGGAGCTGCGGGCCGGCTGCTCGGGTTCCGCGGCCGGGGCCGCGGCCGGGGGCTCCGGTTCGGTGCGCTGCCCCGGCACCGCGCCCAGCAGGCCGGGGGAGTGGCTCACCGTCTGCACGGCCGTCTCCCGCGCCGCCGGTGCCCGCAGCCCCGCGCTCTCGTCGCTGGTGCAGTCCTCGACCAGCGGGCCCGCCCCGGACGACGCGTCCGCGCCGCTGTCCGCGAACTCGTAACCGCCGCGCGCGCACCGCTCCGTGCGGCACTTCCGCAAGCTCGTACGGCTGCCGTCGATCACATGGAAGCCGTAGCCGCCGCTGCCCGTCACCCGGCAGTTGTGGAAGCTGCCGCGGCCGCCGGCCGAGACGTACACCCCCGCCTCCGCGGGTGAGTCGACCGTGCAGCGCTCCACCGTGGGATCGGCGCCCTTGGTGACGATGACGCCGGTCTGGGTGCCGTCCAGCGTGCAGTTGCTGAGGGTGCCGCCGCTGCCGTGGTCGCGGAACCAGGCGCCTGTGGCCGCGTCCCGGATCCGGCAGTCGTCGAGCTGCGCGGTCGCCCCGTCGCTCACCGACACGGCCGTGTTGCGCACCTGCGACAGGTCGCTGTCGACGACGTCCGCGCGCGAGCCGCGGTCGAGGACGAACAGGGCGTCCGGCACGTCGTGCACCCGGCACGAGTCGAGCACCGCGGTGGCGCCGTCGCTCACCCACACCGCGGGGTAGTCGCCCGTGCTGTCGAAGATCTCGCACTGGTTGGCGTCCACGCGCGTGCCCGGGTCCCACACCGACAGGCCGTTGCGCCCGAACTGCCGCACCGTGGTGCGCGTCAGCGTGAGGACGGAGCGGGACCGCAGGTCGACCGCGTTCTCCGGGATGTCGTGGATACGGCAGTCGGCGAGCGTCAGCACCGCGTCCGTGTCGAGCGTGACACCGTCGGCCGTCGTGCGGTGCACATCGCAGTCCGTGAGGTGCGCGGTGGCCCGGCCGGTGATCTGCACACCGCTGCCCCGGACCTCGTAGATCTCGCAGCCCACCGCCTCCAGGGCGGAGTTCTCCCCGGTCGCCGAGAGGCCCGAGCCCGAGGTGTGGTGCACCCGGCAGCGCTCCAGACGGGGGTGGGCGCCGCCGCGCACCGCCACGCCCGCCTGGCCGGCCGCGACGACCTCGCACTCCTCGAACACCCCGCCCGCACCGTCGAGCACGGCGATGCCGATGCCCGCCGGATTGTCGACGGCGCAGCGCCGGACCGTGGGCCGGGCGCTGCCGCGCACCTCGATCCCGGCCGCCGACCGCGTGACCACCCGGACGTTGCTCAGCTCCGGTGTGCCCTCCTCCACCAGCACCGCTGGGGCCGCCGCGTCCTGGCCTTCCACGTGCAGGTCCTGGACCACCGCCGAGGCGCGCACGGTCAGCGGCACGCCGTCCACGGGCGCGATCCGCACCGAGCCGGGGGAGCCCTCGGGGCCGCGCAGGGTCACCGCGCGCTGCACGACGAGGTTCTCCCGGTAGGTGCCGGGGGCGACCGTGAGGACATCTCCGTCGGCCGCGGCCTCCAGGGCGGCGGCGAGCGATGCGTACTCACCCGTGCGGCGCCGCCACCGCGACGTGCCGGTGTGCGTCACCTGGACCGTGCCCTGTGCCATGGTGTAGCTGTGCCCCCACCTCGGTCGTACTGATGGCTCGTTCGCCTTCGGGGCGCTCCCGCCGGTGCCGGGACCGCGACCGTGCCGGGCCCCTGGGGCCTGCGCGCGCACGCGGCATCGAGACCGGCGCGCCCCTCCTGCTCGCTCGCGCGCGGGTTGTGCCGAACGGTTCGGCCGGACCACCGTAGCGTGCGCGCGGGTGGTGGGTTGACCAGAGCCGGAAGGCTGTCAGCTGCCGGTGCCCGTCCTGCCCCAGTCCGGGCCCGCCTTGTCCCATGCCTGGTCCCAACGGGCGTACCTGCGGCGGACCATGCGCCAGACGATCAGCCGTCTGCCGCCCTCTATGAGACCGCCGGCCGCGAGGGCCGCGCCGAAGCCGGCGAGGACCGCGTGCGTCGACGCCGTCGCGGAGTCGAGGGGGCGGGCCACCATCCGGCCCTGCCGGTCGGTCCATATCCGGAACTCGTCGTCCGGCTGCGGGTCCTTGAGGCTCGCCAGCGCCGAGCCGTGACGCGCGGTGCCGTCCGGTGCCGTCCAGTCGGCGAGGACGCGGGTGCGCAGATCCCGGCCCGTGGACGTCTCCGGGTCGGCGTCCAGCGGGGAGCGGTCGAGCTCGCGGACCACTGTGGCCGTCACCAGATGCCGCGCTCGGTGCTGCTCGCGGACGGAGCGCTGAAGGGCGTCCTGCGCGGCGCCCCCGACGAGGGAACCGGCCAGCGGGGCGACGAGGAGGATCAGCACCAGAGCGGCCAGCGCCAGCCAGGCCTCGGCCAGATCGGTGGCGCGGCACAGCGGATTGCGCCGCCAGCGCCAGAGTCCACTGATCGCTCGCACTGCCTGCACCCCCTTCCCGCTCCGTGATAACCCCCGGCGGAGCCCTCCACGTGCCAACCCGGCGAAGAGAGAGGGAAATCACCTCTCACCGGCGACTCTCATGAACTTCTCACACAAGGCCAACGCCCGGGCGCCCGGGGCGGTTCCCGCCCCGGGCGCGGACCTCCGGCCGGATCTGTTCGAGGATTCTCACCGGGTCACCGACCCGGATCGTGCCGCCGGACAGGGGCACCAGGTTCTGCCCGAAGACCAGCTTGCCGCCGAGCCGCCGGTGCCGCCCCAGGCTGTACAGGGGCTCCCGGCCGCGCTCGCCGGTGCCCTGGTCGGTGGTGGTCACCACGCACCGGCCGCAGGTCTTGGCGACGCGGAAGGACACCTCTCCGATGGCGAGACGCGACCAGTTGTCCTCGGCCCAGGCGTCGGTGCCCGCCACGACCACGCTCGGCCGGAAACGGTTCATGGGCAGCGGGCCCTCCTCGGCGTGGTCACCCTGCGCGATCAGGGCGTTGAGGGCGGCGAGGGAGGCCGTGGTGGTGAGCAGCAGCGGAAAGCCGTCGGCGAAGGAGACGGTCTCGCCGGGACGCGCGTACTCCGGGTCGACGGGCCGGCGCGTGGCCGGGTCGTCCATGTACGCGAGGCGCACGCCGATGCCGAGATAGGCGCTGCACCAGGCGTGCGCGGCCTCGTCCTCGGCGGGAACCGCGTCGACCTTGTCGCGGAAGAGCTCCGCCGGCACCGTGCCCGACGGCCGGGGAACGGGCACCGTCAGGGGCTCCATGCCGGGTGCGGACAGCCGGACGCCGCCGTCCGGCTGAAGCTCGGCGGCGGCCAGTGCGAGGCGGGGCTGCTGGCGTTGCGTGACGACCTTGCCCCCGTCGTCGATCAGCACCCAGCGCCGGTCTCCGGCGAGCCCCCAGGGCTCCACGACGGCCTCCCGGGGCGCGAGGCCCCGGACCGCCTTGACCGGGTGGACGTGGATCGAGTGCAGGTGTGCGTTCCCCATGGGGCCATCGTGCCAGCCGGCACCGACAGCCCCCGGGCGGGCGGCTCAGTAACCGCGGTACTGCTGGTTGTTGTACGGGTCCTGATAGGGCGCCTGGGCGGGCCGGGGAGCCGCGGGGCGCATCGCCTCGTAGCCCGCGCCGGGTACCGCCGGGCGCGGCTGCTGCGACTGGGGGCCGGGGTAGCCGCGCGGTGCGGTGGCCTGCTGCGGGATGTACGCCGCGGGCGCCTGCTGGAGCGGTGCGGGCTGTGGCGCCTGCGGATAGCCGTAGGCGGGCTGGGCCGGGGCCGCCGGAAGAGCGGGCAGCGCCGAGGGGAGGGCGGGCAGGTTGCCGCCGGGCGTGTCGTACTGCGCGGGGACCCGGATCGGGGCGATCTGCGGGGTGCCCCGCTCGGCGACGAGCTTGTCGTAGATCGGGGTGTCCGGGAAGGAGGCGGAGTAGTAGCCGCCGCCATAGGTGGAGCGGGGGGAGGTCATGGCACATAAGTTAAGCCCACGATGTGCTGGTTGGGGAGACCGATAAGAGGGTTGTTTTCCGTGTCCGCAGTGACCCGGTATCCCCAATGCGAGCGAACTCGGCAAAAAGGGGCACCGGACAGGGTTCTGATCGTGTAAAGGCCGAGTTCCGGGCGGGTTACCAGGGGTTGGCCACCGGTCTTCCGGTGGCGGTGCATGGGAGTTCGCCGCGGGGAGGAATAGGTTGTGCGGACGGAACTCGACGGACGGCCGGGATGTGCCTGGCGCGGCGACACGCAATGGGGGCGGACATGCAAATGCTGAAAGGTTCAAATACTCCGGTGCCCACCTCGGCGCTGCGCGTGGAATTGGGCTGGCGGGCCGGCCCGGGGGTGCCCGACGCCGACGCCTCCGCTTTGCTGCTGGTAAGCGGCAAGGTCCGCTCGGACGCGGACTTCGTCTTCTACAACCAGCCCGCGCACTCCTCCGGCGCGATCCGGCACGAGGGCAAGCGGAACACCGACGGCCGGGTGACCGACACGCTCCTCGTCGACCTCACGCGCGTGGAGCCCGCGATCGAGACGGTCGTCCTCGCCGCCTCCGCCGACGGCGGCGCCTTCGGCCAGGTCCCGGGGCTGTACATCGAGGTCCAGGACACCATGCGGGGAACGCCGGTCGCCCGCTTCGACAACCCGGGCGCCACCACCGAAACCGCTTTCGTGCTCGGCGAGTTCTACCGCCGCCAGGGCGCCTGGAAGTTCCGCGCCGTCGGCCAGGGCTACAGCAGCGGACTCGAAGGACTGGCCACGGACTACGGCATCACGGTGGACGAACCGCAGCAGGCGGCCCCGACTCCGGTCGCGGCTCCCGCGCCGCCCGTGGCCGCCCCCTCGGCGTACACGAGGCCGGTGGCCCCGCCCCCGCCGGCCGCACCTCCGGCGGCACCGCCCGAGCCCGTCCGCCTCACCAAGGTGACGCTCACCAAGGCGGCCCCCTCGGTGTCGCTCACCAAGCAGGGCGGCACCTCGGGCGCCCTGCTCGTGAACCTCAACTGGCAGGTGCGCAAGCAGTTCTCGGGGTGGAGCAGCAAGTTCGGCCGCCCGGCCGCGATGCACTCCGACCTCGACCTGGACCTGTGCGCGCTGTACGAACTCACCGACGGCAGCAAGGGCGTCGTACAGGCCCTCGGCAACGCTTTCGGGGCGCTGCACCAGCCTCCGTACATCCACCTCGACGGCGACGACCGCACCGGCGCCGTGTCGACCGGTGAGAACCTCACCGTCAACCTCGACCACAAGAACGCCTTCCGGCGCATCCTCGTCTTCGTCACCATCTACGAAGGCGCCCGTTCGTTCGCCGACCTGAACGCCACCGTCACCCTCCAGCCGCAGCACGGCGCCCCCGTGGAGTTCTTCCTCGACGAGTGCACCGTCCCCTCGCCCGTGTGCGCGCTCGCCCTCATCACCAACACGGGCACCGACCTCGTCGTACAGCGCGAGGCGCGCTACCTCGTCCCCGAGCGAGGGGTGAGCCCGCAGCGGACCGTCGACTACGCCTACGGGTGGGGCATGAACTGGACCCCCGGCAGGAAGTGACTCCCCCCGGCGGCCGTGAGCGCGGCCGTCAGCCCTCCTCGGGCACGGCGTCGGGACGGGCGTAGGTGCGGCCCTTCCAGGCGGCGCCGCGTCCCCGGTAGTGCTGCACCGCCGAGTCGGCCGTCATGAGGAGATAGAGGAACGCGGTGAACGGCAGCAGGGGAGCGAGCCACAGCGGCTGCCGGTAGTAGCGGAGCATCGGGACGTACGTCCCCGTCATCACGAGCCAGGCCGACGCTCCCGCGACCGCTGCCGCCGCGTTCCCCGTCACCAGGCCGGCGGCGACCGCCACGGGCGGCACCAGATACACCAGGGCCAGCCCGGCGACGGTCCCGGCCAGCAGCAGGGGGTTGTGCCGCAGCTGGGCGTACGCGCTGCGCGACACCATCCGCCACAGGTCCCCCAGCCGCGGATACGGCCGGACACTGTCCACCCGGTCGGCCAGCCCCAGCCAGACACGGCCGCCGCCGCCCTTCACCGCCCGCGCGAGGGCCACGTCGTCGATCACGGCGTGCCGGATCGCGTCCGGGATCCGCGCCCGTGCGGCGGCCTCCGCCCGCAGCAGGACGCAGCCACCGGCCGCGGCCGCCGTCCGGGTCCCCTTTCTGCCGATCCGGCGGAAGGGGTAGAGCTGCGCGAAGAAATAGACGAAGGCCGGCACGACGAGCCGCTCCCAGGTGCTCTCCACCCGCAGCCGGGCCATCTGCGAGACGACGTCGAACCCGCCCGTACGGGCCGCCGCCACCAGTTCCCGCAGGCTGTCCGGCGCGTGCGCGATGTCGGCGTCCGTCAGCAGCAGGTACTCGGGGTCACGCGCGCGGGCCAGGCCGATGCCGTGCCGCACCGCCCACAGCTTGCCGGTCCAGCCGGCGGGCGGCTCGCCCGGCGAGCCCACCGTCAGCGGCAGCCCGCCATGCCGGCGCGCCAGATCACGCGCCAGGTCACCGGTGCCGTCCGTACTGCCGTCGTCGACGAGGAAGATCTCCGCGCGCCCCGGATAGTCCTGCCCGAGCAGCGACGGCAGCGCGTCGGGCAGCACCGCCGCCTCGTCGCGGGCCGGGACGACGACGCACACGGACGGCCACGCGTCCGGTTCCCGGCGCGGCGGCAGTCGCACATCCGTGCGCCAGAAGAAGCCCTGACAGAGCAGCAGCCACAGCCAGGCGAGAAGTGATCCAGCGGCAGTCCACACAACGGCGCTCACGCGCGCAGTCTGCCCCACCGGAACGGCCCGGCACCGCTCATCGTCTATCGTGATCGGGTGAAGATCGCGCTCATGGACTCCGGAATCGGTCTGCTGGCGGCCACCGCCGCGGTTCGGCGGCTGCGCCCCGACGCCGATCTCGTACTCTCCCTGGACCCCGACGGCATGCCGTGGGGCCCGCGGACCCCGGAAGACCTGACCGAGCGCGCCCTGGCCGTCGCCGAGGCCGCCGCCGCGCGCCGCCCCGACGCCCTGATCGTCGGCTGCAACACCGCGACCGTGCACGCGCTCACCGCCCTGCGCGCCCGCCTCGAACCGGGTCTTCCGGTGATCGGCACCGTCCCGGCGATCAAGCCGGCCGCGGCCGGCGGCGGACACCTCGCCATCTGGGCGACCCCGGCCACCACCGGCAGCACGTACCAGCGGAACCTGATCCGGGACTTCGCCGGCGGCGTCCCCGTCACCGAGGTGCCCTGCTGGGGTCTCGCCGAGGCCGTCGAACGCGCGGACGAGGCGGCGATCGACGCCGCCGTGTCCGCGGCCGCCGCCCTGACTCCGGACGAGGTGACCACCGTCGTCCTGGGCTGCACGCACTACGAACTGGTCGCCGAGCGCATCCGGGCCGCCGTCCAGCGCCCCGGCCGGCCGCCCCTCGTGCTGCACGGCTCCGCGGGCGCCGTGGCCGCGCAGGCCCTGCGCCGGCTCGGCGAGCAGCCCGCGACGGGCGCCACGCCGCACGGCAGCCTGACCGTCCTGCTGAGCGGACGCGAGGGTGCGTTGCCCGCACCCGCCCTGGCCTACGCCGAAGGACGGCTGTTGCAGGCGGTCACGCCGGCTCGCTGACCGGAACCGTCACCCGGCGTCGTCGGCGGGCCGCATCACCCGTGCCGTCGCCGTACTGGATCCGCCCTGCCGCCCGGCCGGCTTAGTAACGCTCCGCCACGAGGTACCAGCGGAGCGAAACCTGAGTAACCTCATAGGCATGAGGGACCACCGCCACGGCGAGAAAGCTCCCCACGCGCACACCGACGTCTGGACCGGCAGGGCCACCAACCGCGTCCAGTGGCTGCTGGCGCTCATCGGCGCCGCCTGCATGGCACTGGGCATCGAACTGGCCGTCGACTCGGCCTGGACGTCCGGCATCGCCCCCTTGGCCATGGCCGTCGTCGGCTGCATCGCCGCCGGGCTGCTGGTCCTGTTCGGAACGCTCGCCTTCGTGCACGTCGCCCTCCGGGTCGACCAGGAGCACCTCGAGGTGCGCTGCGGCCACATCGGAGTGCCCCGCCGCCGTATCCCGCTCTCCCAGGTGGCGGGCGCCACGTACATCTCGCACGTCACTCCCCGCCACTGGGGTGGCTGGGGCTATCGATGGCGGCCGGAGATGGGCACCGCGGTGGTCGTGCGACGGGGTGAGGGCGTCGTGCTGGAGCTGTGGGACGGACACACCTTCACGATCACCGTGGACGACGCGGAGGCGGCCGTACAGGTGATCAAGGCGCGGCTGGGGCGGACCAAGCCGGGCGCCCCCGCACACTGAGCGGACGTCCGGTCACCACGCCGGAGTCCGTCCGGCGCCCCGGGGACGCGCGTCCGGTGTGCGGCTCGACGGTTCGTCGGTGAGCGGCCGGGCCGTGGCCATGCCCGCCAGCAGGCCCGCACCGACCGACACCGCGGTGAAGCTGAGCGCGTTGCCGATCGCGGCGATGACCGCGAGCGCCGTCAGGGCCGCGCCCGCGGTGAGCGCCACCGGGGTCGGGCGCGGGCTGCGCCACAGCGCGTACAGCACCCAGCCGAACGCCGCCGCCAGCAGGGCCACACCCACGATCCCCTGTTCGGCCGCCTGCTGCAGGGGTGCCGAGTGGGGCTTGCCGTCGGACAGCAGTGACTGCGCGGACGTCTGGCTCAGCTCCCCGAAGCGCCCGGGGCCGACGCCCAGGGCGGCGTCGTCGCGCAGCAGCTGCCATGCGTCCTGCCAGAGCCGGACGCGGTGCGGTGTCAGCCGCTCGTCGAGGGCGGCCGCGTGCCCGCCCGGTACGGCCCGCGCCGCGACCGCCCACGTCAGCCCGGTCACCAGGACGGCGACCGCGCCCAGGACGGCGAGGCCCGCGCCGCGGTGACGGGTGCGGCCGGCGGCCAGCGAACACAACAGCACCGCGACGGAGGCGACGCATCCGGTGGCCGAGCCGAGCACGGCCGCCAGCACCGCGGCACCGGCGGCCGGCACCCGCAGGGCGAACCGCACCGCCGGAAGACGAGCGGCCCAGGCCGCGCAGCACGCGGCACCGGCCGACAGCGTCAGCACGGCGGCCGTCGCCCCCGCATGCCCCAGAGGTGTGGTGATCTGCGGGCCAGGCGCGAGGTGCGGCACGGCCACGGTCAGCCCGATACCGGCCAGGGCCCCGGCGCAGGGCGCGCCGACCGGCAGAACCGCCCCGCCGATCCGCCCGGCGGCGTACCCGGCCGCCACGGCCAGCACCGCGAGCAGCACACCCTCGGGCCGGCCGTCGTGCATCGCCGCCGTGACCAGCGACCAGCCGGCACAGGCCCCCAGCACCACGACGCCGGCGGCGTCCACCACGATGCGTCTCTCACCGTCCGCGTCCTGACCGGACACGGACGTCAGCCCACTGGAACCCACC
>NZ_MUKA01000026.1 GCF_002150735.1 Streptomyces africanus
TCGCCGCGAAGTTGCGCAGTGCGGCGTCGGTGGTACGGCCGTCGGAGTCGGTGATGAGGACCCGGACGCCGGGGTACTGCAGCGCCACGCTCTTCAGTGACGGGATCTGGCTCCGTGCGGGCGCGGCGTCGACGGGCAGGGCGGATACGACGGTGGGACCGGTGACGGTGATCCTGTTCCCGTCGAGCAGGGTCACACCGGAGCCGGCCTGTTCCTCGGCCCGGCACGCGGTGACGGAAAGGAGCGCGGCGACGAACAGGGCCGTCCCCGCCCGGAGGGCCCCTCGCCTCGCGCGTCGGATGCGTGTCATCGGTTCGGCCCTTCGAGGGGCAGGACGGGGGCTTCGAGCGCTTCGTCGCGGTCGCACACGAGGGTGTCCCCGCTCACCCGCAGGCGGGCCACGTGGATCGAGCTGCGCCGGTGGTGGTAGTCGCTGTCGTCCGCAGCGCCGTCGTCGGACCGCCCGGGGTGCGTGAAGTAGAAGATGTAGGCGCCGAGTTCGCTGGTGACGACATCGGCGTGCAGGCCGTACGTCCCGTCGTCCGTGCCCTTGCCCGGGCGATCGAGAATGAGGCCCTGGGGTTCCCAGATCTCCAGGTCCGGTGAGCGCAGGACGCGCAGGCCGTGCCATTCGTCGACGAGCATCCAGTACCTGCCGTCGAGNNGTGTTGCGAGCACTCGACGGCGGGTCCTCGCACGGTCCACCGCATCAGGTCGTCACTGTCCGCCGCGTAGGTGTGCTGGTGGTCGGCCTCGTCCTTGTACCACATGCGGTAGCCGCCCGTGGGGAGCCGCAGGACGCAGGCGTCGATCACCCTGTCGGACGACAGCGGCAGGGTGGAGCGGTAGGCCCAGGAGAAGAGGTCGTGGCTCGTGTAATGACGGATCACGCGTGCGTGACCCTCCCACTGGGCCGGAACACCGCGGATGACGCTGACGAACATGTGGTACTCGGTTCCGTCGTCGACGATCTCCGGGGCCCAGTAGGTGTGCCGCCCGGGCTCGATGTCCAGCCCCTCGGCGATTCCCCGGTACAGCCAGGTGGCTCCGCCGTCCGCGGAGGACGCGATCCCGATGTCGGTCCCGTGCACCCAGCTCACGTCGTCGGACGGTGGCGCGTCGGCGCGGCGGTTGGTGTAGAGCATCCACCACGCGCCGGCGTGCCGGTTCCAGATGACGGTGGGGTCGGCCGCGCCGTCGTGGACGGGGTCTCGGAACAGGGGGTGGGCAAGGACTGTCATAGGTTCATCCCGGGGGCATGGCAGTGGTTACGATGCGTCAGTTCTGTCCGTGGGTCAGGCGGATCACGTTCCAGGAGAGCGGTTCGAGTTCGGCGTGCAGGACGCCGTCGGAGAGGGTCGTGCCGGTGGCGGTGTGCGGGGTGACGCGGTCGGGCCGGTCGGCGGTGTTGATGGCCTCCGGGTCGCTGTCGGCCAGGACCAGGTGCTCCGCGAGGGTGTGGCCGTCGACGCCGCGCAGGTCGATCCGCAGCGGCAGGGCGTCGCTCTGGCCGCGGTTGACGGCGAAGACGGTGACGTCGCCGGTCTCGTCGTCCATCACCGCGGTGGCGTGCAGCAGCGGCACCTCCCCGAACCTGGCGGTGGTGTACGTCGGGCTGTCCACCTCGACGCGCAGCACCCGGCCGCGGCCGTACGCCGACGCCTGGGCGAAGGGGTAGAAGGTGGTCTGCCGCCAGGCCGGGCCGCCCGGCTCGGTCATGATCGGCGCGATGACGTTGACGAGCTGGGCGAGCGAGGCGGCGGTGACCCGGTCGGCGTGCCGCAGCAGGGCGATGAGCAGCGAGCCGAAGACCACGGCGTCGGTGACGGTGTAGACGTCCTCCAGCAGGCGCGGCGCCTGCTGCCAGTCCTCGACGTGGTGCGGGTTGGGCCTCTTCTGGTACCAGACGTTCCACTCGTCGAAGGAGAGGTTGATGCGCTTGTCCGTCTTGAGGCGGGCTCTGACGTGGTCGCAGGTGGCGACGACCGACTCGATGAAGTGCTCCATGTCGACGGCGGAGGCCAGGAAGGAGTCGCGGTCACCGTCGATCTCCTCGTAGTACGCGTGCAGGGAGACGTGGTCGACGAGGTCGTACGCCGCCTGCAGGACCGTCGACTCCCAGGAGGCGAACGTCGGCATGGCGGAGCTGGAGCTGCCGCAGGCGACCAGTTCCAGACCGGGGTCGACCTGCCGCATGGCGCGGGCGGTCTCGGCGGCGAGGCGGCCGTACTCCTCGGGGGTCTTGTGGCCTGTCTGCCAGGGGCCGTCCATCTCGTTGCCCAGGCACCACATGCGGATGCCGTACGGCTCCTTGTCGCCGTGGTCCGCGCGGCGGTCGGACAGCTCGGTGCCGCCGGAGTGGTTGCAGTACTCGAGCAGCCGTACGGCGTCCTCGACGCCGCGGGTGCCGAGGTT
The DNA here is from genome assembly GCF_002150735.1 of Streptomyces africanus. Lineage (GTDB taxonomy): Bacteria > Actinomycetota > Actinomycetes > Streptomycetales > Streptomycetaceae > Streptomyces > Streptomyces africanus. The sequence goes on from NZ_MUKA01000026.1 coordinate 2,416, forward strand.
GACGGCCATCATGGGCTCCATGCCGCTCTTCGCGCAGAAGTCCATGAACTCGCTCAGGCCGAACTCGTTGGTCTCGGTGGACTTCCACGCCAGGTCCAGCCGGGTGGGCCGCTCCTCGCGCGGCCCGACGCTGTCTTCCCAGCGGTAGCCGGAGACGAAGTTGCCGCCGGGGTAGCGGACCGTGGTGACGCCGAGTTCGCGGACCAGGTCCAGGACGTCCTGGCGCAGGCCGTCCGCGTCGGCGGCGGGGTGGCCGGGTTCGTAGATGCCGGTGTAGACGCAGCGTCCCATGTGCTCGACGAACGATCCGTACAGACGGGGGTTGACGATGCCGACGGCGAAGGCCGGGTCGAGGGTGAAGCGTGCGGGGGTGGTGTCGGGGTGGGACATGACTGCCTTTCAGGCACGTGGGACGAACAGGGGGTAGGACGGTCAGAGCGCCAGGGCGCAGACCACTGAGGGAGTGGTGAGCGGCGGGTGCGGCTGGTCGAGGGTTCCGTCGTCCAGGACGCGCAGGGCGGCGAGGGTGCCGCTGTGCTGGTTGGCGACGAGGAGATGGCCGACCGCCAGCGTCAGGCCGCGGGGCCAGGTGCCGCCGGCGGGGACCTCGCCGAGCGGTTCCAGGGTGGTGCCGGCGAGCCGGAACGCGGCGATGGTGTCAGCGCCGCGGTTGGTCACCCACACGAAGCGTCCGCAGGACGAGGCGGCGATTCCCCCGGGCTGGTTGCCGACGTCCCGGGTCACCGTGGCGGGTACGGAAGACAGGGCCGTCAAGGTGCCCGTGGCGGCGTCGTAGCGGTGGCAGGTGACGGTCGAGGACAGCTCGTCGGCGCTGAACACCAGGTCGCCGCCGGGGGCGAAGGCGAGGTGGCGGGGGCCCGATCCCGCGCTCATCGGGTTCACCGCGGCCCGCTCCAGGGTTCCGGTGCGGGTGTCGAGCCGGTAGGTGATCACCGCGTCCGCCCCGAGGTCGGTGGCCAGCACATAACGGCCCGCCGGGTCGAGAAGGACCTGATGGGCGTGGCTGCCCTCCTGGCGTCCGGTGACCGGTCCCGAGCCCTGGTGGACGACGAGATCGGTCGGTTCCAGCAGGCGTCCGTCCGCGGCGAGCAGGTGCACCGCGACCGTGCCGGGTGCGGTGTCGCTGCCGTAGTTCGCGGTCAGCAGCCACTCCCCGCCCGGGTGGACGGTGAGGTGGCACGGGTTGGTCCCGCCGCTGTTCATCGGGTCTCCCAGCGGGGACAGGGTGCCGTCGCCGTCGTGGGAGACGGCGCTGACGGTTCCCGTCTCGGTCTCGTTCGTGCTGTAGACGACGTCGAGCGACGGGTGCGCGGCCAGGAAGGAGGCCCCGCTGACGGGCAGCGGCTTCACCTGATCGTCGTAGGTCATGCGGCCGGTGGTGGGATCGAGGAGCAGCGCGGCGACGCCGGTGCCGTCACCACCGGAGTCCGGGGTGTAGGAGCCGGTGAGGACGCGGATCGCGGCATTGGAGGGGGGTGTGGGCATGAGTGGTCCTGAATGTCGCTTGGGCCGGGGCAGGGAGGTGTCAGCGGACGATGTCGTCGTGGTGGTCCAGCAGCCCCAGTTCGGAGCGCCGGGGCAGGCCCTCCCAGTCGCCGGCGGTGCTCACCGCGAAGGCGCCGAGCAGGGCCGCCGTCCTCAGTCGCCGCTCGGGGGGCTCCCCCGCCAGCAGTTCGGCGAGGTACCCGGCGGCGAACGCGTCTCCCGCGCCCACCGAGTCGTACACGCGGACCGGCACGGCGGGCTGCCGGTGGGGCCGTCCGTCGAGGAGGGCGTACGCCCCGTCGGCACCGAGCTTGATCACGGCACCGCCGGGTCCGAGGTCGCAGATTCCCCCGGCGAGTTCCTCCGGTCCGTCGAGGCCGGGCACGACGAGCCCGGCCTCGTGCGGTCCGGCGAAGACCAGGTCGCTCCTGCTCAGCAGGGGCAGCAGGGTGCGTCGGGCCTCGGTCTCGTTCCACAGCAGCGAGCGGAAGTTGACGTCCAGGGTGACCGTCACTCCGGCGTCGGCGGCGATGTCCACGGCCCGGGTCACAGCCGCGGCGGGCCCCTCACCGAGCGCCGGGGTGATGCCCGTGATGTGCAGGACCGCCGCCCCCGCGACGACGTCCTCGGGGATGTCGTCGGCGGTCAGCCGGGCCCCCGCCGTGTGGGCGCGGTAGTAGCGCGTACGGCTGTGGGTGGAGGTGCGGCGTTCCTTCAGCAGCACGGAGGTGGGGGCGGGGTCGCGCGCGGCGACCGTGGTGACCCCTTCGGCCCGAAGTTCCCGCAGGACGAGTTCGCCGAGTTCGTCGTCGCCCACCCGGCCGATCCAGGTCGCGGAGCCGCCGAGCCGGCTGACCCCGACGGCGACGTTGGACTCCGCGCCCGCGATGCCCAGGCGCAGTGACGTGCCGAGCGCGAACGGGCCGGGTTCCCGGGCCGCCATGACGGCGAGCACGTCGCCCAGGGTCACGAGGTAGGGCTCGCCGGGCGGGGATGAGGATCTGCTCATGCGCTCGCCTCCCGGGCCCGTCCGGTGGCTCCGACCGCGTCCAGCAGGGTGCGCGCCCTTGAAGTGAGGGCCTCCAGCGCCTGCGGAGTCGGGTCCTGGTCCGCCCCACGCAGCAGCGGGGAGCCGATACCGACCGCACAGGCTCCCGCATCCAGGTAGTCCCGCGCCTCGTCGATGCCGACGCCGCCGACGGCGACGAGCGGGATCTCGGGCAGGGGCGCTCGCAGCCGGCGAAGATGCGCGGGGCCGCCCGTGCTCGCGGGGAACAGCTTGACGGCGGCGGCGCCCGCCCGCCACGCCTGGCACACCTCGGTCGGTGTCCAGGCGCCCGGGTAGCAGGGGATGCCGCTGTCCGCCGCGCTCCGGACGACGACGGTGTCCACGAGGGGGGCGACCAGGAACTCCGCTCCCGCCGCCAGAGCGTCCCTGGCCTGGCCGGCGGTGATCACCGTGCCGGCGCCGACCGCGACGTCGGGGCCGAGTTCCGCCCTGATGGCGGCCAGTGCGTCGAGCGCTCCGGCAGTGGTGAGGGTGACCTCCAGGCAGGTGACGCCGCCGGACGCGAGAGCCCGGGCCACGGCGGGCAGCCCGGAGGCGTCAGCCGACCTGAGGATGGCCATGACCCGTGTCCGGCCCAGCTGCGGGGTGAGGGCAGGACGCTCCGTCATGACCCCACCGCCACGGGGCACATGGGGGTTCCCTGGGTGTGCGTCATGCGAAGTTCCTTTGCGGCGAAGGTGAGTCGGTGAACGTGAGGTCACTTGAGTCCGGAGGTGGCGGCGCCGGTGACGAAGCCCCGCTGCACGATCAGGAACAACGCCAGCACCGGGACGACGTACATCACCGCGCCCGCGGCGACCAGGTTCCCCAGCGGTGCGCCGTGCTCGTTGACGTAGCCGTAGGCGAGCTTGACGGCGAGGGTGGTGTGGGTGTCGTCCAGCAGCAGGGCCGGCGCGATGTAGTCGCCCCAGGTCCAGCTGAAGGAGAGGATCAGACTGGTGGCGATGACCGGCCATGACTGGGGCAGGAAGATCCGCCAGAAGATGCGGATCTGCCCGCAGCCGTCGACGATGGCGGCCTCCTCCAGTTCCTTGGGCATGTTCGAGAAGAACTGCCGGAAGAGGAAGATCAGGTACGGGGCTCCGCACAGTCCCCACAGCACCCATGGCACATAGGTGTTGGTGAGGTGCATCTTGGCGAACAGCAGGTAGGTCGGGATGAGGGTGAGGACCTGCGGCAGCATCATCGTCGACAGCAGCACGGAGAAGATCAGCCGCTTGCCGGGCGCGTTGAGACGGGCGAAGCCGTACCCCGCCCATGCGGAGGCCAGGGTGACCAGCAGGGCGTAGACGGTGGCGATCGTCAGGGAGTTGCGGGCGTAGCCGAGGTAGTCGATCCGGGTCAGCGCGTCATAAAAGTTGTTCAGGCTTGGGTCGTGCGGCCACCAGTGGACCGGCAGCGCGCGCAGCTCGGAGGGGTCCTTCAGGGCGGTGTTCAGCAGCCAGGCGAACGGGCCGAGGAAGAGGACGAGGGCACCGACCAGCAGCATGTAGACGGCACTTCTGCGGGGGAACACCATCACTTGTCTCCGATCGTGCGCGGCCTGGACTGCCTGGTCGGCTCCGGGTCGACGGAGTAGAAGACCGCACCCTTGCTGAGTCTGAAGACGAGGAACGTGATCGCGACGATGATCAGGAACAGCACCCAGAGCATCGCGGAGGCGTATCCGTAACGGCCGTTGGCGAAGTACTGGGCGAACACGTGGATCATGAACAGGTAGTTGCCCTCGGGAACGGACGTGACGCCCCTGGGGGTGGGGTCGAGGGAGATCAGCAGCGGCAGGAAGCTCTGCACGGCGGCGATGATGCCCGTGATGACCTGGAAGAACAGCACCGGGGAGAGCATCGGCACGGTGATCTTGGTAAAGGACTGCCAGGCGTTCGCCCCGTCCATACGGGCGGCCTCGTGCAGCTCCTTGGGGATGTCCTGGAGCCCCGCCAATGAGATGATCATGGTGTTGCCGGCGCCCCACAGGACCAGGCTGACCAGGACCCAACGGGCGTAGGGGTCCATCAGCCAGCTCACGCCGTCGATGTGCAGGGCGTCCAGGACACCGTTGGCCGCGCCCGAGTCCCGGTCGAAGATCAACTTGAAGGTGAGAGCGGCGCCCACCGGCGGGACGACCGCGGGCAGGTACAGCAGGGTGCGGAACAGGCCGCGGGCTCGGATCGGCTGATTGACGAGCACCGCCAGCAGCAGCCCCGCGGCGATGGAGAGCGGCACGGTGATCGCGACGAACACGCCGGTGCGGGCCAGTGAGGACAGCGTCTCCGGGTCGGTCAGGACAGCCCGGTAGTTTTCCAGACCGACGAAGCGGGAGTTGTTCGACAGCCCGTCGGCGTTGGTGAGACTCAGCCACAGGGCGTAGCCGAGCGGGAAGGCCGTCAGGGCCACGAAGCCCAGCACCCAGGGTCCGGCGAACACGTAGAAGGACCAGGACCGCCGAGTGGTCAGCGAGCGGGGTCTGCGACCGGCGTGCGCGCCGGTGCGGGGCCCGGGCCCGGCGGCCGTCTCCCCGGAAGGGGACGGCGCGCCCGGCGCGGCGATCTGTTCGGTGCTCACCCCACGAGCTCCTTGCCCTGGGCGAGCGCCTCGTTCATCCGGGAGTTGAGCTGGTCGGCGACCTTGCCGGCGGACGTGCCGGACTTCACGGCGCCCGGCAGCACCTTGTTCAGCACGCCCTCCAGGGCGGCCTGCTGGGCGTAGGGGGTGAAGCTGAGGACGGAGAAGTGCGGCAGCTCCTGTTCCTGCACCGCGAACGCCTGCTTCTGGAAGGCGTTGGTCTGCGGCATCTTCGGACGCAGCGACTTCAGCGACGGTATGCCCCAGCCGCTGGCCGCCCGGTCCTGGGCGGGCTTGCCGCCGAAGTACCACTCGAAGAACTTCCAGGCGGCGTCCTTCTTCTTGGCGTCCCTCGGGATCCAGAAGCCGGTGGCGCCGAAGCAGGAGCTGACGCGGTTGCTGCCGAACTGCGGGGCGGGCGCGAAGCGGGAGACCCCGGCGAGCTTGGCGTCGGCGCCGATCAGCCCGCCGAACCAGTAGCCGTTGCAGCTCATCGCCATCCGGTTGGCCTGGTAGGTGGGGCCGTCCCAGCCGTCCGGGTTGGGGTTGACGACGCTCGGGCCGATGTCGGCCTTCGCGTACTCCAGGTACCACCGCAGTGCCTTCAGCGCCTCCGGAGAGGAGAAGTCCACCGTCGCCAGGTCCTCGGCGAACAGGCTGCCGCCGGCGGATGCGGTCATCCCCATGAGCTGCGGGAAGACGCCCATGCCGGTGGCGTTCAGGCCGTACACCTTGACCTTGCCCAGGCGGCGCTTGACCAGCTTCTTGCCCAGGTCCAGCCACTCGTCGTAGGAGATCGGTTCCGTAGCGCTCGGCGCGTCCAGCTTGGCGGCCTGGAACAGGTCGGTGCGGTACCAGAACATGGAGTCCTGGGAGTAGTCCTTGGCCATCCCGTAGCGCGGGCCCGCGCCCTGCTTCTTGCCGTCGTAGCGCCACACGTCGTTGACCGGGTCGAGGTCGGAGGGCTTCAGCACCGAACTCTTGGCGAAGTACGGGTCCAGGTCCGTCATCAGGTCGCGGGCGGCGAAGTACGGGGTCTCGGTCGCGCCGAAGCCGCGGACCACGTCGGGCGGGTTCTTGGCGGCGAGCATGGCGTTGAGCTTGGTGGCGTCCCAGATGATGACGTTGAGGTTCATCCCCAGCGCCTCTTCGGCGGCCTTGAGGCCCTTCTTGTCCCACTCGTTCTCGACCGTCATCACGGTGAGCGTCGTCTTGCCGCTCCCCGAGGCGTTCGTGCCGTTGTCGACGGAGCCGGCGCAGGCGGACAGACCGGTCGCGGCGAGCGCGGTTCCGGCGGAGACGGCGAGGAAGCGCCGTCTGTCGAGAGATGTCGTCGTTGACATGGGCATGGCGATGGGCCTTTCGTGGCGGGACGTACGCCATTGCGAGACGTACGACAGGGTCCGTGGCGGCATGTGGGCTACTGCGGGAGGCGAACGCAGGAGTGGCGCGGCCGGTGGAACACCGGCGCTCGGCGGTGGTGCGAGGCGCCCTGGACGTGAGCGCATCCGTCTGCTGGGACGAGTGTGCGCACCGGCGTCAGCGGACTGCGGCTGCGACGGTGGTCGCGTCGGCAGTGAGTTCGGGGCGGCTCTTGCGGCCCAGCTGATTCCACGTCAGCTGTGGCCGGGATACAGCAGTATCGGCCAAGCCGGTTTCTGGTGCTCTGTTCAGACTTATCGCTTATTTGCGACCGAGGAAACCGGTTGACTGAAGCTTTCGCGAACGTTAAGTTGCGTTGCCAGAAGGTGTCAAGAGGCCAGAACGCGCCATCCTCGATCCGCACCAGCGGACCAGGGCGACACCCACCGGAGAGGGGGAGCACGTGCCGGAACAGCCCGTCCGGGCCAAGCTCGTGGATGTGGCCCACGCGGCCGGGGTATCGAAGGCCACCGTGTCCAAGGTGCTCAATGGCCGACAGGACATTTCGGTACGGCCGGAAACGCGCCGGCGCGTCCACGAGGCAGCCGAGGCACTCGGCTACCGACCCCACTCCGGGGCCCGGGCCCTGGCCGGCGCCAGCACGCACGCCCTGGCCCTGCTGATCCCGGCCCTCGCCAACCCCACGTACGTCACCATCGCCCGCGGTGCCTACCAGCGGGCCCGCGAACTGGGCTATCTCTCCCTGCTGGCGGAGGACTTCGACGGGCAGGAAGCAGACGAGTCCTTCCACGACCTGGTACAGGAGGGCAGGGTCGACGGGCTGCTCATCGCCTCGGCCCGCCCCGGCCATCCCCTGCTGGACGCGCTCAGCCGCAGCGCGATCCCGCACGTCTTCCTCAACCGCTCGGTCGAGGGCTCCGGGCGCAACATCACCATGGACGTCGCCCGCTCCAGCGTGACCGCGCTCGACCACCTGCACGGCCTCGGCCACCGAGTGGTCGGACACATCGCGGGCCCTCCCGGAATCACCCCCAGCGAGGTCCGCAAGGAGGCGTTCCTGCGGCACGCCGGCACACTGGGGCTGGACGCGGCTCCGGTCGCGTCCGGGGACTTCACCGAGGATGGCGGCGGGTCAGCGGCGCGGGCACTGCTGCGCCCCGCCGACGGCGACGGGCGGCCACCGGTCACCGCCCTCTACACCAGCTCGCTCGCCCAGGCGATAGGCGCCATGGCGGCGATCAGGGACCTCGGCCTCAGGATCCCGGAGGACGTCTCCGTGGTCGGCAACGACGACCTGCCCGTGGCTGCGCACCTCCATCCCCCGCTGACCACCGTCGCGATGCCCCTGCACGAGCTGGGAACCGCCGCGGTGGACGCCCTGGTCGCCACCATCGACGGCAAGCCGGCGGGAGATGTCGTCGTACCGACCGAGCCGCGGCTGATGCTGCGCGGCTCCACGGCCAGACCGGCACGACCAGGGGAAACGCCATGACCGTCGCCGCCGCACCGGCACGTTTCACGGGCCGTACGGCCCTGCTCACCGCGGCCGCCTCGGGCATCGGGGCGGCCACCGCCCGCCGGCTGGCGGCGGAGGGAGCGTCCGTCCTTGTCACGGACGTCGACGTGCAGGGCGCCCATCGCGTGGCCGAGGAGATCCGCGCCGAGGGCGGGCAGGCACGCGACCTGCCGCTGGACGTCACCTCGCCGACGGAGTGGACGGCGGCCGTCGCCGAGGCCGAGTCCTGGACGGGACGCCTCGATGTGCTCCACCTCAACGCCGGTCGCAACCTGCCGGGAGCGGCACACGAACTCGACGACGCCGCCTGGCACGACCAGCTGCGGCTCTCCCTCGACTCGGTGTTCTACGGCGTCCGGGCCGCGGTGCCGCTGCTCAGGACGGCCAGGGGCGCGGTGGTGATCACCTCGTCCGTCCACGCGGCCGTCGGCTTCAAGGGCTTCCCGGCGTACGCGGCGGCCAAGGGCGGAATCGACGCTCTCGTACGCCAGTTGGCCGTCGAGTACGGCGGACAGATCCGGTTCAACGCCGTCCTGCCCGGAGCCGTGGTCACCGCCCTGTGGGCCCAGACGCCCTTGGAGTACAAGGTGCAGACCATCGGGCGCACACCTGTCGGCAGGCTGGGCGCCCCCGAGGACATCGCCGCCGCTGTGGCCTTCCTCGCCTCCGAGGACGCCTCCTTCATCACAGGACAAAACCTTCTCGTGGACGGTGGCCGCAGCATCAGCTCCCAGGAGTAGGCCGCCGGGCCTCGCCCGTACCGGGCGGCAACCGCCATGCCCGTCCGGCACCGACCCGCTCGCCGCACCCCGGCGGACAGCCCCCGCCACCGGTTCGCCAGGCCGTACACAGCACAGAACACAGAACCCGGAGACCCACCCCATGAAGATCACTGGATACGAGCTCTTCCTTGTCGAACCGCGCTGGCTCTTCCTCCGCATCGACACCGACGAGGGCATCTCCGGCTGGGGCGAGCCCATCGTCGAGGGCAAGGCCCACACCGTCGCCCGCTGCGTCGAGGAGATGTTCGACTACCTGCTCGGCCAGGACCCCGCCCGCATCGAGGAACACTGGCAGGTCCTCGCCAAGAGCGGCTTCTACCGCGGCGGCGTCGTCCTGAACAGCGCCCTGGCCGGAATCGACCAGGCCCTGTGGGATATAGCAGGCAAGAGCCACGGCGTCCCGGTCCACCAGCTCCTCGGCGGCCACGTACGCGACCGGGTGCGCGTCTACGGCTGGGTCGGCGGCGAAACCCCCGAGGAACTGGCCGAATCGGCGGCCGAGCAGGTCGCCAAGGGCATGACGGCGGTCAAACTCAACCCCTGCGGCCAGCTGGAGCCCCTCGCCACGCCCGCCGCGATCAACGCCATCGTGGACGGGGTGACCGCGGTCCGCGAGGCCATCGGCCCGGAGCGCGACCTGGCGCTGGACTTCCACGGCCGGTTCAGCGGGGCGATGTCCCGCCGCGTCCTGCCACTGCTGGAGCCTCTCCTGCCGCTCTTCGTGGAAGAGCCCGTGCTGCCGGAGTTCTCCCAGGACCTCGGCGCCGTGGTGCGCTCGACCTCCATCCCCATCGCCACCGGTGAGCGGCTGTACTCCCGCTGGGACTTCCGCTCGGTGCTCTCCGACGGCATCGCCGTGGCCCAGCCCGACATCAGCCACGCCGGCGGCATCTCCGAGACCCGCCGGATCGCCGCGATGGCCGAGGCGTACGACGTCCTGGTGGCCCCGCACTGCCCGCTCGGCCCGATCGCCCTCGCGGCCAGCCTGCAACTCGACTTCGCGATCCCCAACTTCCTCATCCAGGAACAGGCACTGGGCATCGGCTACGGCGACAGCAGCGGACTGCTGGACTACCTCGCCGACACCACGCCCTTCACGTTCCGCCATGGCTACATCGACCGCCCGACCGCGCCCGGTCTCGGCATCACCATCGACGAGGACGCGGTCCGGGCCGCCGCCGAACGCGGCCACCGCTGGCGCAACCCGGTCTGGCGCAACACGGACGGCTCACTGGCTTCCTGGTAGCCCGGGGCAGGTCCCGGCCGGACGCGCGACACAGCCCCGCGGTCAGGTGTCGTCGCCACCCATGACAACGACCGACCACAGCCGCTCGGGGGTGGCTTCAGCGTGGTGTGCCGTACCCGTGGATCCCCGGGATGGCGAGTTTTCCGCCTGTCTGTCCAGCCTGGTCGATGTCGGCGTCGTCCAGGCCGAGTTGGAGCTTGAGGTCGAGCTTCCCGAGCGTGTCGTAGAGCCACTCCGGAATGGTGTCCGGGGTGAGGTGCAGGCGGAGGACGGGTGGTGCGGGAAGGTTTTCGATGCTGGAGAGGGTGCCGGTCAGGCTTTCGACGTACATGGTGATGCCGTCGCCCCGGAGCGTGGAGGTGGAACCGGGCGCTCCGTCGATGTGCTGGATTTGTGGGCCGACGGGTACCGCCATCTTCAGGTCGCGGATCGTGACCGCCGCCGCGGTGAACTTGAGCACCCGTTTGGGCCCGGCGGCTGTGTCCACGGTGACCACCCCGCCGAAGACGAGGTCGTGCAGTTCGAGGCGGCTCCCCTTCATGTTCCATGCCTCGGCGGAGAATCGGCCGGCCTCATGGTCCTCAGGGGCCTTGAGGTCACTGATGTCGCAGGTGCGGGCAGTTCCTTGGGGCGACTTTGGTCGGGGCGACGGCTCGACGGCCCGGTGGCTGGGAGCAGGTGATACGGGCGTGGTGGACAGCCGGGGTTCGGACGGTGCTCCGGACTCTGACCTCGAAGCCGCCGAGCTCGGTGAAGAGCTCGCGTGGAGTGAAGGGCTCGCATCGGGTGACGGGCTTTGCTGCTCGGCATCGTCACCCAAGAGGGGACCGAGGATGTCCGCAAGGCTCGTCGTCGCGGAGGATGCGCTGGGCGAGGGGGTGGGAGTGGCGGTCGGTGCCGGGGTCGGGCTTGCTCCCCCGTCGTCCGCGTGCGACGGCGGCGGGCCGGGCTCCCGGCTCGGGTGAGCGCCGGCCGTGCGGGGATCAGCGGACGGGGTGGGGTTTGCGGGAGCTTTCGTCGCAGAGGTTGAGGTGTCGTCGGGCCGGGCGCAGTCGACACCGCTGGGTCCAGACCCACCTGACCCCTCTTCGGAAACAGAGAGCGCCGCGGTGGCGCTCGTGTCGGCGGGCTCCGGCAGGCGTTGACTTCCCAGGATGAGGGCGGTCGGCAGCGCGGTCAGCGCGAGTGCCCTTCCGACCGGCAGACGCAGACGCGCCAGCGCGGATGTACGGGAGATGGCGTGCCGACCCCTCGGTGGTCGGGTGAATCGGGGGGCTGCGGCCTCGCCACGGGTGCCGGGCGACTGGTCACTCACTTCCCTGTCCTCCCGCCCGGCTGACGGCGACCGACGGCCCCTCGGGGGCGTCGGGTATGTCCTGCGGGTGCCCGTCCACCGGGCCCCACGCCAGAGCCATGAGTCCGCCCCCCGCCGCGAGCAGTGTGCCGACGACGAATCCGCCGAAGTTGGAGATGGGAAGCGACAGCACGCCGAGGAACACCGCGACGCAGCCGGCGAAGAACCTGATGACCGGCTGGAACCAGAGGAGTCCGCCAAGGACGATCAGCGTCAGGCCGATGACCAGGGACCCGGCCCCCGCAGTGGTGGACATCGCCACGGACAGGGCGCCCAAGGAGAGGTTGAAATACGGGAAGTAGATGATGGGCGCAGCGGCAAGAACCACCAGCAGACCCGCCCAGAAGGGGCGGGTGCGCCGCCAGGCCCGGAAGTCCTGGCGAGCGCGGGCGAGGCCGCTGTCACTGTGGGGGTGCGCGGGTGCACCTGCACTCGTCATGTGGCAGCTCCCAAGTCGTGAGTGGGTGAGGGTGTCCGCGAGGACGGTGGAGCACTGCCGCCCCCCTGGGCAGTCGCCGGCCGCTTGCGCGCACGGGAGACCAGAGGGCGGGAGCGAGGTCAGAAGCAGTCGTGGCGGCCGGCCGCGATGTTCATGTGCAGGCCCGACAGTTCGAACGTGCCCGCAGAACTGGCCCAGACCTTCTGGTGGGCTTCGATGATCTCGACCGAACTCGCCTGCTGGGCGTAGCCGTTGGGATCGACCTTGTCCTCCGGGTTGACCTGGCCCTTGGTCATGGCACCGGTGGCGACGCCGATGTCGACGTTGGTGAAGGTGCCCTTCTTGGCCTGGAGGTCGGTCATGTCGATGTACAGGTCCTTGGCCTTGACCGGCGTACCCGATCCGCCCGCCTTCAGCGTCATCGTGTAGGTCCCGAGCACGGGGATGTCCACCGGCACGGACTGGCACATGTCGACGATCGTCGCGTTCTTGATGGACGACACGGAGACGGGCACGTGCTTGCCGTTCTTGGCGACGTCCACCGTGGCGTAGTTGCCGAATCCCGAGCCGCTCAGCTTGCCGGCCGAGACCTGGAAGTCGGAACCGGAGATGCTGAACGAAGCGGCCAGTGCGCCCTGGGCCATGGAGACGGCGACCGCCGCCGTGGCGGCCACCGTCGGAACCGCGCCGACGGCGAAGCGCTTCCAGTGGGTCTTGCCGATGCGCTGGGACATGGTGTGGTTCTCCGTTGTCGAGGCGTACGAGACGACCGGACCCGGAACTGACTGACCGGGGCCCGGCGCGGGGGAAGGACTACGGCTGGGTGTGGCCGTGGCGGTGCAGGCGGCTTCCGCGGGCGCATGTCGTCCACGCGCACGAAGAAGCGGGCACACCGAGAAGCACTCGATAGTGTTACTACCGGGTACCTGATAGTGGCACTATCGAGCCCAGCGGGGCAACCCCCGGTAACGCGATACTGGAGGGACAGTTGAGCGTGAGGGAGCGCATGAGGATTTCAGAGCTCAGCCGACGGTCCGGGGTGCCGGTGGCGACCATCAAGTACTACCGCCGGGAAGGGCTGCTCCCCGAGGGACGCGCGCTGAACCCGACCACGGTCGAGTACGACGAGGAGCACATCCAGCGGCTCCGTCTGATCCGTTCTCTCATCCAGCTCGGCGGGCTCTCCGTCGCCCGCACCCGTGAAGTGCTCGAAGCCGTCGACCGTCCACTGGATGCGTTCGAGACTCTGGGCGTCGTCCACCACGCACTGCCCGTGCCCTCCGCAGAGACGAACGGGAAGGGCGGCGCGGACAGCGAGGACGGTCCCGGAGCGGAGAGCGCCGCCGACGAGGCTGTACCGGACGCAGCCGCCGCGAGGGTCGAGGCTCTCATCGAGAACATGGGCTGGCGGATCTCCGACGCGTCACCGCACCGCCCCGCACTCGCCGAAAGTCTCGCCGCGCTGAGCCGCCTCGGCACCGACTACACGGCCGACGACCTCATCCCCTACGCACAGCTCGCCACCTCCACCGCCGATTTGGACTTCGCGCAGTTCGAGGGGATCGAGGACCGCATCGCCCTCGCCGAGCGGGCGGTGGTCCTCACCGTGCTGTTCGAACCGGTCGTCCGGCTGCTACGGCGCCTGGCCCAGGAGGACGCGAACCACCGTCGCCATGATCGCCGTGCGTGCGGGCGGGGCGAGCATCCGGAAGTGTGAGTCCACTGACACCCGGGCCGTGGTGCCCCTCGCCGGTCTGTCCGGCCGGGGCAGCCGGACTCGGCGGGCTGCGGGCGGTCACGTACCGCTGTGCCGCAGACTGGTACCGATCACTTGACCGACCAGGAGATGGATTTCATGGCTGACCGGCCTTTGACGCTGATGGCAGTGCACGCCCATCCGGACGACGAGGCTACGGGAACAGGGGGTGTCCTGGCTCGTTATGCGGCGGAGGGCATCCGCACCGTGCTCGTCACGTGTACCGACGGTGGCTGCGGTGACGGTCCGGGGGGTGTCAAGCCGGGTGACCCCGGACATGACCCGGCTGCCGTTGCCGTGATGCGTCGAGGCGAGCTCGAAGCGAGCTGTGACGTCCTGGGGGTCGGTCATCTTGAGCTGCTCGGCTACGCCGATTCCGGGATGATGGGCTGGCCGGCCAACACCGCGCCTGGATCGTTCTGGAGTACGCCCGTGGATGAGGCAGCCGCTCGGCTGGCCGAGCTGATGCTGCGGTACCAGCCTGATGTCGTCGTGACCTACGACGAGAACGGGTTCTACGGCCACCCCGATCACATCCAGGCGAACCGGATCACGATGGCAGCGCTGTCGTTGACCGGGATGGCGTCGAAGGTGTACTGGACGACGGCGCCGCGCTCGATGATGAAGGAATTCGGGCAGATCATGCGCGAGTTCGGCGCGGAGTGGGAGGAGCCGGATCCGTCCGAGGCCGCAGAGGGGCCCGAAATCGGCCTGCCCGACGAGGAGATCACCACGTGGGTGGACACCACCGACTTCGGCAGCCAGAAGTTCGACGCACTGGCCGCGCATGCCAGCCAGGCTGAGAACATCTTCTTCCTGCGGATGGGCAAGGAGAGGTTCACGCAACTCATGGGCGTGGAGACGTTCGTCCGGGTCCACGACACCACCGGCGCGCCCCTGCCCGAGAACGACCTCTTCGCCGGCCTGCGCTGAGCCGCCGTCCCGGCCGCCCCTGGGACACACGGAGAACCACAGCCTGTACGCGCCGCACCCCGAGTCACCGACCTCTTCGAGCGGCTCGCCGGCGCCTCCTGTTGGGTCAAGTCGGCAGAGGGAGCGGCGAGTTTCCGCATCACCTCGGCGCGTGAGGGGATCGGCCGGACGTTGCCGTGGCCGGGGAACGGGGCCAAACGGCCAGTGGACCTGGTGGTTTCAGGTCTGCCGGCCTGCCGGCCGGGTCTTCGCGACCATGCTGCGGTCCCCGAAGGTGACCATCGCGTGCACGGGTATGGTGCTGGCGCGCATGAGCGCCGCGAGGCCCCGGCGGCCCTGTTGGCGGGCGAGCTCCGGCCCCAGGGTGGTCATCAGGGCGGTGAGGGCCGGCATCGGACGCCCGAAGAGCGTGATCTCCTTGATCTTCGCCTCGTCGTCGAACCGCAACAACTGCACCTCCTCGAACGACTGGGACCCCACCCGCGACTGGTAGACCAGCGCGTACGCGTCGCCCTCGCCGGTCTGAGTGTGGTAGCGGACGTCCTTGACCGCCGTGAACGCCGAGGTCAGGAAGTCCCGCAGCTGGTCAGATCCCTCGAAACGGAACTGCTCGGTGAGCGGCGAGCTGAGCACGACGTCCCGGCTCAGGCAGGCGACCGCGGCGTCGACGTCACCGCGTTCCTCGGCGGAGCGCCATCTCGCGACGGTAGCGGCGGCGGAGTGCAGGGTCTCGGACATGACTCTCTCCCGGTATCAACGGCGCGAACGGGTTTGCGGTGACGGAGTGCGCGGGTGAGGGTGTCAGCCGGCCAGCTTGTTCATCGTGCGGATCTGCTTGTCCAGGACCCAGGCGGGAGCGAAGCGGAGCATGCGTGCGCGTCCGGCCATGGGGCCGGCGGCGTAGCGCAGTTTCGGCTTGGTGTCGGTGGCGGCTGTGACGATCGCCTTGGCGACCACGGCCGGGTCGTCACCGCTCTTGATCGCCTCCGCCATCAGGCGGTCGAAGACGTGCCGCTGGTCCGCGTAGACCTGCAGGGGGTCGTCGGGCTTGGCGCTGTTGGCCTCGAACCCGGTGTTCGTGTAGGCGGGTTCGACGAGGAGCGAGCGGACGCCGTACTGGCGGACCTCATGGTCCAGGGACTGGGAGTAGCCCTCGATCGCGTGCTTGGACGCGCCGTAGACGGCCATGTAGGGAGCCGGGATGAAGCCCTGCACGGACGAGAGGTTGATGATGCGGCCGCGCCCCCGGGCCCGCATGTGCGGCAGGACCTCCTTCACCATGCGCATGATCCCGAAGACGTTGATGTCGAACACACCTTGGGCCTGCGCGAGGGAGGTTTCCTCGGCCGCGCCGATCGCGCCGATGCCGGCGTTGTTGACCAGGACGTCGATCCGCCCGAACCTCTCGATCACCTGCTGGACCGCGGCGGTGACCGACTTGTCACTGACCACGTCGAGGTCGAAGAACGTCACACCCTGCAGCGGGGTGACGCGTGAGGTGTCGCGGCCCGTGCCGGCCACCTCGAAACCCGCCGCGACCAGCGCGAGCGCGGTCTCCTTGCCGATGCCGGAGGAGGCACCCGTCACCAGGGCCACCGGCCTGTTTAGCGTCATCACGCACTCCCGAACACCAGAAGGAAACTGATCGGTTTCACCTCCTCTCACTGTAAACCGATCGGTTTCCGCCCGCAAGCGCAAGCAGCGAACCGATCCCGGGCCGCGCCACCGGCCGGTTGCAGGTTGAGCTGACCGGCGCGAGTGCGTCCACCGCGCAAATGCGGACAGTTGCTGCGGTCGAGAGACGCAGGCACTTACTGGCTCTAACAAAAGGGGTTGATCGTGTGACTGTCTGCTTTGTCGCTCGTTGAGGGGGGCATGGGGAAGCGTCAGTCGCGGCCGTGGATCGTGTCGGACGAACTGTGGTCGCTCATCGAGCCGTTGCTGCCCGAGCCTCCGCCGAAGCTGGTGGAGGGACGGCCGCGAGTGCCCGACCGTCAGGCCTTGTGCGGCATCCTGTTCGTGCTGCACACCGGCATCCAATGGGAGTACCTGCCCCAGGAGCTCGGCTTCGGCTCGGGCATGACCTGCTGGCGTCGCCTGGCGGCCTGGAACGAGGCCGGTGTCTGGGACCAACTGCACCAGCTGCTGCTGAACAAGCTGCGGTCGAAGAACCAGCTGGACTGGTCGCGGGCGGTGATCGACTCCTCCCACGTCCGGGCCGCACGGCGAGGCCCAAAAGCGGTCCCAGCCCGGTCGACCGTGCACGCCCGGGCAGCAAACACCACATCATCACCGACGGGCAGGGCATCCCGCTCGCGGTGTCTTTGACCGGTGGCAACCGCAACGACGTCACCCAACTGCTGCCACTGCTGGACAAGATCCCAGCAGTGGCGGGAGTGGTCGGCCGACCGCGCCGACGGCCCGACATGCTCTTCGCGGACCGCGGCTACGACCATGACAAGTACCGCCGGCTCCTGCGCCAGCGCGGGATCCGGCCCGCGATCGCCGAGCGGGGACAACCGCACGGCACCGGCCTGGGCACCTTCCGCTGGGTTGTCGAGCGGACGATCTCCTGGCTGCATGGCTTCCGCCGCCTGCGCATCCGCTGGGAACGACGCGACGACATCCACGAAGCCTTCCTCGGAATCGCCGTCTGCCTGATCACCCACCGCCACGTCCAGAGGCTTTGTTAGGGCCAGTTAGCG
>NZ_MUKA01000231.1 GCF_002150735.1 Streptomyces africanus
CCCCTCTTCCGCCGCTCCTTTCGCATGCCCTGGGAACGCCCGTGTTCGCCCCCCGCACCACCCCCTGGCCCCTCGTCGCCCTTTTCACGGCCGGGTACCTCGCCCCGTATCTCCTGCCGACCACCGTCGGCAGACTCGACTCGGGCCTTCCGCTCTCCGCCACCCAGGCCGGCGCCGTCGGCAGCGCGCTGCTGCTGAGTTCGGCCACCGCCGGATTCGCCCTGGCCTCACGGGTCGAGGCGCTGGGAGCCCGCGCCCTCGCCCGGCTCGGACTCGCACTCGCCCTGCTCGGCTACGGCGCTGCCGCGCTGACCACCGCCGTCCCGGCCGTCGTCGCCGGCGCGATGGTCGGCGGGTTCGGATCCGGCACGGCCACCACCGTCGCCGCCACCCTCATCGCCGCCCAGCGGGATCCGCACCGGGCCTCCACGGCCGGGCTGCTCACCGTCTCCGCCCTCGCGGGCGCGGTGTATCTGACGGTCCCCCACCTCGGCCCGGGGCACGGACTGCCCCTGGCCGCGATCGCCCTCACGGCCCTGGCCGTGTGGCCACTGACCGGCCGCCTGCCCGCCGGTACGCCCGCCGCGCCCACGCGGCACCACAAGGCCCGGCTGCCCCACGCCCGTTCGGGCCTGGTGCTGGCCGCCGCCATGCTGTGCTGGTCGCTCGCCCAGAACTCCCTGTGGGGCGTGAGCGGACAGATCGGGCTGACCCAGGCCCATCTCGGCGAGGCCACCGTCGGCGTCGTCTTCGCCGTGGCCCTGGGCGCCGGACTGACCGGCGTCCTCGCGGCCGGCGCGCTCGGGGCGCGGCTGGGACGCGCGGTGCCGATCGGGGCGGGCACGGTCCTCATCGCCGGCTGCATCGTGCTCAGCGCCTCCGCCACCGACCTGGCGAGCTTCGCGACCGGCGAGATCGCCTGGAACACCCTGTATCCGGTGGTGCTGTCGTATCTGATCGGGCTCGCCGCCTCGCTCGACCCGCGCGGCCGCTGGGCGGTGCTCGTCGGCTCGGCGTCCTCGCTCGGCACGGCCGCCGGGCCGCTGGCCGGCAGCGTGCTGTCGGCGCAGGCCGGGTTCCCGGTCATGGGCGCGATCCTGGCCGCCGGTCTGCTGGTGATCGCCCTGCCGATGACGGCGGTCGCCCTGCACACGAGCGGGCGCCCGCTGCTCGCCGGCGCGATCCGCCGCCGCGGCGGCCACCCGGCCGCCCTGGTCGCCGCCGCCACGGGCACGCCCACGGGCGCGGTCCCCGAGATCGGCGCCCGGGAACAGCAGGTGGTGGAGATCCCCGTGGACGCCCCGGCCGTCCCGGCCCAGCGCGCCTACGGCAAGGCGGGGTCGGAGGTCCTGTGAGGCCGCGGGTTCCTCAGCGGAACGCGTAGGCCTCCACCTCGGCGAGGTACCGCGCCCGCAACTCCTCGTCGTCCTCCAGGAACGAGGCGAGGAAGGAGTTGCGGGCGAGCTCGCGCAGCCGCTCCTCGCCGAGGCCCAGGGTGTCGCGCACGGCGTCGAAGTTGTCACCGGCGTACCCGCCGAAGTACGCCGGATCGTCCGAGTGCACCGTGCACATCAGGCCGGCGTCCAGCATGGCGGGCAGCGGATGGTCGGCCAGGGTGTCGACGGTGCGCAGCCGGACGTTCGACAGGGGGCACAGGGTCAGCGGCACCCGTTCCCGCACCAGCCGCTCCACCAGCGCCGGGTCCTCCACACAGCGCAGCCCGTGGTCGATCCGCTCGACGCCGAGGACGTCCAGGGCCTCGGTGATGTACTCCGGCGGGCCCTCCTCACCGGCGTGCGCGACCCGCCGCAGCCCGAGCGCGGCGGCGGCCTCGTACACCTCGCGGAACTTCGCCGGTGGATGCCCGACCTCGGCCGAGTCGAGGCCGACGCCGGTGATCCGGTCCAGGTACGGCTTGGCCGCGTCCAGGGTGGCCAGGGCCGACTCGGCGGACTCGTCGCGCAGGAAGCACAGGATCAGCCGGGTCGAGACGCCGTGCTTGGACTCGCTGTCGCCGAGCGCCCGCCACAGCCCCTCGACGACCGTGCCGAGCTCCAGGCCGCGGCTGGTGTGGGCCTGCGGGTCGAAGAAGATCTCCGCGTGCCGCACGCCCTGTGCGGCGGCGCGTGCGAGGTACTCGTTCGCCAGGTCCTCGAAGTCCCGCTCGGTGCGCAGGACGGCCATGAGCTCGTAGTACAGGTTCAGGAACGACTGGAGGTCCTCGAACCGGTACGCCTCGCGCAGCTCGTCCGTGTCCGCGTAGGGCAGGGTGACGCCGTTGCGCGCGGCGAGCTCGAAGGCGAGTTCCGGTTCTAGGGTGCCTTCGATATGAAGGTGCAGTTCGGCTTTGGGGAGGGACATCAATTCATCGTACGGGCGTTTCACCGACGCTTCGGAACCGGCACCCTCAGCAGATCGTGCGCCACGGTCAGCTCCCCCTCGTACCCCGCCGCCCGCGCCTGCCGCTCGAATTCGTCCGGGTCGGTGTAGCGCTGGCTGAAGTGGGTCAGCACCAGGTGCCGCACTCCGCCGTCCCGGGCCACCCGCGCGGCCTGACCTGCCGTCAGGTGTCCGTGTTCCACGGCCAGTTGCTCGTCCTCGTCGAGGAAGGTCGACTCGATGACGAGCATGTCGCAGCCCTCGGCGAGCGCGTACACGCCCTCGCACAGCCGGGTGTCCATGACGAACGCGAACCGCTGCCCGCGCCGCACCTCGCTGACGTCGTCGAGCGAGACCCCGCCGAGCGAGCCCTCGCGCTGGATCCGGCCGACGTCCGGCCCCTTGATGCCGTGCGCGGCGAGCCGCTCGGGCAGCATCCGGCGGCCGTCGTGCTCGGTGATCCGGTAGCCGTACGACTCGATCGAGTGCGACAGCCTGCGGGTGTCCAGCGTGTACGACGGCGTGACCGCGAGGACGCCGTCCCCGTCGGCCGGGGCCTCGGTGGGGAAGACGGTCGCGCGGTAGGGCGTGGCGTACTGGAGCCGCTCGTAGAAGCGCTGCCCGGACTTCGGGTAGTGGGCGGTGATCTCGTGCGGAACCTGGTCGAGGTTGATGCGCTGGATGACCCCGGGCAGACCGAGCGCGTGGTCGCCGTGGAAGTGCGTGACGCAGATCCGGTTCAGGTCGTGCGCGGCGACACCGGCCCGCACCATCTGGCGCTGGGTGCCCTCGCCGGGGTCGAACAGGATGCCCTCGCCGTCCCAGCGGAGCAGGTAGCCGTTGTGGTTGCGGTGGCGGGTCGGGACCTGGCTGGCGGTGCCGAGCACCACGAGTTCGCGTACGGACAAGGCGGATTACCCCGTTACCCCGGAGGCCAGTCGAGGCCGCGGCCGCCGAGCACGTGGCCGTGCACGTGCCAGACCGTCTGGCCGGCGCCGCTGCCGGTGTTGAAGACGAGGCGGTAGCTGTCCAGCTTTTCCTCGTCGGCGACGGCCTGGGCCTCGCGGAGCACGTCCGCGGTGAGGGCCGGGTCGGCGGCGGCGAGGGCGGCGGCGTTCTCGTAGTGCGCCTTGGGGATGATCAGGACGTGGGTGGGGGCCTGGGGGTTTATGTCGCGGAACGCGACGGTGGTGTCCGTCTGGCGGACGATCGTCGCCGGGATGGTTCCCGCGACGATCTTGCAGAACAGGCAGTCGTCCTGGGGTTCCCCTGCCATGTTTCCTCCGGGGGTTGGCCGAATGGGGGTCCGACTTGGGCATCGTATCGTCGTCGGGTGCGGGTGCGTTTGGGCTGGTCGCGCCCACGCGGCGGAGCCGCAAATCGATACAGCCCCGCGCCCCTTAAGAGGTCGGCAGAGCCGGGGGCGTTTTTGCGGGACTGGCCTCCAGACCCTCCAACGCGAGCCGGATGGCCTCGTCCAGTTGGGCATCCCTGCCCGCCGCGTAGTCCTGGGGGCGCTGGAGGATCTCCACGTCCGGGTCCACTCCGTGGTTCTCCACACCCCACTCGTAGCCCTCCAGCCAGAAGGCGTACTTGGGCTGGGTGACGAGCGTGCCGTCGACCAGGCGGTAGCGACTGTCGATGCCGATGACGCCGCCCCAGGTGCGGGTGCCGACCACCGGGCCGAGGCCCAGGGCCTTGATCGCGGCGTTGACGATGTCGCCGTCGGAGCCGGAGAACTCGTTGGCGACGGCCACGACGGGGCCGCGGGGGGCGTCCTCGGGGTAGCTGTAGGGGCGCATGCCGCGCGGGACGGCCCAGCCGACGATGCGGCGGGCGAGTTTCTCGACGACCAGCTGGGACGTGTGGCCGCCGCGGTTCTCGCGGACGTCGACGACCAGGCCCTCGCGGGCCACCTCGACGCGCAGGTCGCGGTGGATCTGGGCCCAGCCGGGGGCCTGCATGTCCGGGACGTGCAGGTAGCCGAGGCGGCCGCCGGACTTCTCGTGGACGTAGGCGCGCCGGTCGGCGACCCAGGCGTGGTAGCGCAGCGGCTCCTCGTCGGCGACCGGGACGACGACGGCGTGCCGCGGGTCGCCGCCGCCGGACGGGGAGACGGTCAGCTCCACCGGCTTGCCCGCCGTGCCGATCAACAGCGGGCCGGGGCCGGCCACCGGGTCGACCGGCTGTCCGGCGATGGCGAGGATCGCGTCCCCGGGGCGGACGGCGACGCCGGGTGCGGCCAGCGGGCTGCGGGCGTCCGGGTCGGAGGTCTCGGAGGGCAGGATGCGGTCGACGCGCCAACTGCCGTCCTCGTGGCGGGAGATGTCCGCGCCGAGCAGACCCTGGCGGGGACCGCCGCCGAAGCCGCCGCGCGGGGTGACGTAGGCGTGCGAGGTGCCGAGTTCGCCCTGCACCTCCCACAGCAGGTCGACCAGGTCGTCGTGGGTGGCGAGCCGGTCCACGACCGGCCGGTAGCGTTCGAGGACGCCGGCCCAGTCGACGCCGCTCATGTCCGGCCGCCAGAAGTGGTCGCGCATGATGCGGCCGTTCTCGTCGAACATCTGCCGCCACTCGGCGGCCGGGTCGATGAACTGGCGTACGCGGCCCAGGTCGACGGTGATGTTGGTGTCGCTGTCGTCGTCGCCGGAGGCGCGCCGGTCGCTGGGGACGACCTTCAGCCGTCCGTCGGTCCACAGCAGCACCCGCTTGCCGTCACCGCTGACCTCGAAGTGGTCGGCGTCGACGGCGAGATGCTCGACGCGCTGCTGGGCGAGGTCGTACCGCTCCAGTTCCGACTTGGGCTCGGGGTCGTCCGGGGTGGCCCGGGACGCGCCGAGCACCCCGGCGACCGGGTGGCGCAGCCACAGGACGCCGTCCTTGGCGGCACGGAGGTTGGAGTAGCGGGCGGCCTCGACCGGGAAGGGCACGATGCGGTCCGCGAGGCCTTCGAGGTCGATGCGGGTGGTGGGGGTGCCCTCGCTGTCGGGCGTCTCCTCCCGGTCGGGCGTCTCGAAGGACCGGCCGTGCCGCTGCGGCCCGAACGGGGAGGGCGTGGTGGCCGCGAGGGTGATCAGATGCGGCCGGGCGCCCTCCACGAAGGCCAGGTCGAAGACGTGCTCGTCGTAGACCGGGTCGAAGGAGCGGGTCGACAGGAACGCGAGGTGCTTGCCGTCCACCGTGAACGCCGGCGCGTAGTCCTGGAAGCGCAGCGGGGTCGCCTCGGTGACCGACAGGTCGGTGGTGTTGGCGAGCTTCAGTTGCGACAGGGGCCGCGGGCCGGGGTGGGACCAGGCGAGCCAGGAGGAGTCGGGCGAGAAGACCAGCCCGGACACATCACCGTCCTCGCTGCGGTCCACCTCCCGTACCTCGCCCGTCTCCCTCTCGACGAGCAGCAGGCGCCCGTCGTGGGAGGCCACGGCCGCGCGACTGCCGTCCGGTGCCATGGCGAGCTCCAGCACCCTGCCGAGCTGCCCGGCGGCGAGCCGGCGCGGGGTCGCCCCCGGGGTGAGGCCGGTGGCGGGCGCGAACTCCAGGGCGTCGTCGCCCTCGGCGTCGGTCACCCACACCACCCACTCCTCGCCGTCCGCGCGGAACGTCCGCGGCAGCCGGGCCCGGACACCGGGCGTGGCGGCCAGGGCGCGGGCCGGGCCCGAGCGGTGGGTGACCCAGTGGACGCAGCCGCGTACGGACACCGCGCTGCCGCGTGCGGTGTGGTCCGGGGACGCCGACCCGAACCACCGGGAGGCGTTCACGGGGAACGGCTGGAGGTCGATGCGCTGTCCGCCGAGCCGCACGTCCAGCCGCCGCGGCTCGGCCCCGTCCAGGTCGTCCAGCACCCACAGCTCACCGGCGCTGGCGTAGACGACACGGGTGCCGTCGGTCGCGGCGTGCCGGGCGTAGAAACCGTCGAGCGGGGTGTGCCGCCGCAGGTCGGACCCGTCGGCGAGGGAGGAGTACAGCGCGCCGGTGCCCTCGTGGTCGGAGAGGAAGGCGATCCGGTCCCCCACCCACAGCGGATACTCGATGTTCCCGTCCAGCCCCTCGTGGAGCCGTACGAACTCGCCGTCTCCGTCGGGGTCGATCCACAACTTCCCCGCCGTACCGCCCCGGTACCGCTTCCACCAGGCGGCCTCGCGCCCCATCGGCGCGGACAGCAGGACGACACTCGGCCCGAAGGCGATGTCACCGACCGGCCCGTACGGCAGCGTGGTGGCGGGACCGCCGTCGAGCGGCACGGCACGCGCCCACGTGCGGCGCAGACTCGCCTGGCCGTGGGAACTGATCGCGAGGACCTCGCCGTCCGGGGTCCAGCCGCGCACCTGGGTCTTCAGACTGCCCCAGTACGTCAGGCGCTTGGCGGGGCCGCCGTCGACCGGGGCGATGTGCACCTCGGGGGCGCCGTCGCGGGTGGAGGTCCAGGCGACCGTGGCGCCGTCGGGCGAGATGCGGGGCAGGGTCACCGGCACGTTCTCGGCGCTGACCCGCCAGGCCCGTCCGCCGTCGAGAGGAGCGAGCCACACGTCGTCCTCGGCGGTGAAGGCGACCAGGTCACCGTGCACGTGCGGGAAACGGAGGTAAGCAGGCGATGCGGACTGAGTCACCCGATCACCCTATGCAGGGAGGCCGCCGTGCGGACAGGGTTCGGATCACTTGCCCTCGACGGGGCGGCAGTCCGGGTACCGATCACACCAGATGGTCTGCGTGACGGTCACGGTGACGGTGGCACCGGGCTGCCCGTTCGAGGGCCCGCCTCCCACGGGCGGCGGGCTGGTGGAGTTGCAGTCGCCGAGCCCGTCGACCTCGAACCACACCTTGCCGTCCACCTTGGCGGTGATGTTCCCGCGCACACAGGCGCCGTCCACCGCGTGGGTGACCTTGCCGTCGACGGTGATGTCCTTCCCGTCCTCCGTCTCCCCCTCGCAGTGGACGGTGGCGACGGTCTTCTCACTCGCCGAGGGCGACGGCTTCCCGCCCTGGCCGGAGTTCCCGTAGGAGGCGGTGCACGTCAGCCAGCGCACGCCCGCCTTCTGCCGGTTGAGCTCCTTGGTGACGGCCTCGTCGGTGGTGTACGCGACGGCCGCGGAACTGATCCCGCCACCGGGTTCACACGCCACCACGCCGCCGACGGCGGCCACCGCACACGTCACCGCGACCGCCACCGCACGACTGCGCGGCCCCCGCCAAACCCTCCTCAATGCCCCCATGGAGGGGAGCCTGCCACTGCCGGGGGCCGAGCGGTAGGGCGCAAAGGCGTCAGCCGCGGAGCAGGAGCCACTCCTGCAGCTCGACCAAGTTGCCCTCCGGGTCCTTGAGATGGGCGACGCGCAGACGGTCGGTCAGGTGGGTGGGGCCGTGCAGGATCGTGGCGCCGCGCATCGTGACCTCCTCGCAGTACGCGTCCAGGGCGTCGACGCGCAGGACGACCAGGGAGCGGTGGCCGTTCGCCGTGGCGCCCAGCTCGTCCAGGACCTCGGCCATCATCGTGCGGTCCTGGAGGGCGATCCCCGGCGAGCCGACGGCGGGGCTGAACTTCTCGTACGGCCCGTCCACCGCGCCCGACTGTGGCTTGAGGCCGAGGACCTCACCGTAGAAGTGGTAGCAGGCGGCGAAGTCGGTCACGAGCAGTCGTACCTGTGCGAGTTCCACGGTGCCTCCGAGCAGGGTCAGGTCCAGCGGCCGGTGCGCGCCAGGAGCACAGCCGTGGCCGCCGTCCCGGCAGTCGATGTGCGCAGCACACTGCGCCCGAGGCGATACGCCTTGCCCCCCGCCTGCGCGAACAGCGCCAACTCCTCCGGCGCCACGCCCCCTTCGGGACCCACGACGAGCACGATCTCACCGGACGACGGCAGTTCGGCCGTCGCCAGCGCCTCGTCCCCGCTCTCGTGCAGCACGGCGGCGAAGTCGGCATCGGCCAGCAGCGCGGCGACCTGCTTGGTCGTCGCCGCCTCCGCGACCTGCGGGAAGCGCACCCGGCGGGACTGCTTGCCGGCCTCGCGGGCCGTCGCCCGCCACTTGCCCAGGGCCTTCAGCCCGCGGTCGCCCTTCCACTGCGTGATGCAGCGCGCCGCCGCCCACGGCACGATCGCGTCGACGCCGACCTCGGTCATCGTCTCGACGGCCAGTTCCCCGCGGTCGCCCTTGGGCAGGGCCTGGACGACGGTGACCCGGGGCTGCTCCGGCGGTTCCTCCGTCACCGGGTCCAGCCGGACGATCAGCCGGTCCTTGCCCTCGGTGTCGAGCACGACACCGTCCGCCCAGCGCCCGGCGCCGTCCGTGAGGACGACGTCCTCACCGGGCCGCAGCCGCTTCACGGACACGGCGTGCCGTCCCTCCGGGCCGTCGAGGACGAAGCGGCCGCCTCCGGCCGCGTCGAAGTGCTCGACCACGAAGACCGGTGCCGTCATCGCACCCCGCCTCCGCCCGACAACGCCGTCCGCGCAGCGGCGAGTTCACCGGCCAGCACTTCCACGAGCTGCCCGGCGGGCAGCTCCCGCGCCATCCGGTGGCCCTGCCCGGCCCACAGCGCCATGCCCTGCGCGTCCCCCGCCTTGGCGGCGGCCTTGCGCAGCGGCGAGGTGAGGTGGTGGACCTCGGGGTAGGCGGCGGGCGCGTACGGGCCGTGCTCGCGCAGGAAGCGGTTGACCAGGCCGCGCGCCGGGCGCCCGGAGAAGGCCCGGGTCAACTCCGTACGGACGAACAGGGGGTTGGTCAGCGCCTGCTTGTGCAGGGTGTTCGCGCCCGACTCGGCGGTGGCGAGGAACGCCGTGCCGAGCTGGGCCGCGCTCGCGCCCGCCGCGAGGACCGCGGCGATCTGGCCGCCGCGCATGATGCCGCCGGCGGCGATGATCGGGATGCTCACGGTCTCCCGGATCTGGGCGAGGAGCGACAGCAGCCCGATGCCGGAACCGTCCGTCTCGGGGAGGTCCCGGTGCGTGCCCTGGTGACCGCCCGCCTCGACGCCCTGCGCGATGACCGCGTCCGCGCCGGACCGCTCGACGGCCCGGGCCTCGTCGGGCGTGGTGGCCGTGACCAGGACGAAGGTGCCGACCCGGTGCAGGGCGTCGACGACCTCCCGGCTCGGCGTGCCGAAGTGGAACGACACCACCGGCACGGGGTTGTCGCGCAGGACCGCGAGCTTGGTCTCGTAGCCGTCGTCCCGGCCGCTGTCGGGGTCACCGAGCTCGGCCTCGTACCAGGAGGCCTCGCCGGCCAGCTGATGGGCGTAGACGTCGATGGCGGCGGGGTCGGCATACTCCGGCTGCGGCATGAAGAGGTTCACGCCAAAGGGCCTGCCGGTGAGGCTCCTCAGCTGCTTGATCTCCTCGTACATCCCGTCGGCCGTCTTGTACCCGGCGGCGAGGAACCCGAGCCCGCCCGCCTCGCACACGGCGGCGGCGAGCTTCGGTACGGAGACGCCGCCCGCCATGGGGGCCTGCACGATCGGGTGGGGGAAGAGATCGGTCAGCGCGGAGGACATGACCGCATGTTGTCACGTCCTCCGGACTACTCCGAAACCGGCCTGCCCTGTGGCATAGACCAGAGGAAAAGCCACCCGCCGCACCCTGAAGGACCCGGCGTCACCGCCCGTTGAAGGCGTCCTTCAGCCGAGAGAACAGCCCCTGCTGCCCCGGCTGGAACTGACCCGTCGGCCGTTCCTCGCCGCGCAGCTTGGCCAGCTCGCGGAGCAGGCGCTCCTGCTCGACGTCCAGCTTGTTCGGGGTCTGGACCTCGACGTGGACGATGAGGTCGCCGCGTCCGCCGCCCCGCAGGTGTGTGACACCGCGGCCGTGCAGCGGGATCGACTGGCCGGACTGGGTGCCCGGGCGGATGTCGACCTCCTCCAGGCCGTCGAGCGTCTCCAGCGGCACCTTCGTGCCGAGGGCGGCCGCCGTCATCGGGAGCGTGACCGTGCAGTGCAGGTCGTCGCCGCGCCGCTGGAACTGCGAGTGCGGCAGTTCGTGGATCTCGACGTACAGGTCGCCCGCGGGACCGCCGCCGGGACCGACCTCGCCCTCACCGGCGAGCTGGATCCGCGTGCCGTTGTCGACACCGGCCGGGATCTTGACCGTGAGCGTACGGCGGGACCGCACGCGCCCGTCGCCCGCGCACTCCGGGCACGGCGTGGGCACCACCGTGCCGAACCCCTGGCACTGCGGGCAGGGCCGCGAGGTCATGACCTGGCCGAGGAAAGACCGCGTGACCTGGGACACCTCACCGCGGCCGCGGCACATGTCACACGTCTGCGCGGAGGTCCCCGGCGCCGCGCCCTCACCGTTACAGGTGTTGCAGACGACCGCCGTGTCGACCTGGATGTCCTTCGTCGTGCCGAAGGCCGCCTCGTCGAGCTCCACCTCGATGCGGATCATCGCGTCCTGGCCGCGGCGGGTGCGCGAGCGCGGACCGCGCTGCGACGCCGTGCCGAAGAACGCGTCCATGATGTCGGAGAAGTTCCCGAAGCCACCGGCTCCGAAGCCGCCCGCGCCGCCGCCTCCGGCCTGCGAGAGCGGGTCGCCGCCGAGGTCGTAGACCTGCTTCTTCTGCGGGTCCGACAGCACCTCGTAAGCGGCGTTGATCTCCTTGAACCGCTCCTGGGTCTTCGGATCGGGGTTGACGTCCGGATGCAGCTCGCGCGCGAGCCGCCGGAAGGCCTTCTTGATCTCTTCCTGCGACGCGTCGCGGCGCACGCCGAGTACGGCGTAGTAGTCCGTGGCCACTACGACTCCGCCAGGATCTGTCCGACGTACCGTGCCACTGCGCGTACCGCTCCCATCGTTCCCGGGTAGTCCATGCGGGTCGGTCCGACCACGCCGAGCTTGGCGACAGCCTCGCCGCCCGAACCGTAGCCGACCGACACGACGGACGTGGAGTTGAGTCCTTCGTGGGCGTTCTCATGACCGATCCGTACGGTCACGCCCGGATCCTGCGCCTCGCCGAGCAGCTTGAGGAGCACCACCTGCTCCTCCAGCGCCTCCAGCACCGGCCGGATCGTGAGGGGAAAGTCATGCCCGAAGCGGGTCAGGTTGGCGGTGCCGCCGATCATCAGCCGCTCCTCGTTCTCCTCGACGAGCGTCTCCAGAAGTGTGGAGAGCACCGTGGAGACCGTACCCCGGTCCTCGTGCTCGAACGCCTCCGGCAGATCCTCCACCAGACTCGGCACATCCGTGAAACGGCGGTTCGCCACCCGGCTGTTGAGCCGCGCGCGCAGATCCGCCAGCGAGGCCTCGCCGAAGGGCGCCGGGCAGTCGACCACGCGCTGCTCGACCCGCCCGGTGTCCGTGATCAGCACGAGCATCAGCCGCGCGGGCGCGAGAGCGAGCAACTCCACGTGCCGCACGGTCGAGCGGGTCAGCGACGGGTACTGCACGACGGCCACCTGGCGCGTGAGCTGCGCCAGCAGCCGTACCGTCCGCGCCACGACGTCGTCGAGGTCGACGGCGCCCTCGAGGAAGTTCTGGATCGCGCGCCGCTCGGGCGCGGTCATCGGCTTGACGCCGGCCAGCTTGTCCACGAACAGCCGGTAGCCCTTGTCGGTGGGGATGCGCCCGGCGCTGGTGTGCGGCTGGGCGATGTACCCCTCGTCCTCCAGGGCCGCCATGTCGTTGCGGACGGTGGCCGGCGAGACGCCGAGGTTGTGCCGCTCGGTGAGGGCCTTGGAGCCCACCGGCTCCTCGGTGCCGACGTAGTCCTGGACGATGGCGCGCAGCACCTGAAGCCTGCGTTCACTGAGCATTCGCGCGCACCTCCAGAAGTCGTCCGCCTGGTTCCTGCCTGTCGGGCCTGGCACTCTGCGCGTGCGAGTGCCAGCATTCCCCGCCCAGTGTACGGCTGTGGGGTACACCCCCGGCAAGGCTGGTCGCGTGCTGTCGTGCCCCGGGCGGTGGTACCCGCTAGCGTCGCCGTATGACGGTGACTTGGGAAGAGCTCGGCTGGGAGCGCGTGGCCGCGGGCGTGGGGCGGTGCCGGCTCCCGGTGTGGGACTGCACGACGGGGCTGGTCGCCGGCGAGGACGCGGTACTCATGATCGACGCGGGGTCGAGCCCGGCCGAGGGCGCGCGGTTGCGCGAGCAGGCGCGGTCGCTCACCGGTCACGGTGTGACGCATCTCGCGCTGACCCATCCCCACTTCGACCATGTCTTCGGGGTGGCGGAGTTCACGGACGCGGAGGTGTTCGGCGCGGTGGGCGTGGACGCGGTGCTGACGCGCCTGCGGGACCGCGAGGAGCTGCGCGCGGACGCGGTGCGAGGCGGCCTGGCGGAGAGCATCGCGCAGGAGGCGGCGGACCGGCTGGTCGCGCCCCGCCACCTGGTCTCCGGCGAGTGGACCCTCGACCTGGGCGGCGGACGCCAGGTGCTGCTGGCGAACGTGGGCCCCGGACACACCGCGCACGACCTGGCGGTGCTGGTGCCGGGCGATCCGGAGGTGGTGTTCTGCGGCGACCTGGTCGAGGAGTCCGGCGAGCCGCAGGCGGGCCCCGACGCCGTGCCGTCGCACTGGCCGGCCGCCCTGGACCGGCTGCTCGACCTGGGCGGCGAGGACGCGCTGTACGTACCCGGTCACGGAGCGGTGGTGGACGCGGNNCGCGCTGGCGGCGTATTTCGGCGTGTCGCGGTGATCGCCGTACGCCTTCTCCTATCGTCATTCGAATGCGCCAGTACTCTCCGGACCTGACCCCGCCGTGGAAGAAGCCGAAGCCGGTTCCCGAGGTTCCGGCGGAGCCGGGCCTGGTGGTCGAGGAGCCGGGGACCGGTTTCTGCGGCGCGGTGATCCGCTGCGAGGCGGGCACGGTGACCCTGGAGGACCGCTTCGGCAAGCACCGGGTGTTCCCCATGGAGCCGCGCGGGTTCCTCCTGGAGGGCAGGGTCGTGACCCTGGTCCGCCCCTCGCCCGCCGGCCCCGCCCGTCCCGCCCGCACGGCGTCCGGTTCGGTGGCCGTCCCCGGCGCCCGTGCCCGCGTGGCCCGCGCCGGGCGGATCTACGTCGAGGGCCGGCACGACGCCGAGCTGGTCGAGCGGGTCTGGGG
>NZ_MUKA01000232.1 GCF_002150735.1 Streptomyces africanus
TCCTGCGGGTAGCGGGCGTAGTAGATCTCGGCGTCTCTTCTGATCCACTCGCTGTTGTAGACGACGAGGTCGGCGCCGGCTGCGTTGTGGAAGCTGGTGGCGAAGTTGTCGTGGCAGATCACGGCGAGCGGGATCCGGCGGTCGCGGGCAAGGCCCGCCAGGACCGGCACGTTCTCGAAGTGCGACAGCAGCACGTCCGCCTCGGCGGCCTGGGCGGCGAAGTCCAGACCGTCCTGAAAGGGGACGACACGCACTCCGTCGATCTCATAGCGTTTCTCGGTCTTTCCGGGGTGCGACAGCCAGACGGTCACGTCGTGGCCGCGCTCGGCCAAGGGCCGGAGCATCGAGTGCAGCATCCACTCCGACCCCGCGTTGTGGTCCGGCGGGTAGCCGTACACCCGGGCCACCAGGGACATCCGCCGCCTGGTCGGGGCGACGGCCGGCCGGTAGGGACGCAGTGCCGCAGGGTCCACACGCAAAAGTTGTTCTCCGAACGGGTCGAAACGACGATTCGCCGGCACACCCGCCGAACGGGCTGCCCGCCCGCTCGGCCACGTCTCTCGTGCCGAGCGGCACCGATGCCCCCGGCGGTCACACCGAAGGCATCAGCACCCGCCTGCATACCCTTCGCAATCGGATAAACACGTAGCGTGCCTATCGAGGGATGGGCGCGCGGAAGCAGTCAACTCTGCGGCCGCAAGGTCCGGTTGACCGCGCGAGCGTCCCGTGCGCCGGGGGCGTCAGCCGCCGGGCGTGTGCCAAGCCGTCAAGTTCATCCCATTTATTCACTCACACGGAGGAGATGGGGGTTCGTGCCAAGTGATGCGGCAAGGCTGCCGAATGGCAGCAGTCCCGTGGGCACCGTTCGCTCACCAGGTGAGCCGGGCCCTACCTTCCCTGCACCCTTGTCCCGCCTGGCCGGTTGTGAACAGGCCAGGACTCGCACACATGGGAGGTTGGCATGACTACATCAACCGAGTACGTGGCCGACACCGAGGCGACGGACCCGGCGCAGACGGGCATCAAGACTCTCGGATACGCGAACCGGTTCTCGGTATGGGATTCCGAGTTCCGCTACGACGGCCGCATCCGCGTCCCGGCGGGCGTCAAGATCACCAAGGTCGAGTACGCCTACTACGGCCAGGACGACAAGGCCTACACAACCGCCGGGGTCGTGCCACGCGGCCAGATGGGCACCAGTGAGCAGTACGAGATCATCGACCTGACGTTCCTGGAGGACTCCGACGTCATCACCTTCACGCTGCGCGGCGACCTCAACGTCGACGCCGCCCCCGAGCAGAACCAGTACAGCCGCACCTACCAGCTCGGGGTGAGGCTCAGCCTCAACGACGGCACCACCCGCACCACCCATGTGCCGGTGGAGGTCCTGTGGCCCTACTACAACGCGGACAAGGGGTACACCGGGCGGCCGTTCGTCCGCCTGCCCTACGACGCCGGCTGGGGCGGCACCCCCAACAGCCAGGCCGGGTTCGGTTACGTGTCCGACAACGGCTACGTCGCCGAGAAACTCATCGTGGACCTGGTCAACCCCCGCCAGGACATGAAGGACGTCGCAAGCAACTACAGCGATCACGTGTACTGGCAACTGCTGCACGAGGACGGGACGCCCTCCCACCTCACTCCCGACCCGGTCAAGCTCAACGTCAAGGGCCACCAGGGCAGCGGCACCGGCGACAAGAAGATCCTCGAGGCCATCAACCTGCGCGACGCGGGCGACAAGCCCGGGTACTACCGGTTCCTGGTCTGGCCGCAGTCCATCGACACCGCCAGCGGCAAGACCAGCATCCTCAGCTGGGACCGCAACAAACTCGAAGACGCCTTCCAAATCGGCAGCATCTACTACCGCTACACCGCAACCGGCGCGACCGGCGCACGCTTCACCGTCGCTCCCGGCGGGCCGCCGGACGTGAAGCTCTCCGCCGACGGCCCCGTCGGCTACCCCGGGGTACGGCTGACGACCGACGACGGCCCCGTCCCGGTGCACGACGTCCAGGTCAGCCTGCCCCCGGGCATGGGGCTGGCATTCGTCGCCGAGGGCAACCCCGGCTACATGCTGACCGTGCTCGACAGCGACGGAGCAGCAAAGAACTATCCCGGGCAGCTCTCCCCCGACGGCCAGACACTCACGTTCTCCAAGGTCAATCTGGCACTCGCCGGCAAGTCCTCCCAGTCCATCGCGTTCGTAGCAGCCAAGGCCACCGACCCCAACGCCACCGGCCGCACCTCGCTCACCTTCCGCGTAGGCAGCGAAAGCAGCCAGAGCACCCCCATCGAGGTCGGTACACGCTGACGGGTCATGTCCGCCGCCCGGTCCCCTCTCCAGGCCGGGCGCCGGGCTCCGTTCGCGCGCGGGGCGCACCGAGCTGAAGGCACATCACGAAACCCTCAACCGGCTGCGGGCCGGCACGTCAGGGCAGCCACCGGGCTCCCCTCGCGTCCTCCATTGGATCCGCCGCGGCCCACACCCAAGCCACGCCCGCACCGCCAGGCACCCAGCAGCACCGGGCGGCGGCAGCCAGGCTCCAGATGCCGGTTGTCCGTGGCGAGTTCGTCGACACGAGCGCCGGCCGACGATCCCGGACGGCGTCGAGCCGATGCCAGGATCTATTGCGGTTCTGGCACCTCGCCGGAGACCGCAAC
Organism: Streptomyces africanus; assembly: GCF_002150735.1. Classification (GTDB taxonomy): domain Bacteria; phylum Actinomycetota; class Actinomycetes; order Streptomycetales; family Streptomycetaceae; genus Streptomyces; species Streptomyces africanus. The sequence goes on from NZ_MUKA01000232.1 coordinate 2,662, forward strand.
GCCTGCCCGGCGGAAGTCCTCCAGAGTCGACGCTGTGGTATCCGGGGCGACGCCGACCGAGTAGTCCAGGAGTACCCGGGCGCGGAACCCGGCCTTGACGGCGTCGAGGGCCGTCGCGCGGACACAGTGGTCGGTGGCGATGCCTACCACGTCGACCTCTTGCACCCCCCGCGAGCGCAGCCAGTCCGCCAGGGATGTGCCGTGTTCATCGGCGCCTTCGAAGCCGCTCTTGGAAGCACTGTGGGCTCCCTTGAAGAAGACGGCATCCACCTTGCCGCCCGCGGCCGTGGGAGCGAAGTTCGGGTGGAACTCCCCGCCCTCGTGCCCGGCCACGCAGTGAACGGGGAAGCTGTCCTTGAAGTCGGGGTTCTCGGAGAAGTGGCTCCCGGGGTCGATGTGGTGATCCCGGGTGGCGACGACGTACTGGTAATCAGCCCCCGCACTGCGTTCCACCAGTTCGGCGACAGCAGTCGCGATCCGGGCCCCACCCGAAACAGGAATGCTGCCTCCCTCACAGAAGTCGTTCTGCACATCCACGACGATCAGACCTCGGCTCATCACGAACACCCTTCAGCGCGACGGAACAACTCCCGCGTTCTACCCGCCCCCGCACGCCCCTTGGAGACAAAAGCGGCTGCGCTCACCCGCACGGACCACGGTTCTTCACCGCAGAAACGATTCGCACCCGCCCTAATACTCCAGCTGTAGATCGTGATCTTCATGTCTGGGATGCGGCTTGTCGCCGGTAGTGACCGGTGCGTGATCGTGCCTGGTGGCGGCGGCGCCAGTCGGACCAGGCAAGCCGGTGGGCCGCGTCGCGGACGGGCCGGATGACGAGTGCGATGAACAGGCGGCAGATCTCGTTGCAGGACAGCGGGATCAGGTCGTCCGGCGTGGGTCGGTGTGCGTGTTCGTCGGCGCGGACGACGGCGAGGAAGGCGTGGGCCAGCATCGCGAGGGTGACCCGGCGAGCCCAGGAGGGGTAGCGGCGGACCTGGTGTTCATCCAGTCCGGCCAGTCCTTTCTCCATTTGGAAGGTCTCCTCCACCCGCCATCTGGAACCCGCGACCCTGACCAGGGTGGCCAGGGATGCCGGCATGGTGGAGTGGCAGCGGTAGTAGGCGAGTTCACCGGTGCAGCGGTTGCGGCGGATCAGCAGCTGGTGGTGACCCGAGGCCGGCTCGGCGAGGTCGATGACCGCCCAGTCGTCACTTCTCGGAAGGGGCCAGGCTGGTGTTCTTGACCTGCTTCGCGAGCCCGGGTCGTACCTTGATCAAGTCGGCGCTGATCGGGTCATGGAAGTACTTCTTGTAGAGCGTGAGGTATGTGCCGTCGTCGATCATCGCGTTGATCTGGGCGTCGATGTCCTTGCGCAGCTTCGGGTCGCCCTTCTTCCGGATGGGGAAGGCAGTGCCCTGGAGGTTGTCTACCTTGACGGCGACGCGAATCGGTTGCTTTGTGAGGTATTCGTCCGCGCTGGCAGAGCTGAGAAGGACTGCTTCGACGCCTCCGGAGCGGAGCTGGCCGATGAGCCCGGTCTGGTCCTTGAACTTCACCGTGCGCGCCTTCGGCATGAGCTTGGCCGTGAGGTCCTCCGCTATCGAGCCGCTGACGATGCCGACCCGCTTGCCGTCGAAGTCCGACAGCTTGGTCTGCTTGCCGGTCTTGTCGGTCAGGACATCGGTGATGCCCCAGTAGTACGGGGTGGAGAAGTCGACCTCCTTCTCGCGCTCGGGGGTGGCTACGACGCCGGCGACGCCGACGTCGTACTGCTCGGCGGGCAGTCCGGCGAGCAGGCCCAGGAGGTTCGTGGTCTTGTACTCGACCTTCATGCCGAGGCGCTTGGCGACCTGGTTCATCAGGTCGACGGCGAATCCGCTGGGCTTGCCGTTGGCGTCGGCGACTGCGAAGGGCGGCTGCTCGGACTGGGTTCCGGCGGTGATCACACCGGACTTGACCAGGTTCTTGTACTTGGCTGCTTTGGAGTCTGCGGCATCGCTGCCGCCGCCACAGGCGGTGAGGGGGAGCAGCAGAGCGGTGGTGACGGCGCAGACGAGCAGCGATCTACGGGGTGTGCGCATGGCTAGGACTTTCTGTGCTGGGTGGGCGGTTCAGAGGATTTGGGAGAGGAATTGGCGCAGCCGGGGGTGTTCGGCGCTCTCGAAGATCCGGTCGGGTGTGCCGATCTCGGCGAGGCGGCTGTCGCACATGAAGGCGACGCGATCGGCGGCCTCCCGGGCGAAGCCCATTTCGTGGGTGACGACGGCCATGGTCATGCCGCCCGAGGCGAGGTCCCGCATCACGGCGAGCACGTCCTTGACCAGTTCGGGGTCGAGCGCGGAGGTGGCCTCGTCGAAGAGCATCACCTCCGGCTCCATGGCGAGAGCGCGGGCGATGGCGACGCGCTGTTGCTGCCCGCCGGAGAGCCGGCCGGGCCGCTGGTCGGCGAGGGCGGCGAGGCCGACCTGGTCGAGGCGGCGCCGTGCGATCTCGCGGGCCTGCTCGCGGCCCATGCCCTTGACGGAGGTCAGGCCGAGGGTGACGTTGCGCTCGACGCTCATATGGGGGAAGAGGTTGAAGTGCTGGAAGACCATGCCGATGCGGGAGCGTGCGGCGTCGACGTCGGCCCTCGGGGCGGTCAGGCAGGTTTCGCCGAGCCAGATCTCACCGCAGTCGGGCGTCTCCAGCAGGTTCAGGCACTTCAGCAGGGTGGACTTGCCCGAGCCGGACGGGCCGATCACGCAGAGGGTCTCTCCGCGCCGCACATCGAGGGTGACCTCGCATACCACGGTGTTGGAGCCGTAGCTCTTGCTGAGCCCTTTGACCTGCAGGGCGGCGGGGGCGTCCGGTGTCCAGGGCGCGGCTTTGGGTGCACCTTTGGGCAGGGGGGCGACCGGGTTCGGGCCGGCGGTGGCGGGGTTCATCGGGCTTCCCTTCCGGTGGCTCCAGCAGTCTGGAGCGGGGTGTCGGGCAGGTCCGGATCGACGGGGGTCGGGGTGTTGCCGGGGCGCGGGCCCTCGCGCAGCCGCTTGTCGAGGTAGTTGACGAGGTAGGTCATGGGGATGGTCAGCGAGAGGTAGCAGATGCCCGCGGCGATCAGGGGTGAGGAGTTGTAGGTGCGGGCGACCTCCTCCTGGGCGATGAAGTACAGCTCGCGCTGCCCGACGGCGAGGCCGAGGAGGTAGACCAGTGAGCTTTCCTTGATGTCCTTGATGAACTGGCCGGCCATGGCGGGCAGTACGCGGCGGATGCCCTGCGGCACCACGACCAGGCGCATCGCTTTGAGATAGCTCAGACCGAGGCTGCGGGCCGCCTGCAACTGTCCGGGGTCGACGCTCTGGACGCCGGAGCGGAAGATCTCCGCGGTGTAGGCGCCGGAGATGATGCCGATCGCCAGGATCGCGTAGCCGAAGGGGTCGGTACCGAAGGGCCGTAGGCCGGCGGCGGGCAGGCCCACACCGACCAGCATCACCGTGATGATCACTGGAAGGCCGCGGAAGACATCGACGTAGATCCGGGCGGGAAGCCGCACCCACCAGCGGTTCGACAGGAGCAGCATCGTGGCCGCCAGAGCGATGACGACTCCGAGCACGATGGCCCCTGCGGCGATCGTCAACGTGTTCAGCAGGCCCTCGGAGATCAACCGCGGAAAAGTCCGGGCGATCAGGCCCCAGTCGAAGAAGGTGTCGGCCAGAGCATTCGAAGCCAAAGAGACAGGGGACGAGAGGGTCATCACGACTCCTGACCAGGCGCGAAGGAAGAATCGGAGGCGTGGAACTCCGAGCGGACCGCCCCATCACCGTCATCGACAGCGCGAAGGTCAGGTATTTGCGGCGCAGCAGCGCGGGGAACAGCCGGTTCGCCTCGCTGACGGCGATACCGAAGCCGACGATGAGGATTGTGGCCGGCGGCGGAAAGGTTACGAAGTTCCCGGAACGCGGTGTGCAAGGCTCTCGACTGGGGCTCAGTCGGCTGTGACTGGACGAGGGTGGAACTCACGGGGACCTCCTTGTGCGGTGGGAGAGGGAGCGCACGGCCGTCCTGCGGAGCACCGTGCCAGGACGGTGCTTCGTGAGGACGCCATCACGCAGTACGGGGCGGCCGTTGACGAGGACGTGACGAGTGCCCACGGCATAAGACAGCGGCGCGTCAAAGGTGGCGGTGTCGCTGACCGTCTCGGGATCGAAAACGGCGAGGTCGGCGACCATTCCTTCGCTCAGGATGCCTCGGTCGGTGAGGCCGAGGCGAGCGGCGGGCAGCGCGCTCATCTTGTGGACGGCCTCCTGGAGCGTGAGAACCTGGCCGTCGCGGGTGTACCGGGACAGGACCCGGGCGAACGTACCGAAGTGACGGGGGTGGGGGTTGCCGTCGGTGGCGGTGTCCAGTACCCAGCTGTCACTGGCGACTGCGCTGCGGTGGTGGCGTAGCACTGTTTCCACATCCGCCTCGGACATTGCATGGTTGATGATCCAGACCAGGGCCTTGTGCGCGCGCAGTACGTCGAGGGATGCCTCGGCCGGATCGCGGCCGGTGGCGGCGGCGATGTCCTGGACCGTGCTTCCCACCCACGAGGAGTAGCGGCCCGGCGGCATCGAAGCGATGACGGTGCTTTCGGGAAGGAAGGTGTGTCCGGTCTTCGCCCGGAGCTCCGAGGTGATCGCCTCGCGGGTCTTCGGGTTCTCCAGTCGGGCGAGGAGCGCGTCGCGACCGCCGTCCAGCGCCCAGTCGGGAAGGCGTGAGGTGAGCCGGGTGGAGGAGGCGGCGTAGGGGTAGACATCGCACGCCACGTCCACTCCTTCCGCGGCAGCGGAGTCGATGAGGGTCAGCGCCTCGTGCACCTTGCCGTGGTTGGCGGGGCCCAGGGCCTTAAGGTGCGAGATCTGTAGGCGCACGCCGCTGCGTCGGGCGGTTTCCAGAGCTTCGGTCACGGCCTCGACGAGATGGTCGCCCTCGTCGCGTATATGGGTGCTGTAGAGCAGTCCGGCCTGCCGAGCCTCGGTGGCCAGCGCCACGACCTCGTCGGTGTCGGCGAACGACCCGGGGGCATAGATGAGTCCGGTGGACAGACCGAACACCCCCTGTTCGGCAGCCCTGGCGAGGAGCTTGCGCATGAGGGCGGTCTCGTCGGCTGTCGCGGGGCGCCGTTCGGTGCCGACAGCGGCCACGCGGAGGGCCGCGTGGCCGACGAGGGCGGCGAGGTTGACGCACGGTTCGGCCTCCTCCACCGCGCGTGCGAATCCGTCGAAGTCCTCCCAGGGCATGTCGACGGTGCTGAGGTTGCCGCGTGCGAGCGTGGTGTGCCACGCGTGTCGCCGCTCGGGTGTGATGGGGAAGGGGGAAGCGCCGCAGTTGCCCGTGACGATGGTGGTGACGCCCTGTCTGATGCACGTTTCGGCGCTGGGCGCGTCGCACACGGTGTAGTCGGCGTGCGAGTGCAGGTCGACAAAGCCGGGCGCGACGACGTGGCCGGTGCAGTCGAGTACCTCCCGTGCGGTGGCGTGAGGCGTGGCCCGTCCGAGAAAGACGATGCGGTCGTCCCGGATGCCGACATCTGCCCGTCGGACCGGGCCGGGGGTGCCGTCGATGACGGTACCGCCGACGGCGAGTACATCGAATTCGTTCAACTTTCTTCCTTCGCAGTGGAGTTGGGTTCGGGTGCCGACAACGAGGCGAATGTCGGTGTGGCGATCAGTCCCGCTACGGCAACGGCGTAGGGTGCCGCCTGCTTGGCCGCGGGCAAACGGCGAGCGGGTGTCGTCGCAACCTCGGTCAGTGCCACGATCGGGTTTCTGTCTGTACACATCGCGCGGGGGCCGGGGTGCCCGCGTGGGCCGGGGTGCTGTCCACGTCACTGAAGAGGAGTGCGTCTGCCTGGTCGACGCCGCTTTCCGCCAGGATCTCGACGAGGGTCTGTTCCGGGCGGACCGCGGCGAACCGTATGTCCGATTCGCGTGTGGTGAAGCCGTGTACGGCGGGCCGGGCGAGACTGTTGTACGACCAGGGGGAGGAGAAGTAGTAACCGCCGGTGTCCAGCAGCACCACGACGTCCCCAGGTGCCAGTTCGGGCAGCTTGCGTCCGCGGGCTACGAGGTCCCCGGCGAAACAGCACGGGCCCGCGACATCCTGGACCCGCTCCGGAGCAAGCTTGGGCTTGCCGTCGGAGTCGTACACCGCCATCCGCAGCGGCCACGCCTCCGGCATGAAGACGGTGCGGGTGGCGATGTGCGCGCCCGCGTGTGTCAGCGCGATGCGGCGGCCGCCGGCGTCTTTGGTGTACTCCACGACCGCGGCCGTGAAGCCGTTCTTGGCGACCAGTGAACGACCGAATTCGGTTACCAGGTCGTAGCGCCCGCCCAGGAGTTCGGGAACGGAGGCGCGCAGCTGCCGGACGTAGTCCGCGTAGGTCGGGCGGATCTCGTCGTCGTCGAAGTTGACCGGCAGGCCGCCGCCGATATCCAGACTGGTCACCTGCTGCCGGCCCGCCATCGCGTTGATCTCCTCGGCGAGTTCGTACGCGGCGCGCACTCCCTGGCCGATGAGCTCCAGGGAGCAGCCTTGCGAACCGACGTGCACGTGCAGCCGAGTGAGCCAGGGCCGCTCGGCGAAAGCCTTGAGGATGCGCTTCCGTGCTCCTGCATCTCGCAGTGGCACGCCGAACTTCGAGCTGAGCGAGGCGGTGCTCATCGCGTCGATGGCTCCGGCGCCGACCTGTGGGTTGATCCGCAGCCCGAGCACCGAGGTGCTCTCGCTCACAGCGAGTAGTTCGCCGATGCGGTCCAACTCGGGAAAGTTGTCGGCGTTCACCGCCACTCCCAAGGCGAGCGCGTCGGCCAGCTCGGCGCGGGTCTTCGCGGGTGAGTCCAGCACGATGCGTTCCGGCGGGAAGTCGGCAGCGACGGCCTGGGCGAGTTCGCCCGGGCTGGCGACCTCGCACCCCATGCCGGACCGGGCGAGCAGGCGCAGCACGGGGACCAAAGGCGCGGCCTTGGCGGCGAACGTGTGCAGCACTGGCGCGTCGCCAAAGGCTCGTCGGAGGTCGCGCACGGACTCCTGGATCCCGTCGGCGTCCAAGAACCCCGCCGCCACATGGGCGGGGCCGATCAGACCGGACCGCACCGCCTCGCGGACAGCTCGGTCACGCTGCTGCCGACGGCCGTCAGTGTCTTGATCGACTTGCGTGATCCTCACGATCTCGGACCTCCTCGGTGCCCCCAGAGTGTTTGGGCCACCAGAATCGGCAGGCTTCGTGGAACGACTCTCGATACGCAGCATTCCGTCACGACAGGCGAATGGGCGCCTATACGCAGCTCGTACACGGTGATAGGAAGAGGCATGCCGCACGATTCCGTCGATGAGAAAGACCTGGAGCTGATCAATGCGCTCCAGCTCTCGCCGCGCGCCTCCTGGGCTCAGCTGGCCGGGGCGCTCGCGCTCGATCCGGTGACTGTGGCACGCCGCTGGGAGCGGCTGGCCGAGGCGGGACTGGCGTGGGTCACCTGTGTGGCCGGCACGGCCCTGCACAGCGAGTTCTGCATGGTGTACATCGAGATCGATTGCGTTCCCGGCCGGCTGGACGACATCGCCACCGCGTTGAGTGCCGAGCCCCACGTGCGCTACGTCCACCACCTCACAGGCATGTACGGGCTGCTGGTCGTGGCGACGTTGCGCACATCCGCGGAGGTGTCGGCGTACCTGCGCGGCACGCTAGGGCAGCTGTCCGGTGTCCGGGCGTATCGGGCGGAGATACGGACCGTGGGCTACGGCGAGCCGAGCCGATGGCGTCTGCGCAGCCTCGAACTGTCACAGCGACGCGCATTGGAACTGGCCGGCACACCGTCCACCACGGTGGGAGGTGCCCGGATGGATGCTGTGGACCGGAAGCTGTTCCGGCTGCTGCACGAGGACGGCCGCATGTCCTACACCGCGATCGCCGACCGCGCCGGGATCAGCGAGCCCACCGCGCGCCGCCGCGTCAAGCGCCTGCTGACCGGCCGGTTGCTCAGGCTGCGCTGCGAGATGGCGCAGTCCCTGTCGGGCTGGCCGCACTCGGCCGTACTGTGGGCGAGCGTGGCACCGCAGCACATGGAGTCCACGGCACGCTCACTTACAGCGCTCCCTGACGTACGCCTGTGCTGCGCCCTTACGGGAGAGCGGAACCTCCTGCTGATGGTCTGGCTGCGATCGCTCGGGAATCTGCCGCAACTGGAGGCGACGATCACAGAGCGCTCTCGAGATCTCTCCATCGTGGACCGGGCCGTCTGCCTGCACACCGTGAATCACATGGGCCGACTGCTCGACAGCGAGGGGCGCAGCGTCGGGTATGTGGCGCCCAAAGTGGGGGACTTCCTGGACGCCTGAAAGGCCATGGAAGACGCCTGGGAATCTGGAGCGGGCGTTGAAGAAGTGACCACGAATGTGCGCCCGTGTAGGCCGCCAAGAGCCGCTCGAGCCAGTCCCGCGTAGCACTCCGCTGCTCTTGGGGGACCTCGTCGATGCCGTCGACCAGGACGAGTGCCTCGCCTCTGGCGAGTACGTCATCGGCCCAGCCCTCCGGCTGCGAGGCGGCCAGGGGGCTCCGACCGCGGACAGGAAATCCTGCGGCTCCGGAAGGGGCCCACGCCGCACCGGCGTCCGCAGGGGCAGGACGAACGGAATCCGCCCCCGCCAGTCGCCCAGTTCCTTCGGCAGTTCATCGCGTGCCGTGGCGACAGCCAGCCATTGAAGCAGCGTTGCATTTGCGCTGCCGGCGAGCCCTCGCAGAAGTACCCGTCGGCAGTCGGCCAACGCGTGCTCCGCACGCTTCACGACAACGGAGGGCCGATCATCCGTTTCCTCGCTGCCTACAGGCCAGGCCGTCGGCTGCTCCCCCAGTTCCAAGCTCAAGTGCGCCGCGTCCAGCGGCCAATGCGCACGTTCTGGGCGACCCAGGTCCAGCCCTACTACAGTCAGTTGGGAATTCCGCCTGTGGATCGTGATCTTGCTGGTGAGGGCCGGTGCGGGAACGGGCGCGGCCACCGTTGATCATCGTGACTTGTGTGGAGTAACGATGAGACGGTGGCCGCAGGGCACGGCATAGATCCCGTCCGTTGGCGGGAGGCGTTCGAGGTGGCCATGGGCCGAATTGGCGTCGCTCACGGCGGCGCTGGCCATCGGCCCCCTCATGGCCGGAGTGATCCTCGACCACTTCGCGTGGCGTTGGATCTACCTCCTGCCCATCCCCGCCTCGCTGCTCGCCATGGCATGCGCGGCGAAGATGCCGGCCGACTCCCGCGCCCCGGGCGCGCGCCGACTGGACTGGCCGGGCCAGATCACCGCGGCACTGGCGATCACCGCCCTGGTGTACGGGATCATCGAAGGCGGCGTCGCCTCCTTAACGGACGAGAAGGTGATGGTGGCACTGTCCACCGCCGCGGTCGGCACCGTTCGTTCGGATCCCTGGCCTGGCGGCTGGTTCTGCTCGGCCTGGGCATGGCCTTCGTCATCACCCCGATGACCGCCACCGCGGTCAGCTCGGTAGCGCACCACCAGGCCGGCATGGCCGCGGCCGACAACAACGCCTTCCGCCAGGTCGGCGCCGCCCTCGGCCCCGCCGCCCTCGGCGCCCTGCTGTCGTCCGAGGCCGTGGACGCCCTGCCCGGTCACCTCGCCGACGCCGGTCTGACCGAAGCGACGGTCCGGCACGCCACCGCGGTCGCGGACACCGGCGGACCGAGCGCCCTCGGCGGCACGGATTTCGGCGCCGGCACTCCTCGTGTCCTGGGTGCCCTGTCCGAGGCGTTCCTCGACGGACTCCGGCTGTGCCTGATCGTCTCCGCCGTCCTGGTCCTGCTGGCCGCCGTCGTCGGGGTGTTCCTGCTGCGCCGTCCCCAGCACCCGGCCCCTCCGGCCACCGGCGGCTACAGTGCCGTCCATGGCCGTCACGCCGCCGGGAACCCCGGCACGACCGGCCGCGCACCGGCACAGCCTCAGGGCCCTGGGGCGCACGCGCCCGCACCCGGGTCCGCCCTGCAGGCCAACCATCAGGAGGGGTGACGCCAACGGTCACCGGTCCCGGGCCACACGTGCGCTGCACTACGACATACCGTGAGCATCACCTTCTCGCAGCAGGAGACAGCCGGTGGAGTCCCCTTCCCTCGACGCCCTCGACCGGAAGCTGCTCCACGCCCTCCAGGTCGACGGACGGGCGCCGTTCAGCCGTATCGCCGAGGTCCTCGGAGTGTCCGACCAGACCATCGCCCGCCGCTTCCGCAAGCTGCGCACCACCGCCGGGCTGAGGGTGGTCGGCATGACCGACGAGCGCCTGCTCGGCCGGCAGGCCTGGATCGTCCGGCTGCGCTGCACCCCCGACGTAGCCGAACAGCTCGCGAAGGCCCTGGCCCGGCGCTCCGACATCTCGCCCTTGCTCCAGGCGGGTCCGGTTCCAGTCATCAGCCGTCAACGGGAGCAGTCGTCACGAGTTGACCGGATGCCGCCTCCGTTTTACCCTCGAAGCATGCGGAGCCAGCCTCCGTTTTTCGTGGGCCGACAGAACGCAGGAGACGGGCAGGCGTATGAGCGACAAGGGACAGCAGGGGCGTGAGCCCCGTGCGGACGTCCAGCGCAATCCCACCGTGCGGGCCACGCACGGCAGTCCGTGAAGGGGTACGACCTGTTCCTCGCGGCTGTCTGTGTTGCCTGGAGCAGCGGCACCGGCGCCACCGACGAAGAATCACTCGGCCGTCCGTGCGCTCTCATCGAGAGCGGATACCGCGAACAGGACAACGAGGAGTAGGCCATCGGCCGCTCTCCTTGCAGCCGGATGCCGGCCCCCTCGGTCATTCCTGCGGTGTCGCATGCCCGCGCACAGTCATCCATCACACCCTGGCCACCCCTTCAAGGGGGTGGCGCAAACACGAGAGGGATGAATCATGATAATTGGTGTTATCGGCACAGGGCCGATCGGAACGACGCTGGCGCGCAGGCTCAGCGCCGGCGGACACGACGTTGCGGTGGCCAACTCCCGGGGGCCCGAGACGATCGATGCCGAGGCGCTGGAATTCGGGGCGCACGCGGTGACCGCGGCCGACGCCGTCCAGGGCAAGGACGTCATCGTTCTGTCCATCCCGTTCGGGCGAATCCCGGCGGTGGCGCCGCTGTTCGCCTCCGTACCCGGCCAGACCGTAGTCATCGACACCTCCAACTACATGCCCCACCGGGACGGCGCCATCGAAGCGGTGGACAACGGCCAGGTGGAAAGCCTGTGGGTCACCGAGCAGCTGGGGCGGCCCGTGGTCAAGGCGTGGAACGCCGTGCTGTCACAAACGTTCCAGACCAAGGACGCTCCGGCGGGCACCCCGCACCGCATCGCGCTGCCGGTCGCGGCCGATTCCGAACAGGCGCGGCGTGTGGGCATGCGCCTGGTGGACGAAACGGGCTTCGACCCCTTCGACGCCGGCGCTCTGGCCGACTCTTGGCGCCAGCAGCCGATGACGCCCGCATACTGCACCGAACTGGGCCTGCGGGACCTGGAGAAGGCCCTTAACTCGGCCGACCGGGACGAGGCCCCGCACAACCGGGACCGCATGATGGAGCGCTACTTGGAGTACACCTCCACGCCCACGCGGGAGCAACTCGTCGAGCTCAACCGCTCCCTCCACCGCTGACACGCCGTGCGCTGCCGCCGGCTTAGTAGGTGTTTTGATCCCTGGCCGTGAGGTGGGTACGGCTGGACGATCTGGCTGTGGGGGCTGAGGGATTGCTCGGCGGTATTGCCGGGAGTGTGGTCGTGGACGGTGGGGGTGGAGCGGTCGAGGGCGGCGGTGGCTGCCCGGACCGTTGCCGGGTGCGGGCCTGTCGTCAGCGGCGGGCGTCACGGAACCGTGGGAGACGGTCCACGAGTCTTTCTGGAGGTGGAACCGGGCCGGGGTGGTCATCTACATCCGTGATCAGCTCCGGCGCCGGATCCGTACTGGCAAAGGGCGCTGCCCGCACCCGGTGACGCTGGTCGTGTACTCCCAGTCAGTCAAAGGCGCCTCCACCGTCGGCCGCACAACTGGGCCCTCATCACCACGATGATCCGGCGGCTCACCCGCAAAGGCCCCCGCACCAACTGGACCGAAAAAAACCGGTCAGCAGGCTAGCCGCTTGTCGTCCAAGCCAAAATCAAGGCGACCTCATTCACCGGCCGGCCAGCCCAAGCTGGATGGATGCCGCGTCAACCGTCTGCGCCAGCAGGACTGCGATGGTCATGGGGCCGACCCCGCCGGGGACCGGCGTGATCAAGCGGGCACGAGTGCGGGCGGTGTCGAAGTCGACGTCGCCGACGTTGCCTGGGTTGTATCCGGCGTCGATCACGACGGCCCCTGGCTTGACGTCTTCCCCGCGAACAAGACGAGGCCGTCCCACGGCCGCCACAACAACGTCCGCTTCCTGCACGATCGCGGCCAGATCCGTCGTACGGGAGTGGCAGTAGGTGACAGTGGCGTCCCGGGCGAGCAAGAGCATTCCCACGGGCTTGCCGAGGATCGCACTGCGACCCACGACAACGGCATGCTGACCAGCAAGATCGACCTCATACTCGTCCAAGAGCCGCATGATCCCGCCCGGGGTGCACGATGCGAATCCGGGCAGTCCGAAGCTCATCGCTCCGAAGGAGCTCATCGTGACCCCGTCGACGTCCTTCTCCGGCGCGATGGCCTCGAATGCCGCCCGCTCATCGATGTGCGGGCCTACGGGGTGCTGAAGCAAGATGCCGTGCACTCCGGCGTCCTGCGAGAGGGACTGGAGGGTCTCCACCAGCTCAGCGGTTGTAGTGGTGGCCGGCAGGCTGACAAGCCGGGACTCGATGCCCGCCTTCGCGCAACGGGCCCGCTTCATCCGGACGTACGTCACCGAAGCCGGATCCTCACCTACCAGCACCGTTGCGAGGCAAGGCGTCACGCCGACACGCCGCGAAATCTCTGTCGCCTTGCTTGACGTCTCCTCAACGATGCGTCGGGCAAGGCCAACTCCGTCCATAAGCCGGGCTGTCTGTGTCTGGGACATGGCCGCCTCCAGGCGTCGCTCACCACTCGCCCAGGCGCCCGGCATCGACCGATTCGTCAGACCGCTCCCCGGTGGTGCTCCACCTCAGCGCCAGTCACGGCCCACGCACCAATCTAGTGGATAGCTCTTCCGCTGATCAGGAACAGGAAGTTCAAGAACACCTACCGAGGTTCTCCACGCCCACTGGGGCAATGGATCGCCGACGCCCGAAGGTTCTACGCCAGCAGGGACATGGATGAGGACCGCGTCGCGCAGGTGGAGAAGTTGGGCATGGTGTGGTCGCACTACGACGTCGCGTGGGAGGAAGGCCTGGCTGCCGCCGTGGGCTGCCGAACACGGGCACCTCGGACCGGGCTGCACCTGGAGGAGGGCGGCGCGCTGCCGACCGAGCCGGGTGACGTCGTACGCCAGGGTGAGGACCAGCTCACCCGTGTCCAGCAGATGTGCGAACACATCCTCGGGATCACGCCCGCGAGCGAGGACGACAAGCCCAAACCGCTGCGCGGCCGCACATGGAACCGAGGTGGCGAGTGGCGGGGTGCCGGTTTTTAGAGCCGGGCGGTCGGCCGGAGCCGGGCCGGTCGGGTTTCGGCGCACGGGCCGGACAGGGCAAGTTCGGGCGGAAGTTCCTGAACCCTCGGCGGGCCCGGCGGGGGTGAACCGCCCGGGCTCGGCCGGCTTCTTCCAGGGGCGGCGAAGGTCCGCGGTCGGCGGCCGGGCGAGGCGGTGTCAGACGATCAGTCACGAGACACCCGCTCAGTCCAGCACCCGCCCAAGGAAGCCGCGCAGATAACCCGCGACGACGTCCAGGTGGCTCTCCAGCAGGAAGTGACCGCCGTTGATCAGGTGCACCTCCGCGTCTTTTGCGTCGCGGGCGAAGGCTTGCGCGCCGGCCGGGCCGAAGATTTCGTCATTGCGGCCCCACACGGCGAGCACCGGCACCTCGCTGGTGCGCAGAAATTCGTGTAGCAGCGGGTAGAGCGGGCGGTTGTTCTGGTAGTCGCGGAACAGCGCCAGCTGCACCTCGTCGTTGCCCTCGCGGGAGACGAGAGCGAAGTCGTGCTCCCAGGTGTCCGGGCTGACCAGGCTCGGGTCGGGCACGCCGTGCACGTACTGCCAGCGGATGGCGTCGACGCTCAGCGCCACGCGGACGGCGGGTTCGGTGTCGGGACCGGGGTTCGCCCCGTAGGCCCAGACGTCGGTCCAGAACGACTCGACGAAACCGTCCTCGTAGCCGTTGCCGTTCTGGGTGACGACGGCGGAGATCCGTTCGGGGTGCTTGAGCGCGAGGCGCCACCCGATGGGGGCACCGTAGTCCTGGACGTAGAGGGCGTAGCGGTCCAGGCCCAGCTGGTCGAGCAGTCCGGAGGTGAGTTCGGCGAGGGCGTCGAAAGTGTAGGTGAACTCCCCCACCAGGGGGGCGTCGGAGTGACCGAAGCCGAGGTGGTCAGGCGCGATGACGTGGTAGTCGTCGGCCAGCAGCGGGATGAGCTCGCGGAACATGAACGAGCTGGTTGGGTAGCCGTGCAGCAGGACGATCACGGGGGCGTCGGCGGGGCCGGCTTCGCGGTAGAAGATCTCGTAGCCGTCGACGGTGGCGGTCCGGTGGTGTACCGAGCTCATTTCTAACCCCTTTAAATGTTCGATCCGGTTAGTGCCTCGTCATGCAAGCACGGAATGAGCTAACCTGTCAAAGCGCTCGATCTGGTTAGAGAAGGAACGACACTCGATGGATACGCTGCTGGACCTGCTCAACAGCAGGCCACTGGTCAACGGCGAGGAACAGGACGCGCTCGGCGACCTGGACGGAGGCAGACGCTGGGCGCGGGAGCACGGCGGCGACGGCAGCCTCGCGGAACTGGCGTTGCTGCGCGAGACGCGGGACATCCTGCGGGACATAGTGCGCGGAGACAGCTCGCCCGCCGCGTTGAGCCCGCTGCTCGAAGGCGTCCACCAGATCCCCGAGATCACTTCGGATGGTCTTCAGTGGACACTCAGGACTCCCCCGCACGCCCGGCTGGCCATCGAGGTGGTTCTCGCCTGGGCCGCCACCGAGAAGCAACTGCCCGGTCGGCTACGCCCCTGCGCCAACGACGAGTGCCAGTTGTTCCTGCTCGACCGCAGCCGCGCCAACCGCGCCCGCTGGTGCTCGATGGCTGTCTGCGGCAACCGCGAAAAAGCACGCCGCCACTACAAACGCACCCGCTGAGCTTGTCCTTGGCCTGGCCTCGAACGATGCCCCGAACGTGATCGCGGCTACGACGTGGGCAAAACGCGCCGCAGCCGCGGGCATCACGGCCCCCGCGCTGTACCGGATGTTCGACGACAAGGACGGACTCCTGGCCGAGCGTTCAGTCGCCTTCAGTGATGAAGTCGGCCAGAGCGGTAGCGACGGCGTCAGGTTGTTCGTCCGGGATGAAGTGTCCTGCGTCCGGCACGATGATCCCCGTGGTGTTGTCGGCCCACGGCTTGAGGGAAGCCGCCATGTCAGGGATGGAGCCGTGGCTGCCGGCGATCCCGAGAACCGGGACCGTCAGGTGCCGTTGTTCAAGGGCCTTGTGGTTCCTTCGCGCCGATTCAGCGGCGTCTCGGTAGTAGGCCAGGCAGGCGCGGAGTCCGCCGTCAGCGGCGATGGCCGCGGCGTACTGCTCGATCTCGGCGTCGTCGAAGGTGTCGGGGGAGAGAGTTTTAGCCCTCAGGAACCAGCCGACGTACTCGCGTTCGCGGCCTGAGAGCAGCGTCTCGGGCAGGTCGGGCACGAGATGGAATGCGAAGTGCCACGTCTTCCACGCCACTTCGGGGTCGGTCGGGATGGCGTCGGGGAGTGTGATGCCCGGGATTCCGGCGTCGAGCAGCGCGACGCCGCGCAGCCGGCTCTCGTACTTCAAGGCGAGGGAGAAAGCGACCCACGCTCCGATGTCGTGGGCGACCAGCCAGTATGTCGAAACTCCGAGCGCTCTCACCGTGGCGTGGACGTACGCGGCGACCGTGTGCGTGTCGTAGCCGGCGTCCGGGCGTTCGGAGTGCCCCTGGCCTGGCAGGTCGATCGCGATGACGTGGAATCGGTCGGCCAGGTGGGGCATCACCTTTCGCCATGCCCACCAGGTCTGCGGGAATCCAGCGAGCAGCACGACGGCTGGGCCGTTCGGCTGACCGCCCTCAACCGCATGAAGTCGGATGCCGCCCGCGTCGACCCAGCAGTGGGTGAAGCCGGCCAGGTCGCGCAGTGGCAAGTCGCGGACGGGGTTGTCGGCGACTCGGGCGGTGATTGCAGGGTGAGTCATGGTTTTCCTCCATCGGTGCTGGGTGTGCTGGTTCGGCGTGTCGGCCGAGGCGAGACCCGCGACAGGATCTTCACGCTAACCATCTTGGATCGATCGGTCAAAGATGATGCGACCGATCGATCCAAGATGCGAGTAGGCTCACAGCAGAGACGTTTCAGGGACGTGAAGGAGGAGGTGCACGCCGTGTCCGGCCGAAAGCAGTTCGATATCGATGCGGCGCTGGACCAGGCCATGCTGGTGTTCTGGCAGCGCGGGTACGCGGACGCCTCACTCGATGCCCTCGGTTCGGCCACCGGCCTCGGCCGCGGCTCCCTCTACGGCGCCTTCGGCAACAAGGACGCGCTCTTCGGCAAGTGCCTCGACCGCTACTCGTCGATCTACGGCGCACAGTACGAGCAGGCGCTCGCGGCGCATTCCGGTGATCCGGTGCGCGCGGTCGAGGCGTTCTTCGAGGTCATCCTGGGCCGTATCGCCGACCCGTCGGTCCCCGTGGGGTGCCTCATCGCCCAGTCCGCCGCGCAGTCCGTGACGCTGAAGGAGGAGAACAGCGCGCAGGTGCGTGGCCTGCTCGACACACAGCGCCAACGGATACGTGCGGCACTGGCGGACTCCTCGGCCGACAGCCGAACACTCGACGAGCTCGCGACGTTTGTCGTCGCTGTCAACCAGTCGCTGGCCGTACTGAGCCGGGCCGGCGCCTCGGATGCCGAGCTGCGCTCCGTGGTCCGGCTCGCCTGCACGACGGTGGCGGACACCCTCTCCCGGGCGGCATCCGAGGACGTCACCCCAAGCTGACGGGCACCGACTCCGCCAGGCGCCCTGGACCGGCGCTGAGTGTCCTTCACCCTGGCCTCCTTCGCCACGGCCGCCGCCCTCCTTGCGATGTGCCTGGTCATCCAGGCCCACGCCGCGCACCCGATGATGCCGCTGCGTCTGTGCAAGGACCTTTACCGTTCCGGCACTTACGGCAGTTACCGCAGACCTTCAACGGCGCGAGCATCAAAACCGGCACCGACTCCTACCGCTGCGCCCGGTCCCGGGCCGAGCCGGACAGGGCCACCCCGACCTGAACAGGGGGCTTGCAGTCAGTTCACCAGGGCGCGATGGCGAGCTTCCCGGATGATGCGGTCGGCGGTCTCCTCGGGAGTGAGGGCGGCGGTGTCGAACCACCAGCCGACATCTCCGAGCTCACGTTTCATCGCGGCGTCGAGATCTTCATAGCCGTCGAAGTCGAACCGTTCCCGTGGATCACGGAGGGTGTTGCGGTACCGGCAGACCTCGATGCCCGGTGCGAGAACGACGAACAAGACCTGCCGGGCTGGGAGGAGAGAGACGAAGAAGTCCAGCTGTTGGCGGCTGGGAATCACCCAGTCGATCACGGGTTTGAAGCCGGCGTCGGAAAAGTTGTTCGCCAGCGTGCACAAATTGCGGTTGCACAGCTCCACTTGCCGTGCTGCCTCGTCGGCAGGCTCGCCAAGGGCCCAGACACGACCGCTGACGATCAGCCTGCTGATGAAGTCGCCGTCGAGCCGGGCGGAGCGTGGCAGGCGCTCAGCGACGAGCCTGGTCACCGTCGACTTCCCGGCCCCCGGCATCCCTGTCACGATCAGGCAGTCCGGTTTCTCAGGAGTGATCACGCCCGCGATCGTGTCAGCGTGCCAGGTGGTCGGCAATCGTATGGGCCACACGGTCGCTGGAGTGGGAGCGCTCGGGGTTGTGGGCACCTACCCCTTGTGGCCCTGGTCGGCGCACCTCCCGACGCCAACGGCCAGCCGGTCGGGGTGCCACGAGGGGCAGGCGTGCCGGTCGGCCGCTCTTCAGGGCAACTGCGGGTACAGGGCGGTGACGCCTGCCGCCAGTCCGGCCTGCACCTGGCGGCTGATGTCGTCCACGACGATCTCGTAGGCGCCCTCTGCGAGGCCGTCGGCGGCGAGGCGGGCCACGTCGGCGGGGGCCGTTTTGGGTGCGGTGACCTTGCTGGTCATGTCGGTGTCCATGTAGGCGACGTGCAGTCCGGCCACCCGGATGCCCTGGTCGGCGAGCTGGAGGCGCAGGGCGTTGGTGAGCGACCACTGCGCGGACTTGGCGGCGCAGTAGGCGCCGGCCTCCGGGAAGCTGAACCAGGACAGGGCGGACAGGATGTTCAGGATGGCACCGCCGCCGCCCGCCGCGATCTGGGGTGCGAAGGCCCTGGCCATCGAGAGGGTGCCGTAGAAGTTGGTGTCCATGTCCCGGCGGATGTTGTTCATGTCGCCGGTGAGCAGGTCGCTGCCGGTGGATATGCCGGCGTTGTTGATCAGGACGGTGACGTCACCAGTGGCCTTTGCGGCGGCCGTCACGGAGGCGGGGTCCGTGATGTCGAGCGCGATGGGCCTGACGCCGGGCAGGTCCACCTGGTCGGGGTTGCGGGCACCGGCGTAGACGGTGGCGCCGCGGTTGAGCAGCTCTGCGGCGAGGGCGCGGCCGAGGCCGCGGTTGGCTCCGGTGACGAGAACGGTGCTGGTGGAGAGGTCCATGAGGAGTCCCTTCATGAGGTGGTGGCTGTGGTGGTGGGAGTGGGGATGTACGGCGGTCAGGGCTAGCACGGCGGCGGCTAGGAAGACGGCCGCGGTGACGGCCAGGCCGGTGTGCACGCCGGAGGTGAAGGCGTCCTCGATCGCCGCGCGCGCCGCGCCGGGCGGCGCAGTGGTGCTGGTCGTGCCGGAGGCGACGGCCCGTTCGACAGGGGCTCGGGCGGGGGCGGGGATGCCGTGTGCGGCGAGCCGGCGGGGCAGGTCCGCGGTGACGCGGCCCGCGAGCAGTGAGCCGAGCAGCGCGGTGCCCATCACCGCGCCGACCTGCCGGGCGGTGTTGACGGCGCCGGAGGCCATACCCGCGCGTTCGGGGGCGACGCTGACCAGCGCGGCGGCCGTGCTGGGCGCGATGACCAGGCCGGATGAGGCGCCGAACAGGGCGAACAGCGGCCAGACGTGGTGGTAGGGGGTGTCCGCGCCTACCGTTGTCAGGCCGAGGACGGCGAGAGCTCCGAGCAGCAGACCGGCCGTCAGGGGTGCCTTGAAGCCGGTACGGCGGATCATTCTGCCGGTGAGGAACGCCGTGACGACGTAGACACCGAACAGGGGCAGCATGCGCCGGCTGGTGTCCAGGGCGTTCAGGTGCTGGACGTTGTTGTAGAACATCACCACGAGGACGGCCACGCCGGTGAAGCCGAACAGCGACACCGCGGCGACGGCCATCACGGCGCTGAACGAGCGCGAGGCGAACAGCCGCACGTCGAGCATCGGTGCCGCCACCCGCAGCTCCACGGCGACGAACACCACCGCGCCGACCGCGGCCGCGACCCAGGCGGTGATGACGGCGCGGGCGGTGTACCCGTCCTGGCCGCCCTGGATGAGGGCGTAGACGAGACTGGCGATCGTGACGGTGCCCAGCAGTGCGCCGGCCACGTCGAGGCGGCCGTCGGGGGCCCGGGACTCCGCGGCGAACGGGACCGCGACCAGCAGTGTGATCACACCGATGACGGGGTTCGACACGAACACCGCGTGCCAGGTGAAGTGGTTCAGCAGGACGCCGGCGAGCAGGGGGCCGACGGCCAGGCCGATGCCCGACGACGCCGCCCACACCGTGATCACCTCGGTCCGCCGCTGCGGATCGGTGAAGGCCGCGCCCAGCACGGCCAGGCTGTTGGGCAGGACGAGCGCGCCGCCCACACCGGAGACCAGCTGTGCGGCGATCACGGTGACGGTGGTGTCGCCGGTCGCGGCCAGGACGCCTCCCGCGGTCATGATCACCACGCCGACGCAGAACATCCGCTTGCGGCCGAGGAGGTTGCCCAGCGTGCCGGCCGGCAGCACCAGAGCGGCCACGACCAGCGTGTACGCGCTGGGAATCCAGACCAGTGCGCCCGGGCTGACGTGCAGATCGTCCTGGATCGCCGTCAGCGCCGAGATCGTGCCGGTGACGAGCAGGAACGTCATCATGACGCCCAGGCACATCGCCACCAGGGTCAGAAGCTCCCTGCGCCGTACGGCAGTTCGTCTGCCTTTTCCCGTGGGGTGGCTGCCCCTGTCCCCCGGCAGTCGGTCCGCTGCCGACGCGGAGACGCCGGCCGAGGGGGCACGGTCCCTGGTCATCGGCTTATCCCTGCTGGTTGATGAGGCCGGCGTAGTAACCGAGGTTCCGCTCGATCTCGTCGAGACCGATTTCGGCGATGGCCTGCCCGAGCTGCGGCACGCGAGCCTGGAATCCCGGCCAGGTGACCGACTCCGCGAACTCCGCCCAGGACGCGCGCAGGTCGGCCACCGGCGGCAGGGTCGACCGGTTGATCTGCGCCTTGGCGCCGAGGACGGACGCCTTGTCGAAGGACGCGATGCGCGCTGCCACGGCGTTGACGAGGTCGTCGAGTTCGGCGTCGGGGACGGCCCGGGTCACCCATCCGTACTGCTCGGCGCGCTCGGCGTCGTAGTCCTCGCTGGTGAGGATCGCTTCGAGTGCTCGGTCTCGTCCCAGGAGCCGGGCCAGTCGGTCGCTGCCGCCCCCGCCCGGGACGATGCCGATCGCGACCTCGGGCTGGCAGAAGACCGCCTCCTCACGGCTGGCGTAGCGCAGGTCGAAGGCCAGGGTGATCTCGTCCCCGCCGCCCCGCGTACGTGCGCGGATGGAGGCGATGCTGATGAACGGGGCACTGGTCAGGCGGGTGACGAGTTCGACCCACGTCGGAGTCCCGTCCGCGGCGTTCAACGCCAGGAGTTCGGGCACCTGGGCGAGGTCGGCGTGGTTGTAGAAGTATCCCGGCGTACCGCTGTCGAAGACGACGACCTGCACGTCCTCGTCCCGACTCAACTCGTCGACGACGTCGAGGAGTTGGATGACGGTGTCCGCGCCGACGACGTTCACCGGCGGATTCGAGAAGGTGACCTTGCGGATCTTCGGTGCCACGGTCTCGATCGTGAACATGCTGTGCTGGGTCATGCTGTGCTCCCCTGCTCGGAGAAATCTTCGGAGGGTCGGCGATCTTCGTATGCGGCCAGCGTGACGACGATCGCGGCCGCGACGACCGCCGCCAGGTAAGCCGGGGCCGTCGGCGTGACCGCGCAGGCGACGATCAGAGCGGACAGTGCGATCAGCCGCGCCTTGGGCAGGTCGTCGAACAGGGTCCTGCCGTGCCACGTCTGCGCGCCGATGTAGAGGGCCGGCCCGCCGAACAGCAGCAGGATGGTGGTGAGGCCGGCGCGGTGGGCCGGGTGTGCGATGACGCGTTCGTCGCCCGCGGCGGCGGCGATCATTCCGGCGACGGAGGCCATGAGGCTGTAGACGCCGCTGCGCCCGGCCCGAATGGGGTCCTCGGTCTGCTGGTAGTGGCGCACGATGTGTTCGGAGCGGCTGAAGAACAGCCAGAACAACGCGACCGTGCCTGCGAGAGCCACGCTGCTGGTCAGCAGGGTCATGGGCTCGTACGGCGCTGTGGTGAGCGCGGTGCCGGTGGTCATGACGGCCTCACCGAACGCGATGATCATGAACAGGCGGCCGCGCTCCGGCAGGTGCGCGCCGGCGAAGGTGACCTGTCGGGAGTCCAGTCTGCGGCCGGGCAGGGGATGCGCCGTCCAGGTGCCCGCCAACTCGATCAGGGTGGCCGCGGCCCACCAGGCCAGCCGGGCGCCGCCGTCGGTCGCCGCGCCGATCAGCCAGAAGGGGGCGGCCGCGCTGAACCAGACCAGGACGCGGCGCCAATGCTCCTGTTCACGCGGGTCGAGGCCCACCCTGAGCAGCCGCACCGTCCGGCCGAGGTGAATCAGCAGGAAGGTGGCGACGAAGACCCATCCGGCATCACCGAACGCGCGCGGGATCGCGGCGTTCATGAACAGCCCCAGGAGCATGACCGTCAGCAGCATCCGCCGCGTCCGCCGGTCCTCGGCCGGGACGAGGGTGACCGCCCAGGTGGTGTACGCCCAGGCCGCGTAGACGGCGAGGTAGAGCACGAGCGTCTGGGCCGCGCCCGTCCACGTCGGACGGGCCAGCAGCTGATGCGACAGCTGGCCGATCGCGAAGACGTAGACCAGGTCGAAGAACAATTCCAGCGGCGTCACCTCCCGGCGCGCCGGACCACTGGTCGACTGCACGATGTATCTCCTCGCCCGAGCGGGCCCTCGGACCGCTGTAATTCCGGCGTGCGGGCGAGCGGTCAGTCGGCAAGGAAGGCCGTCACCTGGGCGGCGAAGTCCTTGGCGTGCTGGAAGAGGAAGGCGTGCCCGGCGTCGCCGTAGACGACGAGGGTGGCGTCGGTCAGGTGCTGGACGGCGGTGTACGCGGCCAGGGCGGGGATCATCGCGTCCTTCATGCCGGTGGCGTACAGGACGGGCTGTTTTATGGTCGCGAGGTCCTCCCGCACCTGCTCGAAGGGAAGCTGCGCGTCCTTGCCGATCGCGGCGATCTGGCCCATGGCCGCCGCCTCGGAGACGTCGGGTCGTCCGGTTGCCAGGCGGGTGGCCACCCTGGCGAGGTGTGAGTATCCGGCGGCGCGGCCGGTGTCCGTCTCGGGGAAGAACAGGAACACCAGGTCGTCTCCGGTGACCTCGGGCTTGGTCATGGTGGCCCGCACCTTGGGGTCCGGTTCGGGAGCGCCGGGCACCGCGCCGCCCGGGTTGGCGGCCGCCACGACCAGCTTGCGGACCAGGTCGGGCCGCCGGCGGGCGATGTGCTGGGCGACGGTGCCCCCCAGGGTCCAGCCCAGCAGGTCCACCCGCGTGAGGCCGAGGGCCTCGATGAACTCGACGGTGCCGGCGGCGAGTCCCTCCACGGAGTCGGGCGGGGTGCCGGTGGTGTAGCCGGTGCCGACGTTGTCGAACACGATCACGTCGTGGCCGGCGGCGAGGTGGTCCAGGAACTCCGGGTCCCACCAGTCGAGGGTCCCCCGGACCCGGTTCAGCAGGACCAGCGGTATGCCGCCCCGCGGGCCGATGCGCCGGTAGGTGAACGTCGCGGAGGGGCCTTCCACGGTGAGGTCCTCGGCCGCGTCTGCCAGATAGGTGCTCATGGCGGGCTTCGCTTTCCTGTCGCTGTCTGGGGTGGTGGGGGTGGTCAGGCGGGCAGGCGGTTCAGCTTGCGCAGCTGCTGGTCGAACATGCGGGATGGCACGACGCGGCGCATGGTGCGGACGCGTCCGGTCATGGCGCCGGCGGTGTAGCGCAGCTTCGGCTTGGCGTCGGTCGCCGCGGCGACGATCTCCTTGGCGACGACGGCGGGGTCGTCGCCGTCCTTGACCGCGCCGGCCATGTACTCCTCGAAGACGTGCCGCTGCTTGGCGTAGACGTCCAGGGGCCGGTCGGGCCGCACGCTGGCCGCGTCGAACGCCGTGTTGGTCCAGGCCGGTTCGACGAGCAGGGACCGCACGCCGTACTCGCGGACCTCGTGGTCGACGGACTCCGAGTAGCCCTCGACGGCGTGCTTGGAGGCCGCGTAGACCGCCATGTAGGGCTGCGGCATGAAGCCGACGATGGACGAGATGTTGACGATCCGTCCGCTGCGCTGGGCACGCATGTGCGGGAGGACGGCGTTCGTCATGCGGATGACGCCGAAGACGTTGATGTCGAACAGGCCTTGCGCCTGCGCGGCGGAACTTTCCTCGGCGGCGCCCGCCGAGCCGATGCCGGCGTTGTTGACGAGGACGTCGATCCGGCCGAACCGGTCGATCACCTCTCCGACCGCGGCTGTCACCGACGCGTCGCTGGTCACGTCGAGGCCGAGGAAGGTCACACCCTCCAACGGGGTGACGTGCGCGGTGTTGCGGCTGGTGCCGACCACCTCGTGGCCCGCCGCGGCCAGCGCGAGCGCGGCCGCCTTTCCGATGCCGGAGGACGCGCCCGTCACGAGGGCTACCGGACGTGTTGTCGCCATTGTGGGCTCCTGACTCATGGACTGCTTCGTCTTGCGGAGGTGTGGGGGTCGCTACCTCTAACCTGTTTCACTAACGTATCAGGTTTGGAGTTAACTGCAACAGAAGAGAACCAATTAACAAAGCATCCGTAGCGTTCACGTATCCTCTTGCTAGGGACCAGTCGGCGAACCAGGCAGGAGAGACAGACATGGGCCGAGCACTGCGGGCAGATGCCGAGCGCAGTGTGCGCGCGATCCTGGAGGCGGCCGAGCGGGTCCTCGCTCAGGACGCCGGCGCCTCCATGGAACAGATCGCCGAGGCGGCGGGCCTGACCCGGATCACGGTGCACCGGCGGTTCGCCAACCGGCAGGCGCTGCTGGAGGCGCTCGCCGTGTCGGCGAAGCAGCAGCTCGTCGACGCGATCGAGGAGGCGCGGCCGGATGCCGCTCCCGCGCTCGTCGCGCTGTACCGGGTGACCGCGAACGTCCTTCGGGTCAAGGAGACTTGGCGCTTCACCCTCAACCATGCCACGGCCCACACCGAGGCCGCCGCCGCGCTCTGGGCGGAGATCGACGCCCACACCGTCGATCTCCTCACGCGGGCGCGGCGCGAGGGTCTGCTCGCTGCCGACGCGGACCTGGACTGGATGCGGCAGGTGTACTACGCGCTCCTGGGTGAAGCCCTCAACAGGCCGGGGGCGGATCAGGATCCAGCCGCACAGGACCCGGACGTGTTGGCCACACTCGTCATCGACACGCTCCTGCACGGCGCAGGGCCGCGCGGCTGATGACACCTTGAGGGGGCACGGACTCGGCCGCAGAACCGCACCTGAGCCGATCATTCGGTCGTGTCGCGGCCGGATGCGCTGAGACAGTGCCTCGCCGCCGCGACGAGGGTGAGGGCTGCGGCACTCGCTCCGCCGACGGGCGGGCTGACGTTGGTGGTGAAGGCCATGCCGACGGAGAACCGAGGATCGGCCAGCGCGAGCGAGCCGGCGTGGCCGTCATGTCCGTACGACGCCGGTCCGATGAGGGGAAGACGAGCCGTGGGCCTTTGGACTCCGGAACCGAAGTGGGACGGCTCGCCGAGGACCTCGTCGGGTCCGATCGAGTGGGTGCGGGCGAGGCCTGCACTGCTCTCGGCGTCCAGCAGGCGCACCTCGTCAACCGGTCCCACGGTCGCGGCATACAGCCGTGCCAGATCGCGGGCACTGGCGACCAGGTTGGTCGCAGGCCAGGGCGCTGCGAGAACATCCGGCCGGTGGAAGACCGAGAGGTCTTCGAGCAGTCCGAGGCCGACGGCTTCGAAGAGCGGCCCGGGGCGGGCCGTCTGCAGCGGGGTGCGCATCGGGGGGCGTATCCGCAGCGGCAGTACGTCGTGGTTGTCCGACGGCGGAACGCCGAGAGCGAGGTCGAGACCGAGTGGTTGCCGGATGTGTGCGTGGATGTAGTCGGCGACAGTGGTGCCCAGGGCCCGCTGGAAGACACCGTCGAGCAGGGCTCCGTAGGTGATGGCGTGGTAGCCGTGCTTCGTCCCCGGTTCCCAGTAGGGCTCCTGTCGCTCCAGGGCGGTTTCGAGCTTGCCGGCCACGTGGTCCTCCACGCTGAGCTCCTGGTCGACCAGGGGCAGCCCCGCCCGATGGCTGAGCACGTGGCGGGTGGTGATGCGGCGGGTCGCTGTCCGCCGCATGGCGGGCCAGACATCGCAGATCGGGGCATCGAGGTCGAGCTGTCCGCCGGCGTGCGCGTGCTGGGCGGCGATCGCCGAGACACCTTTGGAGACGGAGAACAACAGGTACCGGGCACCGCCGGGACCCCCGTACGACAGATCTACGACAGGACGCCCGTCCAGGTAGACCGCCAGGCCGGCGGCACCGCCTCCCTGTTCGGCGGCGACTCGCGCGAACACATCGGCGAGGGCTTCGAATGGGGCCCTGGCCCAGCCTTCCACCCGCACGGTATCGGCTCCCGTCCGGCCCGTGGCTCTCCCGTGCGGCTGGTGCGCCGGCTCTCGGGTGACTGAGGTGGCCGGGTCGTCCGCGGCGACGGAACCGGTGGGGCCGGGGACCGGCGGTGTGGTCACCGCCGGCGCCGACCGCCGGTCCCAGCTCATCAACGGGTGCCCCTCGCGGCGAACTGGGCGATCTTGTCGACGTTGGACTTGTCGACGAAAGCCGGGCCGGTCAGGACCGCCTGTTCACCGCCGCCCATGTAGTTGCCGTTGGTCTTGTACAGCCACAGCGAGTCGATCGCCAGGTAGCCCTGGAGGTAGGGCTGCTGGTCGACCGCGAACTGGATCGTGCCCTTGCTGATGGCGCCGGTGAGGTCCTTGTTCAGGTCGAAGGTGGCGATCTTGGCCTTGCTGCCCGCCTCGGACACGGACTGCACGGCGGTCAGCGCGTACGAGGCGCCGAGGCTGACGATGTAGTCGATGGAGCGGTCCTGCTGCAGCTTGGCGGTGATCGTCGCCTTCACGGCCGGCATGTCGGTGCCGTTGACGTAGAGGTTCTCCGTCTTGCCGTGGAAGGTCTTCTTCACGCCGTCGCAGCGCTGGGTGAGGCCGATGTTGCCCTGCTCGGTGATGACGCAGACGGCCTTCTTGGCGCCGACCTCGTTCAGCTTCTTGCCGAACGCCTCGCCGGCCACGGTCTCGTCCTGACCGAAGAACTCCATCAGGCCGAGGTTCTTCCACTCGCTCACACCGGAGTTGAGGCCGACGACGGGGATCCCTGCCGCCGTGGCCTTGTGGACGACGTCCTTCATGGCCTCCGGCTTGGCGAGGGTGACCGCGATGCCGTCGACCTTCTGATCGATGGCGTTCTGGACCAGGTTGGCCTGGTTGCCCGCGTTCGGGTCGTTGGAGTAGACGAGCTTGATGTTGTCCTTCGCGGCGGCCGCCACGGCGCCCTTGCGGACGATGTCCCAGAAGGTGTCGCCGGGCCCCTGGTGGGTGATCATCGCGACGGTCAGACGGGGCGTGGTGGCCTTGCCTGCGGACACGCCGTCGGCGCCTTCCTCGGTCTTCTTCCCGCCCGAACTGCTGGTGCAGCCGGCGAGGGTCAGTGCGGTGACCGTGGCCATGGCCACGAGAGAGGCGCATCTGCGCGCATGAGAAGAGCGGTGCATCTGTCCTGGACCTTACTGTGCGACAAGGAGAGGAAGCGGAGAAGCCGTACGAGCCCAGAACCCGAGGTCTGGAGATCGGGCGGCCCGAGCGGCGTCGCGGCGCCGGACAACGGCATTCCGTTGGAGCGCTCCAATGGCCTACACTTTGGAGCGCTCCAACAGGTACGTCAAGAGGTTCGGGAGGTTGCGTGTCGGTAACGCTGGAGGATGTCGCGGCCCGAGCCGGCGTATCGCGGTCCCTGGCCAGCCTGGTGATGCGGAACGACCCCCGCGTCTCCGCACGGCGCCGGGAGGCGGTGCTGAAGGCGGCGGCCGAGCTGGGCTACCGCCCCAACGCCCATGCCGCCCAGCTCGCCAGCCGGCGCACCATGACGGTGGGGGTCGTCCTGGTGGAGCTGCGCAATCCCGTCTACACGGAGATCTTCACCGGCGTTCAGGAACAGGCCGAGCAGGCCGGTTACGGAGTGCTCCTCACCGGCGGGGAACTTCTGACCGCGGACACCGAGCGACGGGCCATCGACGGTTTGCTGGAGCACCGGGTGGACGGCATCGTCCTCGTCGGTCCCCGGCTGGCGTCGAAGGACCTGCGCGAGCTGGCCGACCGCGTGCCCCTGGTCGTCGTGGGCCGTCATGTCCAGGGCGTCGACTCGGTTGCGGTCGACACCCGGCACGGCACCCGCCTCGCCGTCGAACATCTCGTCGGACTCGGCCACGAGGACATCGCCCACATCGACGGCGGCAAGGGCCCCGGGGCCGAGAGTCACCGCCGGGCCTACCTCGACACCATGGAGGAGCATGGACTGTCCGCGTACAGCCGCATGGTCCGCGGCGACTACACCGAGCAGGGCGGCAGGCGAGCGGCGGAGATCCTGCTGTCGAGTTCCCACCCTCCCACGGCTGTCTTCGCGGCCAACGACCTGTCCGCCCTCGGTGTCCTCGCGGCCCTCAAACATCGAGGGATGAGTGCGCCGGAAGACCTGTCGCTGATCGGCTTCGACAACACGGTTCTCGCCCAGTTCGGCTATATCGACCTGACCACCATCGACACCCCCCGCCACGACATGGGAACGACCGCGGTGACCCTGCTGACCGCCCGGATCGAGGACACCGGCCGCCCGGCCCGCCCCACGCAACTCGCTCCACGGCTGATCGTGCGCTCCACCACCGTCCCGCGCCCCGGGGTCTAGCCCACGCGGTAAGGGCGGCCATGCTGCGGCAGGGTTCTACGCGCCCACGCATCCCGACCCGCGTCTGGCTGATCATCACGAAAGCGAGCGCGACGGCACCTGTCCGCACCTCGGGGCGGATGTCCGGTGCCGGCGAGGGTCACCTGCCGGTGGGCGAGGTCGAGGTGGGAGTAGAGGCACGAGACGAAGCGGCTGGCGTTGAGGTCGGCGAGGTCGCGGCCGGTGCGGGTGAGGCCTGGTCGGGCGTGGCTCCGGCCGTGGCGTGCGAGTGCACGGCCATGCGTACCAGGCCCATGAGGGCGGCTATCAAGTCCGGTCACTGTGGGCAGGACGTGGGCTAGGCCGTGCTTGGCTTCGCAGTGGCGTGCCCGGAACCGGCGCAGGCGAAGCACAGGTTCCGCTGCGCCCGGGGCGAGGTGGACGACATCGTCCCGCTGGTCGGCGCTCGCACCCGCGAGCGGCTGGCCGAGGCGCTGCCCGCGGTGGAGCTGATCCTCACCGCGGACGACCTCGCCGAGATCGAGAGGGCGGTGCCGCCGGGCGCGGCGCGCGGCGACCGATTCCCGTCCGCCTTCATGTCCGGCCTCGGTGTCGGCAACTGGGTCCGCCTCTCACCGCGCCCGAGGAGGCCCAGTCGGGTTTCGAGCAGGCGCCGAGCAAGTTCGAAGACACGCATTCAGCCCTTGACGGCGGAGCTGGCGACACCCTGGACGAACCACCGCTGGAAGAAGGCGAAAACCACCAGGACCGGCAGGACCAGGAGGACGCCGAAGGCGAGGATCTGGCCCCAGTCCGGGGGCTCCTGGCCCTGGAAGACGCTTATCTCCAGCGGCAGCGGGCGCACCGACGGGTCGGAGACCATCAGCACCGGCCACAGGAACGAGCCCCACTGGATGAGGAAGGTCAGGATCGCCACGGAGGCGAAGGCCGGCTTCGACATGGGGACGACGATCGCGAAGAAGGTACGCCAGGGGCCGGCGCCGTCGATGCGGGCGGCTTCCTCGATGCTCGGCGGGATCGAGCGGAAGAACGTATGGAACTGGTACACCGAGAAGGCGTTGGCGATGAACGGGAGCGCCAGGATGGGGAGGGTGTTGCGCTGGTCGTTGAACATGTAGAAGAGCGGCACCGCCACCGACTCGAACGGGACCAGCATCAGCAGCAGGATGAGCGTGAAGACGGCGTTCCGGCCACGCCACTTCAGCCGGGACAGCCCGTAGGCGGCCATCGAGTTGACGAACAGACCGCCTGTGACAACGACGAACGCCAGCAGCAGTGAGACTCCCATGAAGCCCCAGAAGTAGCCGGTGCTGTCGGAGTCGAGGCTGTCGAGGACGGCGGAGTAGTTGTCGAAGGACAGGTGGGTGGGCAGGAATCCGGACAGGCCGTCGAGGACCTCGTCGGACGGCTTGAGACTGCCCAGGAACAGGTAGATCACGGGCAGCACGAAGACGAAGGCCAGGACACTCAGGACGGCGTAGTCCATGAAGCGGCGCAGGGGCGTAGGGGTCGTGCCCATGGGTCAGTCCTCGTTTCCGGGCCGGACGACGCGGCGCTGGATGAGCGTCAGGACGACGACGATCAGGAAGAAGACGACGGTGATCGCGGACGCCTGGCCGATGTTGTTCTGGTCGAAGGCGGTGGTGACGGCCTGGTACATCACGGTGCGGGTGGCGTCCTCGTCCATGCCGCCGCCGCGGACGAGGACGTACACCTGGTCGAAGACCCGGAAGGAGAGCACCGAGGTGAGCATGGCGACGAAGACGAGGGTGCCGTGGATGCCGGGCAGGGTGACGTGGCGGAACTGCTGCCAGCGGGAGGCGCGGTCGAGTGCGGCGGCCTCGTAGAGCTCCCCCGGGATCTGCTGGAGGCCGGCCAGGAGGATGACCATCTGGAAGCCGACGCCCTGCCAGATCGACAGCACGATGAGCGAGGCCATGGCCGTGGCGCCGTCGCCGAGCCAGTCGAAGGCGCCCCAGTTGCCGAAACTCACCGCGTCCAGCGCGGAGTTGAGCATGCCCTGGTCGCTGCGGGCCAGGATGAGGCGCCAGATCACGGCGACCAGCGCCATGGGGAAGACGACCGGCATGAAGAACAGGGACCGGAAGAGGCCGATGGCCTTGAGCTTGCGGTTGAGCAGGATGGCCAGCCCGAGTGCCAGGGCCGTCTGCACCGGTACGACGACCACGGCGAAGGTCAGGTTGTTCAGCAGGGCCCGCAGGAACGGGCCCGACAGGTCCGGGTCGGTGAACAGCCGCCGGTACTGCTCCAGGCCGAAGAAGGTGGGCTCCAGCGGGGAGCCGAGGCGGACGTTGTAGAAGGAGAGCACCACGGCGTAGCCGAACGGCACACCGACGAAGACGATGAGTCCGACCACGGCCGGGGCGGACATGAGCAGGCCGTGCAGCCAGTCGCGATTCTTAGGGCCCGGACGGGTTGATCGCATCGATCGCTTCGAACGCGCGGGCTTCACGGAGGTCACGGACGGGGCCTGCTCCGGGCCGGGCGGCGGCACGGCGGGCGCGGGTTCCACGGATGTCACGGAAGGGTCCTGTTCCCGGCGGGGCGGGCGCGCGCGGTGGGCGGCCCGCCCCGGCCGATGGTCCTACGGAATCTTGTAGCCGGCGTTGTCGGAGAAGTCCCGGTCGATGGCGCGGGCGGCCTTCTCCAGGGCGCTCTTGGGGTCGGCGCCGCCGTAGACGGAGTTCAGGGCCTCGCTGAACTTCGCGGTGACGGTGGGGTATCCGGCGGTCACCGGGCGGGTGACGGCGACGCAGGACTTGGTGATGTCGCTGTCACCGCAGGGCTTGGCGAGCTGGTCGGCGAAGAGCTGGAGCGGGCCGCCCTGCTTGTAGAGGCTGCTCTTGGCGAGCGCGGTCTTGGTGGCGGGCACCGCCCCGTTGGCGGTCGTCATGGCGGTGACGTGGGTGTCGTTCAGGAGGGTGTCCAGGAACGTGCCTGCGGCTTTGGCGTTCTTGGTGTTGGCGCCGATGCCCCACGCCCAGGAACCCTGGCCGGTCTTGGGGCCGTTGCCGAAGTCGGGCAGCGGAAGGACGACGAGGTCGTCTCCGAGGGCCTTGCTGTAGGCGGGGTACATCCAGTGGCCGACCCAGCTGAGCGCGACGCGGCCCTTGGCGAAGGCGTTGCCGTCGGTGTTGGGGTCGACGTAGGGCTTCCAGGACTGGAAGGTCTTCAGGGCCGAGGCCACGGCCGGGGTGTCGAGGGCGCCTTCCGCCTTGCCGTCCTTGAGCAGGGAGCCTCCGGCGGACCAGACGATCGGAGCGAAGCCGTAGGTGCCCCACTCGGTCGCGAAGCCGCTGCCCTCCTGGAGGTCGAGGGTCTTGCCGTCGGAGTCCTTGGCCTTCAGCGCCTTGAGTGCGGAGGTGAACTGCGCCGCCGTCCAGTCGTCGGACAGGCCTTTCGGGTACTTCACTCCGGCCGCGTCCAGCAGCTTCTTGTTTCCGTAGATTCCGAGGCCCGAGTCGTACATGCCCAGGCCGTAGTGCTTGCCGCCTATTTCGCCCTGCGCCTTGATCGCGCCGGTGGCATTGTCCAGTGTCTTGGCGGACACATAGCCGTCGATCGGCGCGAGCTTCTTGTTGTAGACGAAGTTGGCCATGGTCGGGCCGTCGTATTCCATCACGTCCGGCAGCTTGGTGGCGTCCGTGGCGGTGATGGTCTTGGTGTAGTCGTCGGCGGGGATCAGCTTCAGCTGAACCTTGACCTTGCTCTGAGAGGAGTTGAAGGACTTCACCGCGGCCTGCAACGCGCTGTCCTCGCTCTGCTGACCCTGATGGGCCCAGACACTGATGGTGCCCGTGCCGCTGCCCGCCTCGGCGGCGGTGTCGGTGCCGCTGCCACCTCCGCCGCAGGCGGCGAGTGCCGCCAGAGGCAGGGCGAGGGCGAGGCCCGTACAGGCCGCGTGACGGTACCTTCGGTTTCCGGCGTTCATGGGTTGGTGCCTCCGTGCGAGGGTCGGTGCTGCTGCGAGGGTTTTGGGCGCTGAAGTGCTTCCGGGTCTGGGGATGTGGGGGCTCGGGGCGTGG
>NZ_MUKA01000233.1 GCF_002150735.1 Streptomyces africanus
CCCAACGGTGGCCCGCCGGCGGGCCACCGTTGGGAGTGATGGCGGTGGGCGTGGCCTTGGAGGCCGGGCAGTCGACCTGGAACACCTTGAACTTGCCCGCGCCGTGGGCCCGGTCGGTGAGCCACGTCAGCTTGTACTGCCCGTTGGGCAGGTCGATGCGGGGACTGCGGCCCGCGCCGGCCGCGTCGAGGGTGACGGAACCGCTCTTGGCCGGCACCTCGGGCAGGGTCTGGATGGTCCAGTTGACCGTCTCGCCACCCTCGAAGTCGAACGCGGCGAGGTAGAAGTCGCAGACCTTCGGGTCGTTGCGTCGATCACTGGCCATCGTGTCGGTCGCGTGGATCTTGACGTCCCCGTTGTCCCCCGGAGCGGCGACAGCGGGCACTCCGCTGAGGGTGGTCCCTGCGAGGGCGAGGGCGGCGAGGACGGCGGTGCGGGTGCCGGCACGGCACGCGGGGGGTACGACGGGCATGAACATGCCTCCAGTCAGATGATTGTCATACAAATACCTCGTCACCTGACTCTCTGTCACAAGACCGTCGAACGGCGGCAACTGCGCCCTGCGACGCGTCAGATATCGCTCTTCCGGCGCAGCCGTACCCGCGGCCGGCGGGCCTCGCCCGTGTCCTTCCGCTCCCCCGGCGACCGCACGGCGACGCCGGAGGACAGCAGCAACAGCACCCCGAGCATCACGAACGGCGCCGCCACCCCCGCGACCCCGGCGATCAGCCCGGCCGCGGCGGGCGCGGCGACCTGGCCGAGCCGGTTGCCGGTCAGGCGCAGCGCCAGGGCCGTGGAACGGGCCTCGTCGGGGGCGGCCTGGACGACCGTCGTCATGGACAGCGGCTGCCCCACCCCGAGGCAGAAGCCGAGCAGCACCAGCAGCAGCCCGAGCGCCCACACCGGCACCGGCAGGGCGATGCCCGCGCACAGCAGGGCCGCCAGCAGACAGGTCACCGTGAGCAGCAGGGTGCGCCCGAGCAGCCGCAGCAGGGGCGTCAGCACCAAGCGGCACGCGATGGTGGCCGCCGCGCGCAGGCTGAGCAGGACGCCGATCACGGACGGCGCGATGCCCCGGTGCTCGCCGACCACCGGAAGGTACGCGGTGAGGATGTCGGTCGCGGACAGCACGGCGAGGCTGATGAGGATGCCGGCCGGCACGCCCCGGGTGCGCAGGATGCGCCGGACCGGGACACGGTCACCCTTCCGCGCACGGGACGTGTCCGCCGTGCGGCGGTGCTCGATGCGCCACAGGGAGGTGAACGCGACCGCCCCGACCGCGCCCGCCACGATCAGGGCGAGCGCGCTCGTGCCCGTCATGTCGTCGCCGCCGATCACCGCGCCCGCGGCGACGGGACCGACCAGCTGGCCGAGTGCCGCGCCGATGGTGAAGTGGCCGAAGTTGCGGTCCTGTTCGTCCGGCGCGGACTGGCGGGCGACGAGGGACTGGGAGCCGATGACGAAGCAGAGGTGGCCGAGGCCCATCACCCCGCTCCACAGGGCCATCGCCCACAGGGAGTCCGCGACGCCGCTGAGTGCGCAGCCGCCGGATATGAGGACCACGCCGACGGGCAGCAGGGGCGCGCAGCGGCCGTGGTCGGTGCGGCGGCCCAGGGGCACGGCGGCGAACAGCGGCAGCAGCGCGTACACACCGGCGATCACACCGACCGCCCGCTCGTCCGCGCCCAGCGCGAGGGCCCGGTAGGAGACGGCGGGCCGGGCCATCGACACCGCCCCCTGCGCGAAGCTGAAGGCGATGACGAGGCGGAGCAGCCAGCCGCGGTTCCCACCGGGCCTCACGATGTCCTCCATACGGATCGGATGACCACGGATCGGATGACCACGGGTCGGATGACCACGGGGGTCAGATGATGCCGAACAGCATGCCCGCCCCGAGGATGACCAGGCAGGTGAGGGCGGCCCACTTCACGACGAACTTCGTGTGGTCGCCGAACTCCACCTTGGCCATGCCGACCAGGACGTAGACGGCCGGGACGAGCGGGCTGGACATGTGCAGCGGCTGGCCGACCAGCGAGGCGCGGGCCATCTCCAGCGGGGAGACACCGTGCGCGGCGCCCGCCTCTGCGAGGACGGGCAGGACACCGAAGTAGAAGCCGTCGTTCGACATGAAGTACGTCAGCGGAAGGCTGAGGACGCCGGTGACCAGGGCCATGTGCGGGCCCATGCTGCCGGGGATGACGTCCACCATCCACTTGGCCATGTGGTCGACCATGCCGGTGCCCTGCAGGACGCCGGTGAAGACGGCGGCGGCGAAGACCATGCCGGAGACGTTCAGGACGTTCTCGGCGTGGGCGGCGATGCGGGCCTTCTGGTCCGGGATGTGCGGGAAGTTGACGGTGAGCACGAGTGCGGCGCCGAGCAGGAACAGCACCGGGATCGGCAGCAGCTCCATGATCATGGCGGTGAGCAGACCGACCGTGAGCAGCGCGTTGAACCAGTACAGCTTGGGACGCAGCGTGGCGCGGTGGGGGTCGAGGCCCTGGAAGTCGTCGTCCTGCTCGTCGGCGTCCGTGCCGGAGCCGGCACCGCCCGTGGGGAGCGTGCCCTTGCCGGCGTTCTTGCCGTTGCCGGCGTTCTTGCCGTTGCCGGAGCCGGCGCCGACCAGGACGGTCTCGGTCTCCTTCTCCTCGACCTTCACCTCGCCCTTCTCGTCGACCAGCACCTCGTCCAGCGTCAGCACGCCCAGCCGCCGGCGCTCGCGCACACCGAGGACGTAGGAGAGGACGAAGACGAAGAGCAGGCCCACCAGGAGCGCCGGGATCATCGGGACGAAGATGTCGCTGGCGTCGAGCTTGAGCGCGGTCGCGGCGCGGGCGGTCGGGCCGCCCCAGGGGAGGGTGTTCATCACGCCGTTGGCCATGGCGGCGACACCGGTCATCACGACCAGGCTCATCTTCAGGCGCTTGTACAGCGGGTACATCGCCGAGACGGTGATCATGAAGGTGGTGGAGCCGTCGCCGTCCAGCGACACGATCGCGGCGAGCACGGCGGTGCCGACGACGATCCGCATCGGGTCTGCTTTGCAGAACTTGAGGATGCCGCGGACGACCGGGTCGAAGAGACCGACATCGATCATCACACCGAAGTAGACGATCGCGAACATGAGCATCGCCGCGGTGGGGGCGAGGTCGGTCACGCCGTCGAGGACATAGTCGCCGAGCTTGGCGCCCTTGCCGACGAACACGCAGAACAGCGCGGGAATCAGCACGAGCGCCGCGATCGGCGACATCTTCTTCATCATGATCAGGACCAGGAAGGTCGCGATCATGGCGAAGCCGAGGATGGTCAGCATGAGTGGATACCTAACGTTCGCCCTTGAACATCCCACCAGGGCCGGCGGTGTCCGAGACGTTAGGTGCGTTCAAGCAGCGTTAACAAGACGTTGACGTGCGAGCAATAAGCGCAAAACTGCTGGTCACAGCTTTGCTCAGGTCAGAGCGGTGAGCTTTTCGGTCACGGATGCGCATCCGGGGGCCGTCTCGGGGGCGACTTCGACGGGCACTCCGTTGAGAACCGCGTTGCCCGACAGCGGGTCGAGCAGGCGGCCGTCGAGGAGCTGGTTGACGTTGACGCCGGGGTCGGTCGCGGCGTGGCTGAGCCGGGTGCCGGGGCGGTTGTGACCCCAGCCGTGCGGCAGGCTCACCAC
>NZ_MUKA01000234.1 GCF_002150735.1 Streptomyces africanus
CGAGACCCCGGTGCCGCGCAGTGGAGGGGGCTGCGCGGCGCCGGGGTCTCGGGGCGAGGTGGCGCGGGGTCAAGCAGGTGTTCGTGGCCGACGTCACCCGTTGGGGCGATGCGGGGAGAAGTCGGCCAGCGGGCCCCTAGGTGCGGCAAATCCACCGGATCCCTCCTCGTGGCGCACGATTCCCCTGCTATGGGCGGCGCAGGGGGCGTACAGGGGCTGTGTTTCGGCCAGGAGCGAGCCCTGAGCGTGCGGCTCCGCAAGCATCACCGCGTCGCCGGGCGGCTCCGGAGAGTAGTTGTGGCACGCCGATGCACGCAGCATCACTTACAAAGGGTTATGGTGGAAACCCCCCCTCGGGCCGGTCCGTATCCCCCCCACGGACCGGCCCGTTTTTTTGTGCGCCGGAGCCGCCCCGAACACCGGCCGGAATTCTCCGTTCCGCACCCGTGGGCGGCCCATGGCGAGAGCGGGGGTAGGCTTCGCCTCCGGGACTGCCACACGGGCGGGGACCGCCCGCGGCCACGACCGGGCCGCATGCCGCGGCCCGTCCGATCCGTACCGAGGGGCTGACGATCACGTGAACCTGCGCGACAAGCTGCGCAGCCTGCTGGTCAGGCTGTACGCACGCCGGGTGGAAGGCCACCTGGACCACGCTCAGGTGCCCAAGCACATCGGCGTCATCATGGACGGCAACCGGCGCTGGGCGAAGGCCGCCGGTTCCAGCACCGTCCACGGTCACCGGGCCGGTGCCGAGAAGATCGAGGAGTTCCTCGGCTGGTGCACCGAGACGGACGTCGAGGTCGTCACCCTCTGGCTGCTGTCCACGGACAACTTCGACCGGCCGCAGGAGGAGCTCGTCCCCCTGCTCGGCATCATCGAGGACGTCGTGCGCACCCTGGCCGCCGACGGCCGCTGGCGCGTGCACCACGTGGGCACGCCCGATCTGCTGCCCTCCGGGATGCAGACGGTGCTGAAGGAGGCCGAGGAGACCACCGCGCACGTCGACGGGATAGTGGTCAACGTCGCCATCGGCTACGGCGGCCGCCAGGAGATCGCCGACGCCGTGCGCTCCATGCTGCTCGACGCGCAGGACCGGGGCACCTCGATGGAGGAGCTCGCCGAGGCCGTCGACATCGACATGATCGGGCGTCACCTCTACACGAGCGACCAGCCGGACCCCGACCTGGTGATCCGTACCAGCGGCGAGCAGCGCCTGTCCGGATTCATGCTCTGGCAGACCGCGCACTCCGAGTACTACTTCTGCGACGTGTTCTGGCCGGCCTTCCGCAAGGTCGACTTCCTGCGCGCCCTGCGCGACTACGCCGCCCGCCACCGGCGCTACGGCGGCTGACCCGCGCGAAGGCCTGCTACCGGGTGCCACGGCGGCTGCCCCGCGCTTCACCGCAGGCCACCGGCGGCCACGACCGCTGAATCGCGCTCCGGCGTACGCCGCCGGGCGTGGGACTTCGCGGGGCCCCGCAGACCTCCCGGTACCGCGGTCACCGCACGTCGCAACCCTTCCCGGTACCCCTCCGAAAGAGCCTGTAACGCGGAATTCACCGGCCCGCCGTCATATGCCGTGGCATGGCGACGCCCGTTCGAGGGCATAAGCCAGTCAGGTCGACGCCCGAACCCCGGGTGTCGGATCTCAGCGGACGGCACGGGGCCGTCCGCCCGGGAGGCCCTTTGCACCAGCCCGATCGTGCGGTCACAGCACGGAAGAGGCGGAGGGCCGGTTCTCGGCCCGCGCAGGGCGGCCGACGACCGGTCCAGCTCCACTCCGTCGCTCCCCGACCTCATCCGAGGGGGTACGTCCTTCCGTGGTGACCAGCACAAAGCGCCACAAGCCCGACCGGCGCACCTATGTTCTCGACACCAGCGTCCTGCTGGCCGACCCGAACGCCCTGAGCCGCTTCGACGAGCACGAGGTCGTGCTTCCCATCGTCGTGGTGACGGAACTGGAGGCCAAGCGGAACCATCCCGAACTCGGCTACTTCGCCCGGCAGGCCCTGCGTCTGCTCGACGACTACCGGGTGCGGTACGGCCGCCTCGATGCCCCCATCCCCACCGGGGACCTCGGCGGAACCGTCCGTGTCGAGCTCAATCACTCGGACCCCAGCGTGCTGCCCAGCGGCTACCGCCTGGGGGACAACGACTCCCGCATCCTCGCGGTCGCCCGCAACCTCCAGGCCGAGGGGTTCGACGTCACCGTCGTGTCCAAGGACCTCCCGCTCAGGATCAAGGCGTCCTCCGTCGGGCTCCTCGCCGAGGAGTACCGCGCGGAGCTCGCCATCACGGACTCCTCCGGCTGGACCGGAATGTCCGAACTGACCCTGACCGGCGAGCAGGTGGACATCCTCTTCGAGGAGGGGCACCTGTATGTCCCCGAGGCCGCCGACCTGCCGGTGCACACGGGCCTGACGATCCAGTCGGAGCGCGGCAAGGCGCTCGGGCGGGTCACGGCCGAGGGCAACGTCCGTGTCGTACGCGGGGACCGGGAGGCGTTCGGCATCAAGGGCCGCAGCGCCGAGCAGCGGATCGCGCTGGACCTGTTGCTCGATCAGGACGTCGGGATCGTGTCGATGGGCGGCCGGGCCGGCACCGGCAAGTCGGCGCTGGCGCTGTGCGCCGGTCTGGAGGCGGTGCTGGAGCGCCGTCAGCACCAGAAGGTGATGGTCTTCCGTCCGCTGTACGCGGTGGGCGGGCAGGAGCTCGGCTATCTGCCCGGCTCCGAGGCCGAGAAGATGAGCCCGTGGGCGCAGGCGGTGTTCGACACACTGTCGGCGGTCACCAGCCGGGAGGTCATCGAGGAGGTCACCGCCCGCGGGATGCTGGAGGTGCTGCCGCTCACCCACATCCGCGGCCGCTCGCTGCACGACGCGTTCGTGATCGTCGACGAGGCACAGTCGCTGGAACGGAACGTACTTCTCACCGTTCTGTCCCGTATCGGAGCCAATTCACGCGTGGTTCTCACCCATGACGTGGCCCAGCGGGACAATCTGCGGGTCGGCCGGTACGACGGAGTCGTCGCCGTCGTCGAGAAGCTGAAGGGTCATCCGCTGTTCGCGCACGTGACCCTGACCCGGTCCGAGAGGTCGCAGATCGCTGCTCTTGTGACCGAAATGCTCGAAGACGGGCACATCTGACCGC
This sequence comes from Streptomyces africanus, assembly GCF_002150735.1. Lineage (GTDB taxonomy): Bacteria > Actinomycetota > Actinomycetes > Streptomycetales > Streptomycetaceae > Streptomyces > Streptomyces africanus. The sequence continues at coordinate 3,151 of NZ_MUKA01000234.1, forward strand.
CCTGTCCCAAACGGGGGCGGTTACGCAGTAGTTGGCGCCGTCCGGAAAGGCGAAGAGCCTAGCCGGGCGGCGCCTTCATGTGTGGCCTTTTCTGTGAATCTCCCGCGTCAAACGGGATGTGAGCTTTCACACGCAACTCGGAATTGCCTTGCCCCGTCGTGTTGCGGCAGAGTCTCACTCCTGTCAGGCCCCGCATACGACACACCTGTACCCCCAGCGGTACGGCACCACTAAAAGCACAGCGTCAACTGCATAGCGATGTCGTATGCCGCCCGAGCACCACGCGGCACTCCCCTGAGGGAGTTGCCCACCGGGCCCGCGCCTCCCGTGACCCCGTAGTTGGGGAGGCCAGTGCCAGGGGCACGATTGCGTCCGCGAGGGTCACCGAAGCGGGCGATGCTGGAAGGAAACCGTGTGAGCCGGATCTCGGTCCGGGGATTCGCAGTGGCCTCGGCCACGGCGGTCACCGCTGTCGGAAGCGTCGTCGGCGTTGCCTCGGGCAGCACCGCGCAGAACAACGACGCCGAAGCGACGGCCAGCGGCACCACGCTGCTCGCAGACATTCCCGCGGGCCAGCAGGCCCAGGTGCAGACGGCGTCGCTGACGCAGCAGGCCGACTCCCAGGCCATCGCCGCCGACGCGAGCGCGAAGAAGGACGCCGAGGAGGCCGCCCGCAAGGCTGCCGCCGAGACGGCCATCGCCAAGAAGAAGGAAGCCGCCGAGAAGGCCGCCGCGGCCGAGAAGGCCGCCAAGGAGCGCGCGGAGGCCAAGGAGGCCGCCAGCCGCTCCAAGGACATCTCCGACTTCCCCGTCGCGTCCTCCTACTCCATCGCGCAGATCCAGGCGATGGCACGGCAGATTGTGCCGGCGGGTCAGTTCCAGTGCTTCAGCAACATCGTGGACCACGAGTCCGACTGGAACTACAAGGCGGTCAACCCTTCCTCCGGGGCCTACGGCATGTTCCAGGCGCTGCCCGGTTCCAAGATGTCGTCCGTCGGTGCCGACTGGCGGACCAACCCGGCCACCCAGATCAAGTGGGGCCTGAACTACATGAACGACCGCTACGGCAGCCCGTGTGACGCCTGGTCGTTCTGGCAGGCCAACAACTGGTACTGAGCCCGCGGCCCTGAGCCGCAGCCATCCTCAGCGCGAGCCCTTCACCGTCGTACGGTGAGGGGCTCGCGCCATGTACGGTCTTGACGGACGACTCTCCAGGGGGGAGTGGTGCGGAGAGACGGGGGAAAAGGACGGATCATGTCGCGAGTGCCAGGGTGGCTCGGCCGGCTCGGTGCCGGACTGACCGAGATGAGCGAGCGGTGGAACGAACGCCGCGCCGAGGCCGAACGGGAGCGGGACGAGACCGAGTCCGGGACCTCGTCCGACGAATACGTGCCGCCGCCCCCGGACTACGCGCCCGACGTACCCGCCCGGCCCGATCCCGCGCTGGCCGTGCCGTGGGGCGTGCGGGTGGCGGCGGAGGCCGGCTGGCGGCTGCTCGTCCTCGCGGGCACGCTGTGGGTGCTGATGCGGATCATCAGCGCCGTCCAGCTGGTGGTGCTGGCGTTCGTGAGCGCACTGCTCATCACCGCGATCCTCCAGCCGACCGTGGCGCGGCTGCGGCGGCTCGGAGTGCCGCGCGGTCCGGCCACGGCGCTGACCGCGATCCTCGGCTTCGTCGTCATGGGGCTCATCGGCTGGTTCGTGACCTGGCAGGTCATGGAGAACATCGACGACCTCTCCGGCCAGATCCAGGACGGCATCGACGAGTTGCGGAACTGGCTGCTGAACAGTCCCTTCCACGTCACGGACAAGCAGATCAACGAGATCGCCAAGAATCTGCGGGAGGCGGTCGGCGCGAACACCGACCAGATCACCTCGGCGGGCCTGGAGGGCGTGACGGTCGTCGTCGAGTCGCTGACGGGGATTCTGCTGGCGGTCTTCTCGACGCTGTTCCTGCTCTACGACGGCAAGCGGATCTGGGAGTGGACGCTGAAGCTGGTGCCGGCGGCGGCGCGGCCGGGGGTGGCCGGGGCCGGGCCGGCGGCGTGGCGGACGCTGACGGCGTATGTGCGGGGCACGGTGATCGTCGCGCTGATCGACGCGATCTTCATCGGGCTGGGGATCTACTTCCTCGACGTGCCGATGGCCGTGCCGCTGGCGGTGTTCATCTTCCTGTTCGCGTTCATCCCGCTGGTGGGTGCGGTGGTGTCCGGGGCGCTGGCGGTGGTCGTGGCGCTGGTCACCCAGGGGGTGTTCACGGCTGTCATGACGCTGGTGGTGGTGCTGGCGGTGCAGCAGATCGAGGGCCACATCCTGCAGCCGTTCATTCTGGGGCGGGCGGTGCGGGTGCATCCGCTGGCCGTGGTGCTGTCCGTGGCGTGCGGGGGGATGGTCGCCGGGATCGGGGGCGCGGTGGTGGCCGTGCCGTTGGTCGCCGTGACGAACACGGTCGCGGGGTATCTGCGGGCGTACTCCAGGAAGTCGGCGTTGCGGCATTCCATCCGCCCGCAGGGTGCGACAGCGGTGGGGGCGGTGGATCAGTCCGGCACTTCCGAGGTGCCGTCGGAGTAGCACGGACCTGACGGGAAGCCTGCCTGGCAAGGCAACAGGGCCCCGCCCACCGGTCAGGTGGGCGGGGCCCTGCCATGCGGGGCGTACAGCCGGGGATTACTCGGCCAGAACCGCCTCGGCGTCCAGCGTCACGCCGACCGCCTGGATCACGGACGCGATCTTGAACGCCTCCTGGACGACCTCGCGGTCGAGGCCGGCCTTGCGCAGGACCTGCTCGTGGGAGTCCAGGCACATGCCGCAGCCGTTGATGGCGGAGACCGCGAAGGACCACAGCTCGAAGTCGACCTTGTCGACGCCCGGGTTGCCGATGACGTTCATCCGCAGGCCCGCGCGCAGGTTGCCGTACTCGTGGTCCGACAGCAGGTGCCGCGTGCGGTAGAAGACGTTGTTCATCGCCATCACCGCGGCGGCGGCCTTCGCCGCCGTGTAGGCCTCGGCCGACAGGTTGGCCTTCGCCTCCGGCTCCAGCTCGCGCAGCACGATCGGGGAGCGCGAGGCGATCGCGGTCGCGAGGACCGTGCCCCACAGCTGCTGGGCCGGCAGGTCCGAGTTGCCGATGACCGAGCCCAGGTTGAGCTTCAGGTCCTTGGCGTAGTCCGGTATGGCGGACTTGAGTGCGTCGAGAGACATGTCAGATCACTCTCCGGCGAGCAGCGCGACCGGGTCGAGGGTCTCGTCGCCCTTCGACCAGTTGCAGGGGCACAGCTCGTCCGTCTGGAGGGCGTCCAGGACCCGCAGGACCTCCTTCGGGTTACGGCCGACCGAACCCGCAGTCACCATCGAGAACTGGATCTCGTTGTTCTGGTCCACGATGAACACCGCGCGCTTGGCGAAGCCGTCCTCGCCCTCGATGCCCAGGTCGCGCATCAGCTCATGCTTGGAGTCGGCCATCATCGGGAACGGCAGGTCACGCAGGTCGTCGTGGTCCTTGCGCCAGGCGTGGTGGACGAACTCGGAGTCGCCGGAGAAGCCGAGGACCTGGGCGTCGCGGTCGGCGAACTCGTCGTTCAGCTTGCCGAAGGCGGCGATCTCGGTCGGGCACACGAAGGTGAAGTCCTTGGGCCACGCGAAGATGACCTTCCACTGACCCTCGTAGGTCTTGTGGTTGATCTGCTGGAACTCCTTGCCCTTCTCCAGCGAGACGCAGGCGGTCAGATCGAACTCGGGGAACTTGTCACCGACAGTGAGCACACGCTCTCCTTGCAGCGAAGAAACACCCGGATTGCGGGTGTTTCCCATGGGTTGGACGTTATTGATGTTGGCACAGGGCCGATTGATTACGGAAATAGCTACACTCGGTCGGGTTGATCGGAGGTAGTTATTAGTGACTGTGGGTAATAAGCGCAGGCAGCCCAGCCTCGCCCAGCTGCGGGCCTTCGCAGCCGTCGCCGAGCACCTGCACTTCCGGGACGCCGCAGGGGCCATCGGCATGAGCCAGCCCGCCCTCTCGGGCTCCGTCTCGGCGCTTGAGGAGACACTCGGAGTGACGCTCCTCGAGCGTACGACGCGCAAGGTGCTGCTCTCACCCGAGGGCGAGCGGATCGCCGTACGGGCCAAGGCGGTGCTGGCCGAGGTGGGCGCGCTCATGGAGGAGGCCGAGGCGGTCCGGGCCCCGTTCACGGGCGTGCTGCGGCTGGGGGTCATCCCGACCGTGGCGCCGTATCTGCTGCCCACCGTCCTGCGGCTCGTCCACGAACGGTATCCGCACCTCGACCTCCAGGTGCACGAGGAGCAGACCGCCAGCCTGCTCGACGGCCTCACCAGCGGGCGGCTCGACCTGCTGCTGCTCGCCGTACCGCTGGGCGTGCCGGGCGTCGCCGAACTGCCGCTGTTCGACGAGGACTTCGTGCTCGTCACCCCGCTCGACCACCCGCTCGGCGGACGCGAGGGCATCCCGCGCGAGGCGCTGCGCGAGCTGAACCTGCTGCTGCTGGACGAGGGACACTGCCTGCGCGACCAGGCCCTCGACATCTGCCGGGAGGCCGGCCGCGAGGACGCGCCGGTGACCACGACCGCCGCCGGGCTGTCCACACTGGTGCAGCTCGTCGCGGGCGGGCTCGGCGTCACGCTGCTGCCGCGCACCGCACTGAAGGTCGAGATCTCCCGCAGCAGCCAGCTCCTCACCGGGTACTTCACCGACCCGGCCCCCACCCGCAGGGTCGCTCTGGCGATGCGGGCGGGGGCCGCGCGCGGCGCCGAGTACGAGGAACTGGCGGCCGCCCTGCGGCAGGCGCTCCGGCCCCTGCCCGTACGGGTGCTGGACCAGGACGCCTGACGGACGGTGCGGGCGGCTGCTGGGTCGTACTCGGTCCTGCTCGGTCCTACTCGGTCCGCAGCCCGTCCGGCCGCATCATCTTCAGCAGCGGCGGCAGGCTCAGCAGCGTCACCACGAGGACGACGCCCGCGCCGATGCCGGTCATCGACAGCACGCTCGGCCAGTCCACCCGGATCGCGGTGTTGGTCATCCGCAGCAGGACCGCGCCCAGGGCCACGCCCACCGTCGCGGCGAGCAGCAGGCCGAGCCCGATCGGGATGGCCGTCTGCCACAGCACCGACAGGCTGAGGGTGCGGCGCCGGGTGCCGAAGGCGACCAGGGACGACAGCAGCTTGCGCCGTTCGCGCAACTGCTCCAGCTGCGAGACCAGCAGGCTCGCGCCGATCAGCGCCAGTACACACGCGGCGCCGACGGACAGGCCGGTGCGGATGGTGGCGTAGCGTTCGTTGCTCTCGGTGCTGTTCCAGGTCATCGGCTGCGCCGTCGGGTTGAGCCGCGCGGCCGTGTTGCGCACGTACTCGTACGCGTCCGGCACCGAGCGGTCCACGCTCAGGAAGAGGCTTGCGGAGGTGGCCGCCGCGAGCTTCTCGGGGAGCGCGCCGGGGGTGAGCAGGATGCCGCCGCGTTCGTACCCGGTGGGGTCCTCGCGGGGCTGGGCCTGCCGGATGTCCTTCGGCACGCTCCAGGAGACCAGGCGGTCGCCGTCGGTCCACAAGGTCGTGCCGGGCTCGGTCAGGTGGTCGCTCTCGCTCTCGTATTCGGAGCCCCTGACCGCGAAGACGTCACCGTCGCGGCAGGAGTGGAGCGTGGCCACCTCGCGCAGCGCCGCGCAGTCGCCCACGGTGAGCTGGACGTAGGAGTCCGCCTCGACGCGCCGGTCGCCGAGATGGACGTCAGACAGGACGGTGACCTTGCGCACGCCCTCGGTGTCGCGGTACGCCCTGGCCGTGGACGCGATGTCTGTGCTTTCCGGTACGTCCACGCTCATCTGGGCCCGGGAGACGTCGTACTGCGACGCGGCGGTGTAGTTGCCCTCCACCCCGGCGAACAGCATCTGCAGCGCGATCGCCCCGGCCACCGCCACCGCGATGCCGTTGACCATGCGGGCCGCCGCACCACTGGTCAACTGGAGCCTTCGGACGGCAAGTTGCCAGGCGATCCCGCCGGAGCCGAGCCGGGCGACGACCCTCTCCACGATCCAGGGCAGCAGGGCCGTGACGCCGACGAGCAGGAGCATCACTCCGCCCACGACGAGGTACTGGTTGAAGGTCCCCTCGTCGCTGCCCTGCCCGACCATCGGGACGAGCATCGCGAGCCCGCCCAGCGGCAGCAGCAGCCGCCACCACAGCCGGCGCCGCGCGGGCTTGGCCGTACGCACCACACCGAGCGGCTCGATGACCACCCCGCGCAGCGCGAGGAGCGTCACCAGCACCGCGGCCGTCGGGACCGCCACCGCGACCAGGGCGGCCAGCAGGGGAGAGGGATTCAGATAGCTCGGGAACACGCTGACGTGGAACACCTCGAAGGAGGCCGCCAGTTGGCGTCCCAGCAGGAAGAACACGGTGCCGAGGACGAGCCCCAGCACGGACCCGGCGAGCGCCTCGCCGGCGGCGATCCGCCGGGTCATCGCGCTGTCGGAGCCGACCAGCCGCAGGGCCGCGAGCCTGCGGTCGCGCCGCTCGCCGCCGAACCGCACGGCCGCGGCGATGAACACGGCGACCGGCATCAGCAGCACCACGAAGACGACCAGGACCAGCAGGAGCAGCACCGGGTCCCAGGGATCGGAGGACCCGAGATCGTCGTTGCCGAAGCTGTTGATCCGCGCGCCGCTCGCGGGGCCCTCCAGCTGCTTCGCGAGCCCCTCGCCACCCGCGAAGAAGGCGAGTTCACGGGAGCCGACGAGTCCCTGCTCGCCGATGGTGCCCGTGATCCGGTAGGGCAGGCGCTCCCGCAGCAGTTTCCCGCTGTCGGAGGCGAGCAGCTCCTTCAGCGCGGGGGAGACGACCATCTCGCCCGCCGCCGGGAACTTCGCGACCCCCGGGGGCAGCGGAGCCCGCGGGCCCTCCGCCTCCAGCATGCGTCCGCGTACGTCCTGGTCGCGGAACGTGGTGTCCGTGTCCAGGATGACCAGGGTGTTGGCGGCCTTCGGTATCTCCTGCTGGCTGAAGGTGTGGTCGCTGCGCGCCTCCTCGCGCCGGTCCCGTTCCGCCAGCGCGCCCGGGAGGGCGGTGGTGAGCAGCAGCAGCGCCACGCCGAGCCCGACGCCGACGGCCGTCAGCAGCGCCCGGATCCACCCCTCGCGTCCGCCCGCGAAGGCGAACCGGACCCCCATGGAAAGATCCCGCCCCCACTGCGCAGCGCTCATACGACGCGCTCCATGTCCCGGGACCTGCCGTCGCGTACGACGATCTCGCGGTCGGAGTACGCGGCCACCCGGGCCTCGTGCGTCACGAGCACCACGGCCGTGTTGGCGGACCGGGCGGCGTCCGTGAGCAGTTCCATCACGCGCTCGCCGTTGAAGGAGTCGAGCGCGCCGGTCGGCTCGTCGGCGAACACCACACGCGGGTTCGTCACCAGCGCGCGGGCGACGGCGACCCGCTGCCCCTGACCGCCGGACACCTCGCCCGGCCGCTTCTTGCGCAGCTCGTCGACCTCCAGCCGCTCCATCCACGCCAGCGCCGTCCGCTCGGCCTCCTTGCGGGACGACCCGCTCAGACGCAGCGGGAGCGCCACGTTCTCCACGCAGGTGAGTTCCGGCACGAGCTGGCCGAACTGGAACACGAACCCGAACTCCGAGCGCCTGAGCGCACTGCGCTCGGCGTCGCTCATCGCCGTCACCTCACGCCCGTTGTACGTGATCGAGCCCGAGTCGGGCATCACGATCCCGGCGAGGCAGTGCAGCAGCGTCGACTTGCCCGACCCGGAGGGACCCATCACGGCGACGACCTCGCCCGGATGGATGGAGAACTCGGCACCGTCGAGCGCGGTGGTCGGCCCGTACGCCTTGCGCAGGTCCTGGGCGGTGAGCAGCGAACCAGCGGGAATGGTCACCGGGTCACCGCCTCACGGAGCTTGTCCAGACGCGCCGCGGTCAGTTCCAGCCAGCGCAGGTCCGCCTCCAGGTGGAACAGGGCGTGGTCGCAGATCAGCTGGTCGGCCAGATCGCCCTTGCGCTTGCGGTCGGTGAGGATCCGCATGCTGCGCAGGTGCTCCGAGCGCTGCGTGTCCAGGATGTCGCCGGCGTCGCGGTGGGTGAGCAGCGCGAGGACGACCTTGGTGTAGAGGGTCGACTGGAGGTACGGCTCCGGCTTCTCCGGCGTCGCGAGCCACCGCCCGACGTCGGTGATGCCGGCCTCGGTGATCGCGTACCGCTTGCGCTCGGGCCCGCCGCCGGCCTCGATGCCGTCGACCTCGACGAGCCCGTGCTTCAGCAGCCGGGACATCGTCGAATAGACCTGGCCGTAGTGGAGCGGCCGGTCGTGACCGAACTTCTCGTCGAAGGCCCGCTTCAGGTCGTAACCGTGGCGCGGGCCGGACTCCAGGAGCCCCAGGAGAGTGTGACCGATGGACATGCCGAGCACTCTACACACCGTGTATACGCCGCATGTATACGCGGAGTGTGCAGCTCATGGCGGGCGGTATGGAGACGCAGGTCGGGCTTGGTTGTCACAGTTGCGCAACGCCCAGCCCGTCCGGCGCTTGAGGACGAGGCCGTTCAGGCCGACGGGGGTCCGGGGGCGGAGCCCCCGGGGGGTCTGCCACGCCGGGGCATCGGCCCGGCATCCCGCGGCAGCCGCCCCGCCTCGGCCAGCGCCTTGCGCAACAGGAACTCGATCTGCGCGTTGGCCGACCGCAGTTCGTCCCCGGCCCACCGCGCCAGCGCCTCGTACACCGCCGGGTCCAGCCGCAGCAGCACCTGCTTGCGCTGCTGCTGCGGTCGGCGCCGGGAACCCGGACCTTCGGACGGCTCCGTCACTGGTACAGCGACCCGGTGTTGAGGACCGGCTGCGCCGCGCGGTCCCCGCACAGCACCACCATCAGGTTGGAGACCATCGCCGCCTTCCGCTCGGAGTCCAGCTCCACGATGTCCCGCTCGGTGATCCGGGCGATCGCGGCCTCGACCATGCCCACCGCCCCGTCGACGATCTGCCGCCGGGCCGCGACGACCGCCCCCGCCTGTTGCCGCTGGAGCATCGCCGAGGCGATCTCGGGGGCGTAGGCGAGGTGGGTGAAGCGCGACTCGATGATCTGCACCCCGGCCGCCTCCACGCGCGCGTGCAGTTCGACGGCGAGCTTCTCGGTGATCTCCTCGGCGTTGCCGCGCAGCGAGAGGCCGTCCTCCTCATGGGCGTCGTAGGGGTACTCGATGGCGATGTGCCGCACGGCCGCCTCGGTCTGCGTGGAGACGAACTCGACGTAGTCGTCCACCTCGAAGATGGCCTGGGCGGTGTCCTCGACCCGCCACACCACGACCGCGGCGAGCTCGATCGGGTTGCCATAGGCGTCGTTGACCTTCAGGACGGCCGTCTCGTGGTTGCGCACGCGCGTCGAGATCTTGGTGCGCGAGGTGAGCGGGTTCACCCAGCGCAGGCCGTCCTGCCGGATCGTCCCGCGGTAGCGGCCGAAGAGCTGGACGACCCGGGCCTGGCCGGGCGCCACCATGTTCAGCCCGCACATGGCCAGGAACGCCGCGAGCGCGACCAGGATGCCGCCGATGATCAGGGCGGCCTTGGCCCCGCCCCCGTCGACCGACGTGGCGGCCGCGATCAGCCCGGCGCCGGCCAGCAGCCCGACCAGGCCGAGCAGCAGGGCGAGTCCGCCGCCGATGCTGTGCGCGGCGAACTCCCGCACGCGGGGCGCCGGCATCTCGGGTACGTCGGCGGTGACCTGCGGTTGGTGTGTGGACATGGATGATCCCCCGTTCCTTCTGGGAAGCCACTCCTGCATAGCTTCCATCTATCCAAGTGATATCACTTTTCCCGGTCCTGGCAACCCTACGCGTGTCTCGAACGTCGGTTCCGTTGGGATGGGTGCTGATTGTCACGTCCGTAAAGGGCCGGATCGGCAGCCCTCTCTCTTATCTCCCGGTGTTAGCTTTCTGAGCTGACCTGAGCGGCGAACCTGTGTGACGCGTGAGCACACATGAACGAAGCGGAGCGGATCGGATCCATGGGACGAGCGGAAGAAAGACGCGCCAGACAGCGCGGTGGGCGCCGGGCGGCACCCAAGCGCCGCCGTTCGTCGGCCGCGGCCGGGAAGAGCGGCATACGCAGGCTCTTCACCTGGAAGAAGATCCTCGGCACCTTCTTCGGCCTGTGCCTGCTCGGCATGGGCGCCTTCATCGTGCTGTACATGATGATCGGCATCCCCGAGGGCAACGCCGACGCCAAGCGGCAGAGCAACATCTACAAGTACAGCGACGGCGCGATCATGGCCCGCGACGGCAAGGTCAACCGCGAGGTCGTCGATCTGGCCAGGGTCCCCAAGGGCGTGCGGCTCACGTTCGTCGCGGCCGAGAACAAGACCTTCTACAAGGACGCCGGCGTCGACCTCAAGGGCACCGCCCGCGGCCTGTTCAACACGCTCTCGGGCAGGGGAGCGCAGGGCGGTTCGACGATCACCCAGCAGTACGTCAAGAACTACTACCTGACGCAGGAACAGACCGTCTCCCGCAAGCTGAAGGAACTGGTCATCTCCCTGAAGCTGGACCGGGAGAAGTCCAAGGACTACATCCTCGCCGGCTACATCAACACCAGCTACTACGGCCGCAACGCCTACGGCATCCAGGCCGCCGCGCAGGCCTACTACGGCACCGACGCCGAGAAGCTCACGGTCGCGCAGGGCGCCTACCTCGCCGCGCTGCTCCAGGCCCCGAGCCAGTACGACTGGGCGGTCGCCTCCCCGGCGGGTAAGAAGCTGGTGAAGGCCCGCTGGAACTACGTCCTGGACAACATGGTCGACGAGGGCTGGCTGAGCCAGTCCGAGCGCGCCGGCATGAAGTTCCCGGTGCCGGAGGACCCCAGGCCCGCTCCCGGCATGGAGGGCCAGAAGGGCTACTTGGTCAACGCGGCCAACGCGGCACTGGAGAAGCGGCTCGTCGCCGAGGGCACCGCGAGCAACGCCAAGGAAGCCGAGGCGATGGTCAGCGCCGGCGGCTGGACCGTCACGCTCAACATCGACAAGAAGAAGCAGGCAGCGCTGGAGAAGTCCGTCAAGCAGCAGCTGACCAGCAAGCTCGACCCCGAGAAGCGCAAGGTCGACGGGGACGTCCAGGCCGGTGCCGCGTCCGTGAATCCGAAGACGGGCGCCGTGGTCGCGATGTACGGCGGCGTGGACTACTTCAAGCACTACATGAACAACGCCACCCGCGCCGACTACCAACCCGCCTCCACCTTCAAGCCGGTCATCCTCGCCGCGGCCCTGGAGGAGCAGGCCCAGACGCAGGACGGCAAGCCGATCACCGCGAACACGATCTACGACGGCACGAGCAAGCGCCAGGTCGTGGACGACGGCACCAAGGTCGGCTTCGCCCCCGAGAACGAGGACGACGAGAACTACGGGAAGATCACCGTCCAGACGGCGATGAACAGGTCCGTCAACTCCGTCTTCGCGCAGATGGGCGTCGACGTCGGCATGACCAACGTCGTCGACGTCGCCGGCAAACTCGGCATGGACACCAAGAACATGGAGGCCGTGCCCGCCCAGACCCTGGGCAGCATGGGCGCGAGCCCCCTGCAGATGGCGGGTGTCTACGCGACCCTCGCCAACCACGGCAAGAAGGTCACCCCGGCCCTCGTGAAGTCGGCGGAGCACCTGAACAGGACGGTCACCATGCCCGACCCGGTCGGCGGCCAGGCCGTCAGCCGCGGGGCCGCCGACTCGGTGACCTCGGTGCTGACCGGCGTGGTCGACGACGGTACGGCGCAGCGGTCCGTGCGGAACAACCCCGAGCGCGACGGCCAGCAGGTCGCGGGCAAGACGGGTACGTCCGACAACAACAAGTCGGCCTGGTTCACCGGCTACACGCCGAACCTGGTCACCTCCGTCGGCCTGTTCGGCGAGGACGCCAAGACCCACGCCCAGGTCCCGATGTACAAGGCCGCCGGCAAGGACCGGATCAACGGCGGCGACTTCCCCGCGCTGATCTGGGCGGAGTACACCTTCGGCGTGATGGGCGGTACCAGCAAGTTCGACCTGGAGACCCAGCAGGGCGCGGCAGTCCAGCCGACGTGGACGCCGACACCCACGCGGGAGCCGACCCAGGAACCCTCGCAGGAGCCGACGACCGAGGAGCCGTCGTCGTCGTCACCGCCGCCGACGACGGAGGAACCGAGCAGTTCGCCGCCGCCTAGTCCGTCGACGGCACCGCCCACCATCACTCCGCCGACGTCCCCGGGGACGACACCGCCGAACGACGGCGGGGGTGACCCGTTCGACCCGATCAAGCCGGGCAACGGACAGGACCAATAGCAGGAGGCACGGCGAGGGGCGCCCGGCGAACACCGGGCGCCCCTCGCGCGGCGGTGCGACCTGGTGCGCCCCGCCTCAGTCGCAGAGCGTGGCCGACTTGACCCTGTCGATGATCGGCTTCCCGTTGGCGTCCCACATGATCGCCGTGACCTGGGAGCACATGACGTACAGGCTGTTGCTGCTCTCGTACTTCACCGGGCCCGCGTACTGGCTGTAGGTCCCTTCGTCGACCTTGCACGTCGCCCCCGTCTTGTTGGGGCACAGCTTCAGCTTCATGTGCTTGGCACTGCTCGTGTTGTTGTCGAACACGGCGCAGACCCCGAAGTTGCCCACGGAGGACTTGACGTACGTGAAGAGGGTGCCATAGCGCCTGGCGTCGGGAAGCTGCTCCGCGGTCTCGAGCTCGTAGCCGCTGCCGCAGAGCGTCGCCGACGCGGTGACGGCGGCGGGGGCCGCCTCGGCGATGGCGCGGGTCCGCGCGTCCTGGGCGCCGGCGGGTGAGAGCCGAACGCTGGTGTCCGCGATTCTCGGCCCCGTCGGGGCACCGTCCTGCGCGATGGCCTGCGGGGCGGCAAGGACGGAGGCGACGAGCGATGCGCCGACGGCGAGGGTACGTACGAGGTTACGCATAGAAAGCGCTTCCTTTCGGGGCGGGCCTGGCCGATGGCCAGGGGGCTCAACGGGTGGTGTGGTTCGGCAGACCGCGCGGAATCCAGTGAGCGCGAGTCGCGGACATCGCGACGCGCCGGGGTGCGAAGGCGACCGCCCGGAACACAAAGCGGTCCATACCTGCCGAGGGCGGTGATCACCGTATGCGCACCATGGCGGAGAGCGACAGGCGTGAGCCGGGATCTGGCTCGATAGCGCCTGAGGGAAAGGCGCCCCTCGGGGGCGATGGCCACTGTGCCCGCGAGGGGGATGATCTGTGCGCCTCCGGTGCGCGAGAGGGGGTGAGGTGAAGCGAGTCAGCGGCAGGGTTGGCTTGTTCTCGCCCATGGAGCCGTCCAGAGCGGGCTGCCTGGGCGGGATGCGAAAGAAGATGCTCGCGGAGCGATATTTTCGGACAAGTCAGGGGGATGCTCGGTCGCTCTTCCTGTCATTCCGCATCACGGCTTCTTCGCGTGTGTGGCTTGGACGAGGTGAATCAGCCACTCGTTCCGGAATCATGCGTACGTACGGGTCGCGTTCTGGCCATCGCCTCTCATGTCCCCGCTGTAAAGGCTTGCTCCGGGTGTTCGCGCTGTGGCTATGGTGATCGCCACGCCGGCGCTCTGACCCGCGCCGTCGAAACGGGGGAGGCTTTCTGATGTCGCGGTGCCGTCAGTCATGCGCGCGTTCCCCCCACATGTGCGCCCTCACGCCGCGTTCCTGAAACCGCGTCACCTCATGCCGAGGTGACCCCGTCACCTTCTCCTGCCCTGTCCCGCGCCGGACCAGGGTGCTCTCACGCCCGTACTCGGACACGACCCTTTGAAGGAGAGCCACGCCCATGGCCGACGAGATGGTGCGCAGAGCCCAGCAGTTCATCAACGGAACCTACGACAACGGTGCCAAGCTGGGCATTTCGAGGCTCGTCGAGAACGGAGAGACGAGCTGGACCGTCATGTACGCCCTCACTCGGGCACTCCAGTACGAGCTGGGGATCACCGGCCTGTCGGACAGCTTCGGCCCCACCACGCTCTCCACGCTCCAGACGAAGTACCCGCGGATCGGCGCCGGCACGACCGCTCCGAAGAACCTCGTCCGGGTCATCCAGTCCGGCCTGTACTGCAAGGGATACGACGGCGGCGAGATCGACGGCACCTTCAACAAGCGTGTCCAGGACTCGACGGCCAAGCTCAAGACGGACATGGGCGTCGACTTCGCCTACCCCGGCAGTGACATCGTCCCGAAGGTGTTCAAGGGCCTTCTGAACATGGACCCGTACGTCACCGTCAACAACGGCTCCAGCCAGATCCGTGCCGTCCAGCAGTGGATGAACGGGGAGTTCGTCAACCGCAAGGACTTCTTCATCATCCCCTGCGACGGGCACCACTCCCGTACCGTCGCCCAGGCGATGCTCTACGCGGTCCAGTACACCATCGGGATGGCCGACGGCGTCGCCAACGGCGTCTTCGGCCCCGGCACCCAGGCCGGTCTCAAGGAACACACCGTGTCGGTGGGCTCGTCCAGTACCTGGGTGCAGTTGTTCACCGCCGGCATGCTGCTCAACCACCGGCCCGTCTCCTTCGGCGGCACCTTCACCGCCGCCCACAGCGACGCGGTCCGCGCGTTCCAGTCGTTCGTCAAGCTGCCCGTGACGGGGAAGGGCGACTTCCCCACCTGGGCCTCCCTCCTCGTCTCCTACGGAGACCAGACCCGCAAGGGCACGGCCAGCGACGGCGTCACCCGCATCACTCCCGACCGGGCCAAGGCGCTCAAGGCGGAAGGCATCACCGTCGTCGGGCGCTACCTGACCAACCCGATCCCCGGCGGCGGCAAGGTCCCCGAGAAGGAGATCCAGACCGGCGAGCTCCAGACCCTGGCCGACCAGGGGCTGCGCTGTTTCCCGATCTACCAGACCTTCGGGCGGGGCGCGGAGGACTTCAGCTATCCCCTGGGGCGTGCGGCGGGACAGGCCGCGATCAACGCGGCGCTCGACCACGGATTCAAGCCGGGAGCGAGGATATTCTTCGCCGTCGACTTCGACGCCTACGACTACGAGATCACCGACAGCGTCCTGCCCCACTTCAAGGGCATCGAGGACGCGATCCGCGACGACGGCAACCGCTACAGCGTCGGCGTCTACGGTCCTCGCAACGTGTGCACCCGGGTGTCGGAGGCGGGCCACGCCTCCGCGTCCTTCGTGTCCGACATGTCCTCCGGCTTCTCGGGGAACTTCGGCTATCCGCTCCCCGAGAACTGGGCCTACGACCAGATCGTCACCAAGACGGTCGGCTCCGGAAGCGGATCGATCAACATCGATGTCAACATCGCCTCCGGGCGGGACACCGGTCAGGGGTCGTTCAACCCGCCGCGAGGCGTCAAGCAGGACACCCTGCTGCACCCCGACGTCACCGAGGCCATGCAGACGGACGTCGGCAAGTACATGGAATCGCTCGGCTTCCCCCTCGACGGCGGCACCCGCAGCTGGCAGCACTGGAAGTGCTTCGAACGGACCGTCACCGCGCACGACGAGCTGATCACCGACCTGTCCCGCAGATACAACATGCGCAAGGCGCTCATCCAGACGTCCGCCTACTGGGAGATGCGGCACATCACCCCGTCGGACGAGGCAGCATGGCTCGCGGTCATCACCGCCTTCAACACGACCGGCAAGTACATCCGTGAGACGTCCACGGGCATCGCCAAGCAGCGGGCCGCCACCCTGATCGGTGCCTGGAACCACGCCCTCGACAAGGGATACTCCTCGGAACAACCGCGCCGGGACGTGTCGAAGGACCAGGACAAGTACAACGCCTGGAAGCAGGCCTACGACAGCGAGACGTACGCCCTCACCAGCGTCGCCATCATCCACCTGTGGGACATCGACGGGAAGCCCGGCGGCGACGACGACTCCCCGGCCCTGCGCAAGCCGACCCTCGGCTACACCGACGCCGAGATCTACGAGGTCCTCCGCCGGTACCAGGGCCCCGGCGAGCCCGCGATGACGGAGGCGAAGAAGCGGATGGGGCTGTACTACGTGATGGAGAAGTACAACTCCATCTCCCGCAACTACTAGCAGGGAGCGGCACATGTCAGGAGACGAGCCCTACACCGCCCATGACGGTGCGCTGTTGCTCGTGCTGCTCCTGGCCGGAGTCATCACGGTGCTGTGCCTCACCGTCCAGGGGATCAAGCGCCTGGTACGGGCCGGGCGGAAGAAGGAGACGTTCACCGCCCGGTCGGCGGCCCTGCTGGCCTGGGACGCCACGATCGCCATGTACACGTGGGGACTGCTCCATCTGTTCTTCCTCGACGACTACGGCCGGTCCCAGGCGTGCAACGAGTCAGTCGGAGACAAGCTCAGTGGCTACGACCCGAGCTTCGTCCCACTGCACTTCGGCTGCCGGACCGGCGACGGGCGTGTCGTCGAGGCTGTCATCCCGTCGTACCTCAACCCGGCAGTCGCCGTACTCGGGGTCTGCTCCCTCGTCCTGACCGGACTCGCCATCGCCCACCACAAGAAGGACACCGACACGTGACAACCGACCTGTCCCGCCGAAGTGCGCTGCGGCGTGCCGCCTTCATCGCCGCGGGCGCGGCCCTCGGCTCCTCGCTGCTCTCCTCACCCGCCCATGCCGCGGCCAAGGGCCCGGATCCGGACAAGGTCCGGGAGGCGGTACGCAAGGCACAGGAACGCAACAAGCGCGTCCTGACCGGTGTCCCGTCGACGAACGGATGGGAGATGGAGAGGACCGCGGACGACCGCGGGCACATCTACACCAGACCCGTCCCCGGCACTCCCGTCGAGGGCGTTCAGGTGCGCATGGGCGATGTCGAAACCGTCCTCGTCCATGTGATCCGCCGCTTCCACTACGAGATCGACGAACTCCGCCGTGGCGATCTCACCGGCTGGCGTCATCCCTCGAAGGTGCGCAAGGGCCTGGCCGAGTCGAACCAGGCCTCCGGCACAGCGGTGCAGATCCGGCCCGGCTCCTACCCCTCCGGGATCCGGGGCGGGTTCTTCCCGCAGCAGGAGGCGGTGATCCGGGACATCCTCGCCGAATGTGACGGGGTGGTCCGGTGGGGCGGTGACGACAAGCGGCCGGACGAGGCGTTGTTCTACATCGACGCCGCACCCGGTGACAGCCGGCTGGCGCAGACGGCGGAGAAGATCCGCCACTGGGACTGGACTCCCGGTGCGGGGGCCGGCTCCGGTGCCGACCCGCTCCAGCCGTCCCGGAAGCGAGCCGCGGAACGCCTGGCCCGACAGCAGTCCTGAGCTGCGGGCCGGTGCCCTGCGGGGCTTCGCGGCGTGACGAGTGACGACGACGGGCCAATCCCCGCGGTGCGGGGGCCGGCCCGTTCCGTCGTTGCGTTCAGTTGCGGTTGAGCTCGAACCACACGACCTTGCCGGTGCTGAGCCGGGTCGCGCCCCAGCGCCGGGCCAGCCGGTTCACCAGGTACAGCCCGCGTCCGCCCTCGTCCGTGGCGCGGGCCTGCCGCAGGCGCGGCAACTGCGGGACGTCGTCGCCCACCTCGCAGCGCAGGACGTCCGTGCGCAGCAACCGGAGCGTGACCGGCCGGGACGCGTACCGCACGGCGTTCGTCACGACCTCGCTGACCAGCAGCTCGACCGAGTCGCTGAGCTCCTCAAGGCCCCAGCGCTGCAGCGCGCGCCGGGCCAGGCGGCGGGCCCGGCCGGGAGCGGCGTCCTCCGGCTCCAGGAACCAGTACGCCACATCGCTGGGCGCGATGCCGTCGAAGCGGGCGGCGAGCAGCGCGATGTCGTCGTCCCGGTCGCCCGGTCCGAGCATGTCGAGCACCTCGTCGCACAGCGCTTCCAGGGGCGGCGGATGGTCCGGTCCGGTGAGCTGCGCGGTCGCGGCGAGCTTCTCCCGCAGCTGCTCGATGCCGGTCCACACGTCCCGCAGCCGGGACTCGACCAGGCCGTCGGTGTACAGCAGCAGGGTGGCGCCGGCGGGCGCGTCCAGCTCCACGGCCTCGAAGTCGACGCCGCCGACGCCGATGGGGGCACCGGCCGGGACGCGCAGCACCTCGGCACGGCCGCCCAGGTGGAGCAGGACGGGCGGCGGGTGACCGGCGTTGGCGATGGTGATGCGGTGCGATACCGGGTCGTACACCGCGTAGAGGCAGGTCGCCATGCGGTCCACGCCGAGGCGCTGGGCCTGTTCGTCGAGGTGGTGCAGGACCTCCTGCGGCGGCAGGTCGAGACCGGCGAGGGTCTGGGCGGTGGTGCGCAGCTGGCCCATGATGGCGGCCGACGTCATGGAGTGGCCCATCACGTCGCCGACGACCAGGGCGACCCGGCTGCCGGGCAGCGGGATGGCGTCGTACCAGTCGCCGCCGACGCGGGCGGTCTCCGCGGCCGGCAGGTAACGCGAGGCGAGCCGCACGCCGGTGGGGCGGGGCAGTGTCTCGGGCAGCATGGTGCGCTGCAACTCGTCCGCGATGTAGGCCTCGCGGCCGTACAGCACGGCCTTGTCGATGCCCAGGGCGCTGTGCGTGGCGAGCTGGGCGGCCACCAGCAGGTCGTCCGGCTCGAAGGCGATGCGTTCGGGACGGCGCAGGAACAGCGCCGCACCGATGACCCGGCGCCGGCCGCGCAGCGGGGCGAGGATCGCCCGCTGTCCGTCCGGTACGGCGAATTCGCCGCCTTCACCGAGCAGCTCGGGCAGCGCGGCGCGGGCCGCGGGAGCATCGGTGAAAACCGGGCGCACGCCCCGCAGGACCTCGGCGAGCGCGCTGCCGGGCCGTACCTCGCACAGCTCGGCGCCGACCGTGTCCAGCTCGTTCGGCTCGGGCTGCGCGGCCGGCAGGAAGCCGTTCTCCGTGTCGCGCTCGGCCGGTATCCGGTCGGTGCGGCGCAGCCGCAGCACCAGCGGGCCGGTGGGCCGCTCGTCGCCGACGGGCAGCGGGTCGCGCAGATAGACCAGGATCGCGTCGGAGAACGTGGGAACGGTGGCCCGGCACAGCCCCATCACGATCTCGTCGAGATCGATGCCGCGGGCGATCCGCCGGGTGGCGGCACCCACGAAGCGCAGCCGGTCGCCGTCCCGCCGCATCGGCGTGGGCCGGCCGGGCGGCAGGCTCTGGCCGCTGCGGCGCTCGTGCCCGTCGGGGCCGGGCACGGGCCGGTCCTGTTCGTCGGCCGGCTGGACCGGGATGCCCTCGGGGGCGGGCCGCGGCCGAGAGGTGTCGCGCTCGGCGGTCTGCTCGGTACCCGGCTGGGAGTGCTCGGAGGCGGGGTCGCTCACGGTGTCCTTGCCCTTGCCGAACGGCGTGGAGGTGCCCGGCTCCGACGTGCCCGGCGTGGTGTGCGCCGTCGTGAGCGGAGCGGTGACGTCGCCGCCGCAGCGGCCCTGTACCGGTAAGGCGCCCGCACCGGGCGCACGCGCCGGTGTCGAGGTGTGCAAGAGCGCCCCGCGGGGGTCCGCGGGGTCGACGCCCGGTTGGGGGCGTTCGAAGGAGGTCGGCTGCTCCGTCACGCGTGTCGCATCCATCCGTCCGGGGCTGCACGCCAGAGGTGCAGGTGGTCCCGCCGAAACTCCGATACCCGGAATAGGTGCCCCAGGAACGGAATTCCCGCGTGGTCAGAGGTTGTTCCTGTGCCACCGGCGGACCGTCTGCGGCTTTGAGGACCTGCGGCGCAGGCCCTGCCGGTGTTGCCCTCGTACCCCTCGCTCACGTCCTGCCGCCCCTCGGTGACGATCGGTCAAGCCCAGCGCGTGCTCCGTCTGTTGCCGCCGCGCGCCCTTGCGGAGGACGATCCTACGTTTCTTGCCCGGGGGCGCATCAAGGGTCTCATGAGGACACATGCGCGGGTGTACGGTCCCAGTCCTCCGGCAGTGACGGTACCGTCCAGGACGGATCCGGGCGCCAGTGCTGCCAGCCTTCCGAGAAGGGCGGCCCCCAGGCGCGGATCACCTCCACGGCGGACCGCCCGGCCTCCCGTACCTTCTCGGCCTGCTGATCGTCCATCAGCCCGTCCCGCAGAGCCTGCGCGAACTCGTCCTCGTCGCGCCAGTGCCAACTGCGATCCGGGTGCACGGAGATGTCCAGGAAGTGGTCGACGGAGTCCACCCCGCCCTCCCAACGGACCAGCGGCTCTTCCAGATTCACGTACCAGTTCTTGAACCGCCACCCCGGCTCCCAGAACAGCCACACCGACCAGGGCTCGCCCGGCCGCGCCAGCTTCAGCACGCCCGTGCCGAACCAGCGGTCGCGCTGCACGGTCCGCGGCTTGGTGTAGCGGGACTCCAGCGGCTCCAGGTGCACCGGGGTGCCGTCGGCGAGCACGGGCCTGACACACTCCGTGCCGGGCGCCAGCCACACGGCGAGCAGCTCCGCGTCGTCCCGTACGACGGTGACCGGACGCGCGATGTGGAAGCGCGTGCCGCCGTTCTCCCGGTACCGCCAAAGGATCTTGCTCCCGGGCTCCCAGAAGCCTGCCGCACCACCCGTTTCCACGCGTCTCACCGCTCCACCGTCTGCCATGCACAGATATTAGGTGCCCTGGGCATACGACGCTGCGGCGCGTGTCACGGTTCACGCGCCGGGCGCGCCAGGGCGGCGAACCGTCACGGGTGTGTCATCCGCAGGACATCCAGCGCCTCGTCGAGCTGCTCCAGGGTCAGGTCCCCGCGCTCCACATACCCGCTGTCCAGCACGACCTGACGGATGGTCTTCCGCTCGGCCAGCGCCTTCTTGGCGACCTTGGCCGCCTCCTCGTAGCCGATGTACTTGTTGAGCGGCGTGACGACGGACGGGGAGGACTCGGCGTACTCCCGCGCCCGCTCGCGGTTGGCGGTGATGCCGTCGACCGTCCGGTCGGCGAGCAGCCGCGTGGCGCGTGCGAGCAGCCGGATCGACTCCAGCACGTTCTTCGCGATGACGGGCAGCATGACGTTGAGCTCGAAGTTCCCGGCGGCGCCGGCCGTGGCGACGGTGGCGTCGTTCCCCACGACCTGGGCGGCGACCATCAGCACGGCCTCCGGAATGACCGGATTCACCTTCCCCGGCATGATCGAGGAGCCGGGCTGGAGGTCGGGCAGGGCGATCTCGGCGAGGCCCGTGCGCGGCCCGGACGACATCCACCGCAGGTCGTTGGCGATCTTCGTCAGCCCGACCGCGATGGTCCGCAGCTGCCCGCTGGTCTCGACGATGCCGTCCCGGGCGCCCTGCGCCTCGAAGTGGTCCCGCGCCTCGGTCAGGGGCAGCCCGGTCGTCCGGGCGACCTCCTCGATCACGGCGGCGGAGAAACCGAGCGGGGTGTTGATGCCGGTGCCGACGGCCGTACCGCCGAGGGGGAGTTCGGCGAGCCGGGGGAGGGACGCCCGAAGCCGCTCGATCCCGTACCGCACCTGGGCGGCGTACCCGCCGAACTCCTGCCCCAGCGTCACGGGCGTGGCGTCCATGAGATGGGTCCGCCCCGACTTCACGACATCGGAGAACTCCTCGGCCTTGCGCTCCAGGGAGGCGGCGAGATGGTCCAGGGCGGGGATCAGATCACGGGTGACGGCGGCGGTGGCGGCGATGTGGATCGAGGAGGGGAACACGTCGTTGGACGACTGGGAGGCGTTGACGTGGTCGTTCGGGTGCACGGCCCGCCCGAGCCGCTCACTGGCCAGGGTCGCGATGACCTCGTTGGTGTTCATGTTGGACGAGGTCCCGGACCCGGTCTGGAACACGTCGACGGGGAAGTGCGCGTCCCACTTCCCCTCGGCGACCTCACCGGCGGCCTCCTGGATCGCGCCGGCGACGTCCTTGTCCAGGACCCCCAGCTCGGCGTTGACCTTGGCCGCCGCCCCCTTGATCCGGGCCAGCGCCTCGATGTGCGCGCGTTCGATGCGCTGCCCGGAAATCGGGAAGTTCTCGACAGCACGCTGCGTCTGAGCCCGCCACTTGGCGTCGGCCGGGACACGTACTTCGCCCATGGAATCGTGCTCGATGCGGTATTCGTCGCTCATACCGGCTACAGCGATCGAGGAGGCGGTGATGTTCCTGGGCGGGGCGAATGGGGGCTGAGGACACGTGGGGGCGAGGGCCCGAGGCAATCAG
>NZ_MUKA01000235.1 GCF_002150735.1 Streptomyces africanus
CGACGAACCGCTGCGCCAGGGCACGCGGGTGGAACTCTGGCACCCGATCGGCCACGAGCCCGCCGAGATCGTGGCCTGGCGCGACTGGCTGGAGCGGCACGGCATCACCCAGCCGTTCAAACAGGCCCACCGCGAGGTGTACCTGCTCACCGACGCCGAGCGCACGACCCGCACCTACTCCAACCGCTTCGCGGCCCATGTCCTGCGCCAGCACCAGTTCCACTCCCTGGCCGCGCTCCGCGGCTGGCGCAACAAGCTCCGCCTGTGCGTCGACGACTCGGCCACTCCCGCCACCCGCGAGCTGCCCCAGTGGGGCCTGCGCGCCGAGTACTGGATCGAGGGCGACGGCGAGGAGTACGGCGTCGACACCACCGACTCCGGCATCTATCTGCGCCTGCGCACCGACCAGGTCCGTTTCTACCCGATCGACGCTCCGGAGAACTCGGCCCACTGCACCGGCGGCGCGTACACCATGTGGCTCGCCCCCGGCCAGGACCCCGTCGCCC
>NZ_MUKA01000236.1 GCF_002150735.1 Streptomyces africanus
TAGCCACCCTGGGCGTCGGGTGCGGCCGGGGTCGGAGTACCGGGCTGCGGGAAGCCGTAGGCGCCGGGCTGCGGTGCGGGCTGGGCGGGCGGCTGGTCCGGCGGCGTCGCCGGCGCGGCCGGCGAGTTCCAGGCGGCGGGCGCGGGCTGCGGCGCCTGCGGCTGGAACGGCGGCTGCTCCTGCGCGGGAGCGTTCGGGTCCGTGGGCTGCGCCTGTGGCTGGGCCTGCGGCTGAGGCTGGTGCTGCGGCTGCGCGGGCCACTGGCCGGCCGGCGCCGGGGCGGCCGGCTGGTACGACGGCGGCAGCGGCGGCATGGCCTGCGGTGCCGGGGGAGTCCAGGCGGGCTGGGCGTCGGCCGTACCCGGCACTGCGGCGTCCTGCGGAACGCCGTCCTCGGGAGCGGCGTCGGCGGGTGGGGCGTCGGCGGGCTCGGTGCCCACGGGCGGGGCGTCGGCGGGCTGTGCATCGGCCGGCTCGGGAGCAGCAGGGACCTCGTCCGCCGGCGCTCCGTCGGCCGGGTCCTCGTCGGCAGGCGCCGCATCCGCAGGCACGGAGTCCTCAGGCTCGGCGTCCTGCGGCACGGCCTGGTCCGTCTCGGTCTCCGGAGTCGCTTCCTCCGGAGTCGCTTCCCCAGAAGCCGCTTCCTCAGAAGCCGCGTCCTCGGGAGCTTCCTCCTCCGGTGCGGTCACCGCAGCGTCCGCGTCCCCGCTGTCGGCGTCGTCGGAAGCAGCACCGTCGGCACCGGGCGCGTCAGCCGCATCGTCCGCACCGGACGCGTCAGCCGCATCGTCCGCGACGGCCGTGTCAGAGGAGACGTCCTCATCGGCCTGGGCGTCGGCGTCGGCGCCGCTGGGAGTGTCCTCGACGTCACCGCCGGACTCGTCCCCGGCCTCGTCCTCGTCCTGGTCGTCGTCGGCCGACTCCAGCCGCGCTTCGACCTCGGCGGCACGCTCCTCGATCTCCCGCTTCAGGGCGACGGCGGAGAACCGCATCGTGGCACCGCTCTCCAGGTCACCGTTCTCCGGCTCGGCGTCCTCGGAAGCCGGAGTGGCAGGAGCGGGAGGAGCAGCCGAAGCCTCGGGAGTGGCCGGAGCGGCCGGAGTCTCCGACGGAGCGGCCGGCGCCCACTGCGCCTGATACCCGCCGACGGGGATGTTCGGCACGGCCGTAGGAGAGGCCGGATCCGCCGCAGGCGCCTCGGTCCGCTCCTGCGGCTGCGGCGCCGGCGACTGCCCTCCCTGCGGCTCGAACCCCACCGGAAGCCGGGGCACGGCAGACGGCCCCCCGGCAGACGGCCCGCCCGCAGCAGGCGCGGGCGGCGTGAAGGGCGTACCCGGCGCGGGCGCGGGGGGAGAGGGAGGAGCGGGCGGCGTGAACGGAGCGCCCGGAGCAGGCGGCGGCGCGGGCGGCGTGAAAGGCGCCCCTGGAGCCGGAGAAGGCGCTGGAGAGGGAGCCGGCGCCGGAGCCGGGCCGGCGGCCTGCCCCTGCCCCTGTCCCTGCCCGTGTCCTTGCCCCTGCCCCTGCCTCGGAATGGACGACGCCGCACCGGAAGGATTGGCATGCGGCGGCGGAGTGAGCCCCGGCAGCGGCGGAACCGGCCCGCTCGGCCCACCGGAACCCCCACGCGCCCCGGAGGCACTGGAGTCCTCGGACGCACCCGCCCCCTGCGCCGAGCCGGAATTCCCCGAGGCGTTCTGCGTGTACCAGGCCGGCGGCGCGTAGTCGATGGTGAACTCGCCCGTCACCTCTGCCGCGGACTCCGCGTCGGGCTGGTCATCGCCGGGTGTCGCCCAGCCCCCGCGGTTCCCGTCCCGATCGCTGCTCACAGTGTTCCTCCTGGTTGGTCGAGCACCCTCATGCCGTGCTGGGGCGACCCTTGCTTGTCGTCCGACGTCGTACGAAGTCGTTCTGAGGCGTAAGAGGGGTCGTCCGAGGTCGTCCGAATCCAGGCTCCCCCGCTCTCCCCCTGGGACGCCCACGCCTACTCACGGGTTCTGACGCTGCGCCCCGTCCCAGCCTAATCACCACAAGCGCCACCTCGGCAGGCCCGTCCACCCCCGAGCACCTGTCCGCCGCGTCACAACCTGCCCAGAAGCTGCCCGGAAGTGACGTACACAGCACACACTTTGGTGAACAATCAGGGCAATAAAGGTGAAGAACCGCGAACCACCTTGCGCGACCGATCACGAGGAAGCGCGACCGATCACGAGGAAGCGCGACCGATCACGAGGAAGCGCGACCGATCACGAGGAAGCGCGACCGCACGCGAAGAAGCGCGACGAGGGACGGCCGGCCACCGGCCCGCCACACCCCTCGTCGCGCTCCGCGGGAACTACCGCGACTACCGCGACTACCGAGACCGCCGCGACTACTGCCCGGACTCCGCCGGCGAGCCCCCGTCGTGCGACCGCGGCTCCAGATCGAACTCCCCGTCCCGCGCCCCCAGCACGAACGCCCGCCACTCCGCCTCGGTGTAGCGCAGCACCGTGCCCGGGTCGAGCGAGGACCGCATCGCCACCGCCCCCTCGGGCAGGTAGGCGATCTCGACCCGCTCCTCGTGCTCCTCGGTGCCCGGCGCGCAGTGCCACTCGACACCGGAGATGTCGAGGGCGTAGAGCTCGTCGCGCTCCCGCTCCTTGCGTGCCTTGATCTCCTCAGCCGTCTCCGCCATGCCGCAGCGACCCCTTCCCGACGTACCGGTTGCGAACGTCCGGATGCCGTACGAACGATCCGAACCCGCTCACCCTAGTGGCGCCGGCCGTCCCGTCCGGCAGGATCGGGGACCAGCGCAAAGACGCCCCTGGCCGCCTGGTACGCTGGTCGACGGCCGTTTGTGTACGCACCCCCGGAGCGAGCTCTCGCCCTGGAGGCCGCGCCCAGCGGATCCCCGCCTTCCGAGTCAAGGAAGCTCCCCCGAGAAGCAGACCGGGGGCACTCGGTGGCCCTTCACAGACCATGAGGAGTACGCGTGTCGCTCGACGCCGCTACGAAGAAGCAGATCATGTCCGAGTTCGGTACCAAGGAGGGCGACACCGGCTCCCCCGAGGTCCAGGTCGCTCTGCTGTCGCGTCGGATCTCCGACCTGACCGAGCACCTCAAGACCCACAAGCACGACCACCACTCCCGCCGTGGCCTGCTGATCCTCGTCGGTCAGCGCCGCCGGCTGCTGCAGTACCTGGCGAAGAAGGACATCCAGCGCTTCCGTGCGCTGGTCGACCGCCTCGGCATCCGCCGCGGTGCGGCGGGCGCCAAGTAAGACGCCGTGAAGGGAGCGGTTCCCGGCAGGAAAGGGGACCGCTCCCTTTGCTGTACGTGCGGAGTGTCACCGCTGCTTTGTAGTGTGGTAGCACAACGCAATACGGACGACACAGCACGACAAGAAGAGGAGAAGCGCGCCTAGCCGCCGCCGGTCCTCGGTAGTGGCCCCCGGGGGAAGCGAGCCCCGGGTGCTTCGATCGAAGACCGGCCCGCACCGCACGGAGCGCTTCTCCGCCACCGTCCCCCTGCCATACGGGCAGCGAGGGACGAAAGACGACAAAGTAACGGAGAAAACGCTAGTGGAGAACGAGACCCACTACGCCGAGGCCGTCATCGACAACGGCACCTTCGGCACCCGCACCATCCGCTTCGAGACGGGCCGCCTGGCCAAGCAGGCCGCCGGCTCCGCCGTGGCGTACCTGGACGACGACACCATGGTGCTGTCGGCCACCACCGCCTCCAAGAACCCCAAGGACCAGCTCGACTTCTTCCCGCTCACGGTGGACGTCGAGGAGCGGATGTACGCCGCCGGCAAGATCCCCGGCAGCTTCTTCCGCCGTGAGGGCCGCCCCTCCGAGGACGCGATCCTCACCTGCCGCCTGATCGACCGCCCGCTGCGCCCGTCCTTCAAGAAGGGCCTGCGCAACGAGATCCAGGTCGTCGCCACGATCATGGCGCTCAACCCCGACCACCTGTACGACGTCGTGGCGATCAACGCCGCCTCCGCGTCCACGCAGCTGGCCGGCCTGCCCTTCTCCGGCCCGATCGGCGGCGTCCGCGTCGCGCTGATCAACGGCCAGTGGGTGGCCTTCCCGACGCACACCGAGCTCGAGGACGCCGTCTTCGACATGGTCGTCGCGGGCCGTGTCCTGGAGGACGGCGACGTCGCGATCATGATGGTCGAGGCCGAGGCCACCGAGAAGACCATCCAGCTGGTCAAGGGCGGTGCCGAGGCGCCGACCGAGGAGGTCGTCGCCGCCGGTCTGGAAGCCGCGAAGCCCTTCATCAAGGTCCTGTGCAAGGCCCAGTCGGACCTCGCCTCCAAGGCCGCCAAGCCGACCGGCGAGTTCCCGATCTTCCTGGACTACCAGGACGACGTCCTCGAGGCGCTCACCGCCGCCGTCAAGCCGGAGCTCGCCCAGGCGCTCACCATCGCCGGCAAGCAGGAGCGCGAGGCCGAGCTGGACCGCGTCAAGCAGCTCGCCGCCGAGAAGCTCCTGCCGGAGTTCGAGGGCCGGGAGAAGGAGATCTCCGCCGCGTACCGCTCGCTGACCAAGACCCTGGTCCGGGAGCGCGTCATCAAGGAGAAGAAGCGCATCGACGGCCGCGGTGTCACCGACATCCGCACGCTGGCCGCCGAGGTCGAGGCGATCCCGCGGGTCCACGGCTCCGCGGTGTTCGAGCGTGGCGAGACCCAGATCCTGGGCGTCACCACCCTGAACATGCTCCGCATGGAGCAGCAGCTGGACACGCTGTCGCCGGTGACCCGCAAGCGCTACATGCACAACTACAACTTCCCGCCGTACTCCACCGGCGAGACCGGCCGCGTCGGCTCCCCCAAGCGCCGCGAGATCGGCCACGGCGCCCTCGCCGAGCGCGCCCTGATCCCGGTCCTGCCGACCCGCGAGGAGTTCCCCTACGCGATCCGCCAGGTCTCCGAGGCGCTCAGCTCCAACGGCTCGACCTCCATGGGCTCGGTCTGCGCCTCCACCATGTCGCTGCTGAACGCCGGTGTGCCGCTGAAGGCCCCCGTCGCCGGTATCGCCATGGGCCTGATCTCCCAGGAGATCGAGGGCGAGACGCACTACGTCACCCTCACCGACATCCTCGGTGCGGAGGACGCCTTCGGCGACATGGACTTCAAGGTCGCCGGCACCAAGGAGTTCGTCACCGCCCTCCAGCTCGACACCAAGCTGGACGGCATCCCGGCCTCCGTCCTGGCCGCCGCCCTCAAGCAGGCCCGTGACGCCCGCCTCCACATCCTCGACGTGATGATGGAAGCGATCGACACGCCGGACGAGATGTCCCCGAACGCCCCGCGGATCATCACCGTCAAGATCCCCGTGGACAAGATCGGCGAGGTCATCGGCCCCAAGGGCAAGATGATCAACCAGATCCAGGAGGACACGGGCGCCGACATCACGATCGAGGACGACGGCACGATCTACATCGGCGCGGTCGACGGCCCGTCCGCCGAGGCCGCCCGTACGACGATCAACGGCATCGCCAACCCGACGATGCCCGAGGTCGGCGAGCGCTACCTGGGTACGGTCGTCAAGACGACCACCTTCGGCGCCTTCGTGTCGCTGCTCCCGGGCAAGGACGGTCTGCTGCACATCTCGCAGATCCGCAAGCTCGCCGGCGGCAAGCGCGTGGAGAACGTCGAGGACGTCCTCGGCGTCGGCGCGAAGGTCCAGGTGGAGATCGCCGAGATCGACTCGCGCGGCAAGCTCTCCCTCATCCCCGTGATCGAGGGCGAAGGCGACGACGACAAGAAGGACGACACCGACCAGTGACGTCGACCAGCTCGACGGCGACGGCCCGCACCTCCTCGGAGGCGCGGGCCGTCGCCCGTACCCAAACCCTGATCAAGGGCACCAACGGCATCGGCGTCGTCCGCAAGACCACCCTCCCCGGTGGCCTGCGCATCGTCACCGAGACCCTCCCCTCGGTCCGCTCGGCCACCTTCGGCATCTGGGCCCACGTCGGCTCCCGCGACGAGACGCCCGCGCTGGGCGGCGCCACGCACTACCTGGAGCACCTGCTCTTCAAGGGCACGAACCGCAGGTCCGCCCTGGACATCTCCTCCGCGATCGACGCGGTCGGCGGCGAGATGAACGCCTTCACGGCGAAGGAGTACACGTGCTACTACGCGCGCGTGCTCGACACCGACCTGCCGCTCGCCATCGACGTCGTCAGCGACATGCTGACCGGCTCGCTCATCCTCGAAGAGGACGTCGACATCGAGCGCGGCGCCATCCTCGAAGAGATCGCCATGACCGAGGACGACCCGGGCGACTGCGTGCACGACCTGTTCGCGCACACCATGTTCGGCGACAACCCCCTCGGCCGCCCGGTCCTCGGCACGGTCGACACGGTCAACTCCCTCACCGCCGACCGCATCCGCCGCTTCTACAAGAAGCACTACGACCCGACCCACCTCGTGGTCGCGTGCGCCGGCAACATCGACCACTCCAAGGTGGTACGCCAGGTCCGCGCCGCCTTCGAGAAGGCCGGTGCCTTCAAGGAAGCAGTCGCCGAGCCCGTCGCCCCGCGCAGCGGCCGGCGTGCCCTGCGCACCGCCGGCCGGGTCGAGCTGATCGACCGCAAGACCGAGCAGGCCCATGTCGTGCTCGGCATGCCGGGCCTGTCGCGCACGGACGAGCGCCGCTGGGCCCTGGGCGTGCTGAACACCGCCCTCGGCGGCGGCATGTCCTCCCGCCTCTTCCAGGAGGTCCGCGAGAAGCGCGGCCTGGCCTACAGCGTCTACTCGTACACCTCGGGCTTCGCCGACTGCGGCCTGTTCGGCGTGTACGCGGGGTGCAGGCCGTCGCAGGTGCACGACGTGCTGAAGATCTGCCGCGACGAACTCGACCACGTCGCCGAGCACGGCCTCTCGGACGACGAGATCGGGCGCGCGATCGGTCAGCTCCAGGGCTCCACGGTCCTCGGCCTGGAGGACACCGGCGCGCTGATGAACCGTATCGGCAAGAGCGAGCTGTGCTGGGGCGAGCAGATGTCCGTCGACGACATGCTGACGCGGATAGCCTCGGTCACCCCGGACGACGTCCGCTCGGTCGCCCGCGAGATCCTGGGACGGCGGCCTTCCCTGTCGGTCATCGGCCCGCTGAAGGACAAACAGGCGACCCGCCTGCACGACGCCGTCGCCTGACAACCCCTGGTGAAGGAAGCACAAGAGATGAGCAAGCTGCGCGTGGCGGTCCTCGGCGCCAAGGGCCGGATCGGCTCGGAAGCGGTCCGGGCCGTCGAGGCCGCCGAGGACATGGAACTGGTCGCCGCGCTGAGCCGCGGCGACAAGCTGGAGACGCTGGCCGAGACCGGCGCCCAGGTCGCGGTCGAACTGACCACGCCCGACTCGGTCATGGCCAACCTCGACTACTGCGTACGCCACGGCATCCACGCGGTCGTCGGCACCACCGGCTGGACCGACGAACGCCTCGCGCAGCTGAAGGGCTGGCTGGAGCAGTCCCCGGAGACGGGCGTGCTCATCGCGCCGAACTTCTCCATCGGGGCCGTCCTGACCATGAAGTTCGCGCAGATCGCCGCCCCGTACTTCGAGTCCGTCGAGGTCGTCGAGCTGCACCACCCGAACAAGGTGGACGCCCCCTCCGGCACCGCCACGCGCACCGCCCAGCTCATCGCCGAGGCCCGCCGCACCGCCGGCTCCGCCCCGGCCCCGGACGCCACGGCCACCGCCCTGGACGGTGCCCGCGGCGCCGACGTCGACGGAGTGCCGGTGCACGCCGTCCGGCTGCGCGGCCTGCTCGCCCACCAGGAGGTCCTGCTCGGCGCCGAGGGGGAGACCCTGACGGTCCGGCACGACTCGCTGCACCACAGCAGCTTCATGCCGGGCATCCTGCTCGGCGCCCGCCGTGTGGGGAGCGTCCCGGGCCTGACCTTCGGCCTGGAACACTTCCTGGACCTGAGCTGAGTCCCTGACCGTCATGCGCGCGAAGCTCACCTACGCCCTCACGGCCGCCGTCCTGGTCGTCTACTTCGTCCTGGTCGGCAGCCGCGGCGTCCTGCTCATCGAGACCGGCACGCCCCTCACCGTCACCTTCGGGGTCGCGGTGCTGATCCTGCCGGGCATCGGCCTGTGGTTCCTGTGGAAGAACACCCAGTTCGTCCGCAGGGCCAACGCCCTCGCCGCCGAACTCGACGCCGAGGGCGGCCTGCCCGTCGACGAACTGAGGCGCACGCCCAGCGGGCGGATCGACCGGGACTCGGCCGACGAGGTCTTCGCCCGGCGCAAGGCCGAGACGGAGGCCGCCCCCGACGACTGGCGCACCTGGTTCCGCCTCGCCGTCGCCTACCACGACGCCCGCGACACCCCGCGCGCCCGCAAGGCGATGCAACGCGCGATCGCCCTGCACGACGGCAAGCAGCCCGAGACGGCCTGAACCGCACCCCACTCAGGCCGGAACTCATGCCGGAGGGGCCGGACCGCGAACGGTCCGGCCCCTCCGGCACGAGAATCCGGGGTCACCCCGGAAACGTCAGTGCGGGCGGTACTCGTCCGCCCACGCCTCCACCGCGTCCGCCGCCCGGTCGAAAGCCTCCAACCGGCCCACGAAGTCCGCGTTGTGCGTGGTCAGCAGCGCCGGCCCACCCTCGGGCGACTGCCCGTGCCGGACGAGCAGCAGCGCCTGCCCCTGCACCGTCCGGGGCAGCCCCAGCCAGCGCACCGGCTGCTGCACCGTGCGCACGGCGGCGACCTGCTCCCAGGACGCCGTACGGGTCACGAGGAAACCCACGTGCCGCAGCCCGCGCGCGCTCACCCACACGCCCATGCGCAGCAGCCGCAGCGCCCCGGCGATGACCAGCAGCGCGAGGCCGAAGACCACACCGGCCGAGGCCAGTTCGGCCGTCGCCGCGATGATGACCGCCGCGAACAGCACGAACGAGGCGAGCAGCAGCGCCAGCGCCGCCGCCCCCACCCGCCAGGGCCCGGGCCGGTAAGGCCGCCGCCAGCGGTCACGGTCGTCGTACGGCAGCGGAATGTCGTCCGTCGCCTCGAAAACGCGGTCGGCCGTCAGGAAGGGCAGGGGCACGGCTGGTCCTCACTCGATCCATGCGTGGGCTGTGCCCGGTGAGGCTACCGATCTGTGTCCCCGGTCACCACTGGCGGGGGGCCGGATGGAGTCATCGCCGGTCTGCGGCGGCTCAGTTCTTCTGCGACGCCTGCGACTGCTGAGGCTGCGAGGCCTGGTGGTCGCCCGTCGACAGCGCGGGCGTCCCGATGACCAGGGAACCCACGAGCCCCGCCACGATGGTCATACCCAGCAGCCAGCGCCCGGCCATCTGGCCGACGGACAGCCGCTCACGCGGTGGGGGAGTGACATTACTGCGGAACCTGTCGGCCTCGGCAACAAAGGCAAACGGTACGGGTTCACGCCGACCGAACATCAGGGGTGCTTCTCCTTCGGGGGATGGAACGGATCAACTCTCGTCCGTAAAGACGAACGAACTCCCTCAGTGGTGCCCTGTTTCACCGACTTCATTGCGGCACGCCACCGATCGCACGCGTTTCGCCGGGCCGTAGAGTGGCGTCGCCACACGACGAGATGGGAAGGCCCTGCCAACCGTGACCGACACCCCCGCCGACGACCCCAAGCCCAGCTACCGCAGCGATGTGACCGTCGAGCTGGTCAAGCACACCGCGTCCGACGCGGACGTCCTGTTCGCCGCCCGTGTCTCGACCATCGGCGAGCAGTCCCTGGACGAGCTGAACAAGGACCCCGAGCGCTCCAAGGGCCTGATCAACTACCTGATGCGGGACCGGCACGGCAGCCCCTTCGAGCACAACTCGATGACCTTCTTCATCAGCGCCCCGATCTTCGTCTTCCGCGAGTTCATGCGGCACCGCGTCGGCTGGTCGTACAACGAGGAGAGCGGCCGCTACCGGGAGCTCCAGCCGGTCTTCTACGTCCCCGACGAGTCCCGCAAGCTCGTCCAGGAGGGCCGCCCCGGCAAGTACGTCTTCGTCGAGGGCACCCAGGCCCAGCAGGAACTGGTCGGCCGCGTGATGGAGGACTCCTACCGGCAGGCGTACGAGGCCTACCAGGAGATGCTCGCCGCCGGCGTCGCCCGCGAGGTCGCCCGCGCGGTCCTCCCGGTCGGCCTGTACTCCTCGATGTACGCCACCTGCAACGCCCGCTCGCTGATGCACTTCCTCGGCCTGCGCACCCAGCACGAGCTGGCCAAGGTCCCGTCCTTCCCGCAGCGCGAGATCGAGATGGTCGGGGAGAAGATGGAGGCCGAGTGGGCCCGGCTCATGCCGCTCACCTACGCGGCCTTCAACGCGAACGGACGCGTGGCGCCGTAACGTGCCCCGGTTCCCCGATCAGGTACAGATGTACGGTTCAGCCGCACGAAGTGTCCGTATTGCGGCATTTCGAGAAGTTCATCTAGCCTGATCAAACGGGTCCGGCACTGCTTGAACCCCCGAGCAGGCAGTGCCGGGCTCCACCTTTGTCACGACTTGTCGCCTCCCCCTTGGGCAGACCCGGTCCTGAGCAACGAGTAGCGTGTAACCCATGGCTCCGACCTCGACTCCGCAGACCCCCTTCGGGCGGGTCCTCACCGCCATGGTCACGCCCTTCAAGGCGGACGGCGCACTCGACCTCGACGGCGCGCAGCGGCTCGCCACCCACCTCGTGGACGCAGGCAACGACGGCCTGGTCATCAACGGCACCACGGGCGAGTCGCCGACCACCAGCGATGCGGAGAAAAGGGATCTCGTCCGGGCGGTCCTGGAGGCGGTCGGCGACCGGGCCCACGTGGTGGCCGGTGTCGGCACCAACGACACCCACCACAGCATCGAACTCGCCCGCGCGGCGGAGCGCACCGGCGCACACGGCCTGCTCCTCGTGACCCCGTACTACAACAAGCCCCCGCAAGAGGGCCTCTACCGGCACTTCACGGCCGTCGCCGACGCCACCGAGCTGCCGGTCATGCTCTACGACATCCCCGGCCGCAGCGGCGTCCCGATCAACACGGAGACGCTCGTCCGCCTCGCCGAGCACCCCCGGATCGTCGCCAACAAGGACGCCAAGGGCGACCTGGGCCGAGCGAGCTGGGCCATTGCCCGCTCCGGCCTCGCCTGGTACTCCGGCGACGACATGCTGAACCTGCCCCTGCTCTCCGTGGGCGCGGTCGGCTTCGTCTCGGTCGTCGGCCACGTCGTCACCCCCGAGCTGCGCGCCCTCGTTGACGCGTACACCTCGGGCGACGTCCAGAAGGCCACCGAGATCCACCAGAAGCTGCTCTCGGTCTACACGGGCATGTTCCGCACCCAGGGCGTGATGACGACCAAGGCGGCGCTCGCCCTGAAGGGCCTGCCCGGCGGGCCCCTGCGCGCCCCCATGGTCGAATGCGCGCCCGAGGAGATCGAGCAACTCAAGATCGATCTTGCCGCCGGCGGGGTACAGCTCTGACATCAGACTTCGCGCGGCCCCCGCGCACCTGCTTCACAACTGAATAAGCGGGCCACCGGTGCCCGCACCACCCATACGACAACTGCTTCTGCACGAACGTCACGCGCGCCACGTGCCCTACCGGTACGTGGCGCGCGTGGTTGAGGAGAGTCTTTTGAGTCATCCGCATCCCGAACTCAGCCCGCCCCCGCCGCTCCCCGAAGGCGGCCTGCGGGTCACCCCGCTCGGCGGCCTCGGCGAAATCGGCCGGAACATGACGGTCTTCGAGTACGGCGGCCGCCTGCTGATCGTCGACTGCGGAGTGCTCTTCCCCGAGGAGGAGCAGCCCGGAATCGACCTGATCCTGCCGGACTTCTCGTCCATCAGGGACCGCCTCGACGACATCGAGGGCATCGTCCTCACGCACGGCCACGAGGACCACATCGGCGGCGTCCCCTTCCTCCTGCGCGAGAAGCCGGACATCCCGCTGATCGGCTCCAAGCTGACCCTCGCCCTCATCGAGGCCAAGCTCCAGGAGCACCGCATCCGCCCGTACACCCTCGAGGTGGCGGAAGGACACCGCGAGCGCATCGGCCCGTTCGACTGCGAGTTCGTCGCCGTCAACCACTCCATCCCCGACGCGCTGGCCGTAGCCATCCGCACCCCGGCGGGCATGGCGGTGCACACCGGCGACTTCAAGATGGACCAGCTCCCGCTGGACAACCGCCTCACGGACCTCCACGCATTCGCACGTCTGAGCGAGGAGGGCATCGACCTCCTGCTCTCGGACTCGACGAACGCCGAGGTCCCGGGCTTCGTCCCGCCCGAGCGGGAGATCTCCAATGTCCTGCGCCAGGTCTTCGCCAGTGCCCGCAAGCGCATCATCGTCGCGAGTTTCGCCAGCCACGTCCACCGCATCCAGCAGATCCTGGACGCGGCGCACGAGTACGGCCGCCGCGTCGCCTTCGTCGGGCGTTCCATGGTCCGCAACATGGGCATCGCGCGTGACCTGGGCTACCTGAAGGTCCCCCCGGGCCTGGTCGTGGACGTCAAGACGCTCGACGACCTCCCGGACAGCGAGGTCGTTCTCGTCTGCACCGGCTCCCAGGGCGAACCCATGGCGGCCCTGTCGAGGATGGCCAACCGGGACCACCAGATCCGCATCGTCCAGGGCGACACGGTGATCCTCGCGTCGTCCCTGATCCCCGGCAACGAGAACGCGGTCTACCGCGTGATCAACGGCCTCACCCGCTGGGGCGCCAACGTGGTCCACAAGGGCAATGCCAAGGTCCACGTCTCCGGCCACGCCTCCGCGGGCGAGCTGCTGTACTTCTACAACATCTGCCGCCCGAAGAACCTGATGCCGGTGCACGGCGAGTGGCGCCACCTGCGCGCCAACGCCGAGCTGGGCGCCCTGACCGGCGTCCCGCACGACCGCATCGTCATCGCCGAGGACGGCGTTGCCGTCGACCTCGTCGAGGGCAAGGCCAAGATCTCCGGCAAGGTCCAGGCGGGCTACGTCTACGTCGACGGGCTCTCGGTCGGTGATGTGGGGGAGCCGGCCCTCAAGGACCGCAAGATCCTCGGCGACGAGGGCATCATCTCGGTCTTCGTGGTCATGGACTCGTCCACCGGGAAGATCACCGGAGGCCCGCACATCCAGGCCCGCGGCTCCGGCATCGAGGACTCCGCCTTCAGTGACGTGATCCCCAGGATCACGGAGTCACTCGAGCGCTCCGCCCAGGACGGCGTGGTCGAACCCCACCAGCTCCAGCAGCTCGTTCGCCGCACGCTGGGCAAGTGGGTCTCGGACACGTACCGGCGCCGGCCGATGATCCTGCCTGTGGTGGTGGAGGTCTGACGGTCCGTCGGGCCTGAGCAGGCGCCAACTGGGAGCGGGGCTCCTCGATTTGCATCGAGGAGCCCCGCTCCAGTAGGTTTACAACTCCTTCCGAAGGGGCACCCGGCCGACTCAGGCACGGGGACCATGCCCGGCTGAGGAAGGGAAATCCGACTCAGAACTTCTGATAAAGTCGGAACCGCCGGAAAGGGAAACGCGGAAGCGGGAACCTGGAAAGCAC
>NZ_MUKA01000237.1 GCF_002150735.1 Streptomyces africanus
TAGCCGACCTTCTGCATCGCCCGCTTGGTGAACTCGTCCGTATTGACGATCACCTCCGCACCGCGCGGCAGGTCGCCGATGTTCGCCTTCAACGCGGCCGGGTTCATCGCCACCAGCACGTTCGGCGCGTCACCGGGCGTGAGGATGTCATGATCGGCGAAATGCAGCTGGAAGGACGACACACCCGGCAGAGTCCCGGCGGGCGCCCTGATCTCGGCCGGGAAGTTCGGCAGCGTCGACAGGTCGTTGCCGAACGACGCGGTCTCCGAGGTGAAACGGTCACCGGTGAGCTGCATACCGTCACCCGAGTCCCCCGCGAACCTGATGATCACCCGGTCGAGGCGGCGAACGTCCTTCGTGCCCGCCGCTTTGCGCTGCTCCCCTGCGACTGATTCGTCGGCCTGCTCCGCTGGGCTACTGACCTGGCTGGTCACTGAACTGGACCTCCCTCGAGGCAGCTGTCCTGGGAAGGCCTTCCCGCAGGCGCTCCCAGGATCAACACTACGACCGTAAGGGTCGCCTTCTTCGGGTCATTCGCATGTTGGACACGACTTTGAGACGTTGATGCGCCCCGACTTTTCCTGCTTTTCAGGTCGTAACGAGTCGTCCGGTCAGGAATTCAGATACGTCAGCACAGCCAGCACCCGGCGGTGATCCCCCTCGCTCGGGGAGAGCCCCAGCTTCAGGAAGATGTTGCTGACGTGCTTCTCCACCGCCCCGTCGCTGACCACGAGCTGCCGGGCGATCGCCGAGTTCGTCCGCCCCTCGGCCATCAGCCCCAGCACCTCCCGCTCCCGCGGGGTCAGCCCCGCGAGCACGTCCTGCTTGCGGCTGCGGCCCAGCAGCTGTGCGACGACCTCCGGGTCGAGGGCCGTACCGCCCTCGGCCACCCGCACCACCGCGTCCACGAACTCCCGCACCTCGGCCACCCGGTCCTTCAGCAGATAGCCGACGCCCCGGCTGGACCCCGCGAGCAGCTCCGTGGCGTAGCGCTCCTCCACGTACTGCGACAGCACCAGCACGCCGAGCCCCGGGTGCGCCTTGCGCAACTGCACCGCTGCCCGCACACCCTCGTCGGTGTGCGTCGGCGGCATCCGCACATCGGCGACCACGACGTCCGGCAGTTCGCCCTGCGCGTCCAGCTCCGTGATGGTCTTGATCAGCGCCACGCCGTCGCCGACTCCGGCGACCACCTCGTGCCCCCGGTCGGTCAGCAGCCGGGTCAGGCCCTCCCTGAGCAGCACTGAATCCTCGGCGATGACGACCCGCACCCTGTCCTCCACGATCTTGGCCCCCCACAGCCCGACGCCGCCCGTCCGCAGCCCACAACGGCTCCGCGCCCACCCGTGCGACGGGTCCAGCATTTCAGGAACGGGCGCCGGATGGGGGTGGACCGGCCTGTTGTCCGACCGATCCGATGATTGGGGGGAGACCGATCCCTGATTGGGGGGTGGGGGAGCCGAAGGTCACCTCACGTGCGCGCCCCGCCAGGGCAGCTCCGCGGTCACCCGGGTCGGCCCGCCCGCCGGCGAGTCCACCACCAGGATCCCGTCCACCGCGTGGAGCCGCTCCGCCAGCCCCGCGAGCCCCGACCCCCGGGACGCGTCGGCGCCGCCCACGCCGTTGTCCACGACCTGGAGCATCAGCCGGTTCTCCGTCCGCCACACCTCCACGCCCGCCCAGGTCGCCCGCGCGTGCTTGCTGACGTTCTGGAGCAGCTCCGACACCGTGAAGTACGCGATCCCCTCGATCGCCGGCGCCGGCCGCTCCGCCAGGTCGACCTCCACCTGCACCGGCACCGTGCAGCGCGAGGAGACCGCGGACAGGGCCGCGTCCAGACCGCGGTCGGTCAGCACCGCCGGGTGGATGCCCCGGGCCAGGTCGCGCAGCTCCTGGAGGGCCGTCTTCACCTCGCCGTGCGCCTCGTCCACCATCCGCTGGGCCGCCTCCGGGTCCTCGTGGAGCTTCTCCTTCGCCAGCCCCAGGTCCATGGCCAGGGCCACCAGCCGGGCCTGCGCCCCGTCGTGCAGATCCCGCTCGATGCGCCGCAGGTCGGCCGCCGCCGTGTCGACCACGACCCCCCGGTCCGACTCCAGCTCCACCACCCGCGAGGCCAGCCGCGACGGCCCGAGCAGCCCGTGCACCAGCAGCCGGTCCACCATCGTCAGCGCCCGCACGATCCACGGCGTGGCGATCGTCAGCAGCAGGCCCACCAGCGCGGTCACCGTGATCTCGAAGGCGTTGTCCAGATAGATCCGGTGCGTCTCGTCGCCGTACAGCTGGATCCCGTCCTGCCCGGCGTACATCGGGAACACCCAGAACCACAGCGGGTACGTCAGCAAGCCCCAGCCCAGCGCCCAGAGGTTCACGGCGACGGCGAACGAGAACACCGCCCACGGCAGATGCAGCACCGCGTACAGCAGGGCCCGCCACGACGCCCCGCTCTTGAGGACGGCCGCCATCCACGCCATCGCGCCCGGCTTCTTCATCCGCAGCGGCTCCGGGCCGGCCACGTCCAGGTCCAGCAGCGCCCGCGCCCGCCCCCGCTCCAGCGCCCCGAGGCCACGGCACCCGGCGAG
Source organism: Streptomyces africanus (assembly GCF_002150735.1). Classification (GTDB taxonomy): domain Bacteria; phylum Actinomycetota; class Actinomycetes; order Streptomycetales; family Streptomycetaceae; genus Streptomyces; species Streptomyces africanus. Next base: position 2,580 of record NZ_MUKA01000237.1, read on the forward strand.
CGCCGCCGCCAGCACCGGTATGCCGAGGAACGTCACCAGCAGTCCCGCCCCCAGCGACACCATCGTGACCGCGTAGGTGAACAGCAGGATGCCGACCGGCAGGCTGAGCAGCACATATCCGAGCTCCCGCCAGGTGCGGCCCTCGACCGGCGCCCGCAGCGCGGCGGGCAGCCGGTGCCGCCGCTCGGTGCTCCCGGGGAACCCGGGCCTGCCGTCGAGCCCGTACCCCTGTCCGTACTCCGTGGCCATCGGCGCGTCCTTCTCCCTCGTCCTGCGGCTGTCTTCCCGTACCTCCACCCTGCTCCGCCGCAGGTCGGCGGACCATGGAGTCCGTCGGCGTCTTGGACGGGGGGTTTTCCCCACCTCAGGACACCCTCCGGGCACCCTCAGGGCGCGCCGGTGCCCGAGCCGTCCGTGCGGTCGCGCCAGGGCAGTTCCGCCGTGACCGTCGTCGGGCCGCCCTCGGGCGACTCCAGGACGAACAGCCCGTCGACGGCGTCCAGCCGCTCGGCCAGGCCCCGCATCCCCGTACCGCCGTCGAGGCTCGCGCCCCCGCGGCCGTCGTCCCACACCTGGATGAGCAGCCGGTCGTTCGTCCGCCACACATCCACCGACGCCGACTTCGCCGCGCTGTGCTTGCTGACGTTCTGCAGCAGCTCCGAGACGGTGAAGTAGGCGATGCCCTCGATGGCCGCGGCCGGCCGCGCCGGCAGGTCGACCGTCACCTTCACCGGGACCGTGCAGCGCGAGGAGACCGCGGACAGGGCCGCGTCCAGGCCGCGGTCGGTCAGGACCGCCGGGTGGATGCCCCGCGCCAGGTCGCGCAGCTCCTGGAGCGCCAGCTTCACCTCGCCGTGCGCCTCCTCGACCATCGCCGCCGCCGCGTCGGGGTCCTCCAGCACCTTCTCCTTCGCCAGGCCCAGCCCCATGGCCAGATTGACCAGCCGGGCCTGCGCCCCGTCGTGCAGATCCCGCTCGATGCGCCGCAGGTCGGCCGCCGCCGTGTCGACCACGACCCCCCGGTCCGACTCCAGCTCGGCGATGCGCCGCTCCAGCTCGTCGGAGGGCGACAGCAGTCCGCGCACCATGGCCCGGTCTGCGTTGGCCAGGCCCCGCGCGATGAACGGCAGCACCGGCCACAGCACGAACAGCGAGGTCAGCGTGAGGGAGAAGGTGAGGACACCCCACGGCAGCCGTATGAACTCGTACAGCACCGTGCGCCAGCCCACCGGGTCCTTCAGCGACATCCACAGCTTCTGGAGGAAGCCGCCCGGGCCGCGCAGCGGCAGCCGGCTCGGCTCGTCCACCCGCACCCCGAGCAGCGCCCTGGCCCTCGCCCGCTCCATCCGGCCCAGCAGCCGCGCGCCGCTGAGCCCGGCCGCGAGCAGCGGGAACCCGATCACCGTGACCGTCAGCCCGAAGCCGGTGAACAGCATCGTCACGACATAGGTGAAGCCGAGCAGCGCCACCGGAAGGTTCGCCAGGAGATGCGCGATCTCCTTCCAGGTGTGCCGGTCGTAGGCGAGACGGGGCGGCGGCGGGCGGTCGTCCGGTCCGGCCGCCGCCGTGGCCGCGCTCGTGCCCGAGGGCGGGATGCGTTCGGTCATATGCGTTAGCGTGCCCGGCGGCGGGCACCCGCGCCATGAGGCAGACCGCCAGGATCGACTGAGGTAAACCCCACCTCCGCATGCCAGGGCCTGACGGGCTGCTTACCCTGCCTTTATCAGGGCCTAGACTCCCGTGCGTACAGATCGTCGAACGGCGGCGTCCGTTGTTCGTCGAACGGCGGCGTCCGTTGTTCCCGGCCGTGCCCCGGAGCCGCGGAACCGTCGCAGGAGCGAGTCCGAGTTTCAGGGAGCGAGGGACGGACGTGCCGGAACCGACCGTCGTCACCACGACCGTCGTCGCGGCGGACTACTTCCAGTCCTATTCGGTCGTCGGACTGCTCGCCGTCGTCGGCGTGCTGTTCGTCGCCGTCGCCTTCGGGGCCGGTCACCTGCTGCGGCCCGTGGTCCCCACACCCGAGAAACTCCTGACGTACGAGTGCGGCGTCGACCCCGTCGGCGAGGGCTGGGCCCACACCCAGGTCCGCTACTACGTCTACGCGTTCCTGTACGTGATCTTCGCCGTCGACTCGATCTTCCTGTTCCCCTGGGCGACCGTCTTCGCAGCCCCCGGCTACGGCGCGACGACCCTGGTGGAGATGTTCATCTTCCTCGGCTTCCTGGCCGTGGGCCTGCTCTACGCATACAAGAAGGGCGTCCTGGCATGGACGTGACCCCCGCCGGCACCGAGCCCGTGCTGCTTCCCGAGCCGAAGCGGCTCGGCGCCCTGGCGCGCCTCGCACCCGAGCCGATGAAGGTGATCCTGAACTGGGGCCGCCGCTATTCGCTCTGGGTCTTCAACTTCGGCCTCGCCTGCTGCGCGATCGAGTTCATCGCCGCGTCGATGGCCCGCCACGACTTCATCCGGCTCGGCGTCATCCCCTTCGCGCCGGGCCCGCGCCAGGCCGACCTGATGGTGGTGTCCGGCACGGTCACGGACAAGATGGCGCCGGCGGTGAAGCGCCTCTACGAGCAGATGCCGGAACCCAAGTACGTCATCTCCTTCGGCGCGTGCAGCAACTGCGGCGGCCCCTACTGGGACTCGTACTCCGTCACCAAGGGCGTCGACCAGATCATCCCCGTCGACGTCTACGTCCCCGGCTGCCCGCCCCGGCCGGAGGCGCTGCTCCAGGGCATCCTCAAGCTCCAGGAGAAGATCGCCCGCGAGTCGCTGGGGGAGCGGTACGGAAGCGGCGCCGCCCGTCCTTCGGCAGCGGCGCTGCAGAGCGGCCTGGTGCAGCCGCCGGTCCCGGGCTCGGGCTCGGCTTCGGCTTCTGGCTCGGCTTCGGGCTCGGCTTCGGCTTCGGGCTCGGCTTCGGAGGAGGGGCGATGACTGCGGCCGGCTGGCTCCCCGCCGACGCCCAGGAACTCTTCGGCACGGACGCCACGGCCGACGAGTCGTACGAGGTCCTGACGGTCGACGTACCGCCGACGGCCTGGATCGCCGCCCTGGAGACCGCACGCGACCGTCTGACCTGCACGTACTTCGACTGGCTGAGCGCGGTCGACGAACCGGGCACGGGCTTCCGCGTCACGGCCCACGTCGCCGCGCTGTCCCCGCTGCGCCATCTCCTCCTGCGCACGACGGTCCCGCACGAGGCCCCCACCCTGCCCTCGGCGGTCGGTGTCTACGCGGGCGCCGCCTGGCACGAACGCGAGACGCACGAGATGTTCGGCATCACCTTCGAAGGCCACCCGGCGCTGGACCACCTGCTCCTGCCCGAGAACTTCGAAGGCCACCCCCTGCGCAAGGACTTCGTCCTGGCCGCACGCGTCGCCAAGGCCTGGCCCGGCGCGAAGGAGCCCGGCGAGTCGGAACACGGCGGCCCCAAGCGCCGCCAGATGCTCCCGCCCGGCGTCCCCGACCCGAACGAATGGGGCCCCCTGAAGGGCCAACTCCCCCCGGCCCCGGCCCGCGGCGCCGGCCGCGCGGCAGGCGACCGCCCGACCCGGGGCACCGCCCGCCCGGCAGGCGAACGCCCGGTGCGGCGAACCCGTTCGGCGGGGGAGGGTTCGGCCAGCCAGTCCGCGCCCGGGGAGTCGGTTGCTCCGGCTTCGGCGGGGCCGCGTCGTAGCCGCTCGGCGGCGGAAGGTTCGGCCAGTCAGGCCGCTGCCGGTGACGCGGGTCCTACCTCTGCGGCTGCCCCGCGCCGCGCACGGACGGCCGCGGAGGGCTCGGCGAGCCAGTCCGGACCCGGCGAATCGGCCGCTCCGGCTTCGGCGGGACCGCGCCGTAACCGCACGGCGGGGGAGGGCTCGGTAAGCCAGCCGTCCAAGGGTCCTGAGTCCGCGACCTCCGGTCCCGAGGCCCCGACCTCGGGCTCCGGGTCCGCGACCTCCGGTTCTGAGTCCGCGATCTCCGGTGCCGAGGCCCCGACCTCGGGTTCCGGGTCCGCGACCTCCGGTTCTGAGTCCGCGATCTCCGGTTCCGAGGCCCTGACCTCGGGTTCCGGGTCCGCGACCTCCGGTTCTGAGTCCGCGATCTCCGGTTCCGAGGCCCTGACCTCCGGTTCTGAGTCCGCGCCCTCCGGTTCCGAGGCCCCGACCTCGGGTTCCGGGTCCGCGACCTCCGGTTCTGAGTCCGCGACCTCCGGTGCCGAGGCCCCGACCTCCGGTTCCGGGTCCGCGACCTCCGGTTCTGAGTCCGCGATCTCCGGTTCCGGGTCCGCGACCCCCGCTTCTGAGGCCCCAACCCCCGGTTCCAAGTCCACAACCCCCGGTCGCGAATCCCAGGCGGCCGAAGCCGAGCCAGCGGCGACCGCGGCCGACTCTCAACCACCGGCCCCCGAGCCGGAGTCGCAGGACGCGGAGTCGCCGGACGCCGGGCGCGGAACCCCCGGGCCGGACGCCGGACGCGGAACCCCGGCCGCCTCGGCGGAGGCGCGGCGGGCGCGCAGCGCGGGTGACGGCTCGGCGTCGCAGCGGGACCAGCCGGGTGCCCCCGCCGGCCCGCGCCGGGCGCACAGCGCCTCGGAGGGTTCCGCCAGTCAGCGGGCCGCGTCCGGCCTCGGCGGTAGCCGGCCGGGCAGGGCGTCACGGCCCCCACGCAGCTCGGACGCCCCCTGGCACCACGCCCGCCCGGCCTTCGAGGAACCGGCTCCCGAACCCTCACCCCAGGCCGGCGCGCTGCCCACTCCCGAGCCGTCGGCGGATGACCAGACGACCCCGAACACCACCTCGGAGTCACCGGGCACCCCCGAACCCGCCGACAGCCCAGAGCCCTCGGAAACCCCCGAACCCTCGGACACCCCCGAACCCTCGGACACCCCCGACACCTCAGAACCGGCGAACAACCGGCAGCCCACCGACACCCCCGAAGACCCCACAGGAGGCCCGCGGTGAACGACGTGCTCGACGTCACCCTGCGACTCCTGATCGTCTTCGTCGTCTTCCTCACCTTCCCCCTGATCATCGGCCAGACAGAACACAAGGTCATGGCCCACATGCAGGGCCGCCTCGGCCCCATGTACGCCGGCGGCTTCCACGGCTGGGCCCAGCTGATCGCCGACGGCGTGAAGTTCGCGCAGAAGGAGGACGTCGTCCCCGCGGGCGCGGACCGCCGCATCTTCCAACTGGCCCCCGCCGTCGCCCTCCTGCCCTACCTCCTCGTGCTGCTAGCCATCCCCATCGGCCCGGACGAGGGAGCCGTGGGCCAGGTCATCGACGCCGGTGTCTTCTTCGTCCTGGCCGTCATGGGCGTCGGCGTCCTCGGCTCGCTCATGGCCGGCTGGGCGTCCGCGAACAAGTTCTCCCTCCTCGGCGGCCTGCGCACCGCCGCCCAGCTCCTCGCCTACGAACTGCCGATGCTCCTGACCGCCGCCTCGGTGGCGATGGCGGCCGGCACCGTCTCGATCCCCGGCATCCTCGACGCCTTCGAGTGGTGGTGGCTGCCCTGGCAGATCGTCGGTGCGATCGTCTTCTTCGTGGCCGGCCTCGCCGAACTCCAGCGCCCGCCCTTCGACATGCCCGTCGCCGACTCGGAGATCATCTTCGGCGCGTACACCGAGTACACCGGCCTCCGCTTCGCCCTCTTCCTCCTCGCCGAGTACGCCGGGATCGTCGTCCTGTGCGGCCTGACCACCGTCCTCTTCCTGGGCGGCTGGCACGGCCCCTGGGGCGCCGACGGCCTCGGCTGGGTCTGGACCCTGTTGAAGACCGCCGTCCTCGCCTTCCTCGTCATCTGGCTGCGCGTCACCTATCCCCGCCTGCGCGAGGACCAGCTCCAGAAACTGTCCTGGACCCTCCTCGTCCCCCTCTCCCTCGCCCAGATCGCCCTCACCGGCATCGTCAAGGTGGTGATCAACTAACCATGGCCCCCATCCCCGGCTCCGGCCTCGCCAAGGGCCTGGCCGTCACCCTCCGCACGATGACGAAGAAGTCCGTCACCGCGCAGTACCCGGACGCCCAGCCCGACCTCCCGCCCCGCACCCGCGGTGTGATCGGCCTGTTCGAGGAGAACTGCACGGTCTGCATGCTGTGCGCCCGAGAGTGCCCCGACTGGTGCATCTACATCGACTCCCACAAGGAGACGGTCCCGGCGGCGACCCCCGGCGGCCGCGAACGCAGCCGCAACGTCCTCGACCGCTTCGCCATCGACTTCTCCCTGTGCATGTACTGCGGTATCTGCATCGAGGTCTGTCCTTTCGACGCCCTGTTCTGGTCCCCGGAGTTCGAGTACGCCGAGACCGACATCCGCGACCTCACCCACGAGCGCGACAAGCTCCGCGAGTGGATGTGGACCGTCCCGGCCCCGCCGGCCCTCGACCCCGGCGCGGAGGAGCCGAAGGAACTCGTCACCGCCCGCAAGACCGCCGACAAACTGGCCGCCCAGCAGGCCCCGCCCGCCACCGAACCGCACGCCGACGAGCAGGCCCGTGCAGCCGAGCGCCCGACCCGCCCGCAGGGCGACTCCAAGCAGCAGACGGACCAGCCGACCTCGCAGACCGACCAGTCGAAGCCGGGGCAGGAGGGCCGGGAATGACCGCGTTCACCACGGCCGCCGAAACCCACGGCTTCCTCTCCCCGACGGGCGTCGAGATCGCCTTCCTCCTCGTCGGCCTGGTCACCTTCGGCGCCGCGCTCGTCACCGTCACCACCCGGCAGCTGGTGCACGCCGCCCTGTGGCTGGTGGTCACCCTCGGCGGCCTGGCCGTCGAGTACCTCCTGCTCACCGCCGAGTTCATCGCCTGGGTGCAGGTGCTCATCTACGTCGGTTCCGTCGTCGTCCTCCTCCTGTTCGGTCTGATGCTCACCAGGGCCCCCATCGGCCGCTCCCCGGACGCCGACTCCGGCAACCGCTGGGCCGCCCTCACCGTGGCCGTCGCCGCCGCTGCCGCCCTGGTCTGGGTCGTCGTCGACGCCTTCCGCACCACCTGGATCGACCTGGACGGCCCCGCCGCCGGCTCCACCGAGGCCACCGGCGCGAGCCTCTTCCAGAACTGGGTCCTCCCCTTCGAGGCCCTCTCCGTCCTCCTCCTCGCCGCCCTGGTCGGCGCGATCGTCCTGTCCCGCAAGGCGAAGGCCGACGCCTCCACCCCGAGCGGCGCGGACACCCGGCCTGACACGGAGGGGACCCGCTGATGCACCTCGCCTATCCCGCCGTCCTCTCCGCCCTCCTCTTCTGCACGGGCCTGTACGGCGTCCTCGCCCGCCGCAACGCGATCCTGGTCCTGATGTCGGTCGAGCTGATGCTCAACGCCGTCAACCTCAACCTGGTCGCCTTCGACGTCTGGCTCAGCAGGACCGCCGAGGAGACCCTGCACTCCGGCCAGGCCCTCACCCTGTTCACCATCGCCATCGCCGCCGCCGAGATCGGCATCGGCCTGGCGATCGTCCTCGCCGTCCACCGCAACCGCGGCACCGCGGACATCGACAAGCTCCGCGACACCGCCGAACGGCACGACCCCGACGGCACCGACCACGACGCCCTTACGGCCGAGCAGTCCGGCGAGGCCCAGAAGGCTGAGGCCACCGCGTGACCACGACCACCCTCGCCGTCCTCGTCCCCCTCCTTCCGTTCCTGGGCGCCGTCGCCGGCCTGCTCCTGGGCCGCACGGCACCCGGCTTCGTCCGGCCGCTCGCCGTCCTGCCGACGCTCACTTCCCTGGTGCTCGCCGCGCTGGTCGCCGTGCGTCAGGGCGGTGACGCGGCCGTCAACGCGGCCACGGAACTCACCCCCACCGGCTCCGTCCCGATCGAACTCGCCCTGTACATCGACGGCTTCGCCGCCCTCGTCGCCGTCCTCGTCGGCCTGGTCGCCTCCTGCGTGCAGATCTACTCGACGGGCTACCTGCGCGACGACCCGCGCTACCCCTCGTACGCCGCCCTGGTCTCCCTGTTCACCTCCGCGATGTTCCTGGTCGTCTACTCCGGCGACCTGATCGTGCTGCTGGTCGGCTGGGAAGTCATGGGCATCTGCTCCTACTTCCTGGTCGGCCACTACTGGGAGACCCCGGAGGCCCGCGCCGCCTCCCTCAAGGCCTTCCTGGTCACCAAGCTCGGCGACGTCCCCTTCCTCATCGGTCTGTTCGCCCTGGCCACCGACGCCGGTTCGTTCCGCATCACCCGGGTCCTGGGTGCCGTCGCGAGCGGCTCGCTCGACCACCCGACGCTGATCGCCCTGCTGCTCCTGGCTGGCGTGGCCGGCAAGTCCGCGCAGTTCCCGCTGCACACCTGGCTCCCCGACGCGATGGCCGGCCCGACCCCCGTCTCCGCGCTGATCCACGCCGCGACGATGGTCGCCGCCGGTGTCTACTTCATCGCCCGGCTCCTCCCGGTCTTCGAGGCCTCGCAGGCCGCGATGGTCGTCCTCGCCGTCATGGCCGCCGTCACGATGACCGGCTCGGCGCTCGCCGCGCTCGCCCAGGACGACATCAAGCGCGTCCTCGCGTACTCGACGATCGGTCAGCTCGGCTACATGACCGGCGCCCTCGCCGTCGGCGACCGCGGAGCCGCCGTCTTCCACCTCCTGTCCCACGGCGCCTTCAAGGCGCTGCTGTTCCTCGCGGCCGGCGTGATCATCCACGCCGCCGGCACCAACTCGCTCGCCGCCATGTCCCGTATGCGGAACCTGCGCGACCGCGTCCCCGACGCCTACTGGACGATGACCGTGGCGCTGCTCGCGCTCGCCGCGATCCCGCCTTTCAGCGGCTTCTTCTCCAAGGAGGCCGTCCTCGGCGTCGCCGAACACGTCGTCACCGGACACACCGAGCACGCCCCCGCCGCAGCGGGATGGCTCGTCCTCGTCGCCGGTCTGCTCACGGCCGTGCTCACCGCCGCCTACGCGATGCGCCTGTGGCTGCTGGCCTTCCGCGGCCGGGGCGCCGAAGCCCCCGACCACGGCAGGCAGCCGCTGACGATGACCGTCGTGCTGTGGGTGCTCGCCGCCCCGTCACTGGCCCTCGGCGGATTCGCGTTCCGCCTGCTGCCCGACTGGTTCGACGGCCGCGATCTCAGCCCGACCCTCACCACCTCCGTGCTCGGCACGGGCGTGGCCCTGGTCGGCGGCATCGTCACCTACGGCGCCTGGCGGCACACCACCGCGCTCACCGCACGCGTCCCGCTGGGCGCGGTCGCGGCCCACCCCGAGGGCGACGCCGCCCAGGTCGAGGCGGAGGCCATCGCCACCCACGAGCCGGCCTACGGCGACATCGCCTACGCGCCCGACCCCGCCGACCCCGGACGGCTCCTGCTCGGCCCGCTGCACCGCCACGCGGCCGCCGGCTTCCACATGGACGCCCTGTACAGCGCCCTCTTCGTCCGACCGGTCCAGGCCGGGGCGAGCCTCGTCCGGTTCCTCGACCGGGAGGTCGTCGAGACCTACGTGCGCGGCGCGGGTGCGCTGCCCCGCTGGCTCGGCGCCGCCGTACGGCGCGCCCAGACCGGCAACGTCCAGACCTATGTGAGCGCGCTGCTCGCCGGCACCGTCGTCCTCGCGGTCGCCGTCGTCCTCGTCGCCACGGGAGCGTGAGCAGGCGTGATCGATATCAACGAGTCCGTGATGCAGTTCCTTCTGGCGTTCGTCGTCGTCGGGCCGCTCCTCGGCGCCGTCGCGGCTCTCCTGCCGGCCCCGCCCGGGCTGAAGGGGAAGTCACCCGAGCAGGCCGTGCTCCGGCACGGCGTCACCGTCACCGGCGCGGTCCTCATCGCGGCGATCGTCCTCGCGCTCGGCTTCGACCACGACCAGCCGTCGAGGATGCAGGCCAGCACGGACATCAGCTGGATCCCAGCACTCGACGTACGCATCCACCTCGGCATCGACGGCATCTCCCTCCCCCTTCTGGTCCTGACCGCGCTGCTGACCTTCCTCTGCGCGCTCTACTCGTACTTCAAGCTGCCCGAAGGCCCGGCCCCGAAGGCCTTCGTCGCGCTGCTGCTCGTCCTCGAGTCCGGCACGCTCGCGACCTTCGCCGTCCTCGACCTGCTGCTGTTCTTCCTCGCCTTCGAGATGGTCCTCATCCCGATGTACTTCCTCATCGCCCGCTGGGGCGGCGAGGGCCGGAGCCGGGCCGCGTGGCGGTTCATCCTCTACACGCTGCTCGGATCCGTGGTCATGCTGCTCGGCCTGCTCCTGATCGGGCTCAAGGCGGGCACGTTCGACATGATGGCACTCGCCACTGACAACGGCCGGTCGCTGACCACATCCGTGCAGGTCATCGCCGTTCTGGCGATCGGGATCGGACTCGCGGTCAAGACGCCGATGTGGCCGCTGCACAGCTGGCTGCCCGACGCCCACACCGCCGCGCCGACCGTCGGCTCGGTCCTGCTGGCCGGTGTCCTGCTGAAGATGGGTACGTACGGGTTCGTCCGGATCCTCCTCCCCATCGCACCGGACGGCTTCCGCACCTTCGCGCCCTACCTCGCCGCGCTCGCCGTCGTCGGCATCATCTACGGATCCCTGGCCTGCCTGGCCCTCGCCAAGCAGGGCGCGAAGGGCGACCTCAAGCGCCTCATCGCCTACTCCTCCGTCGGCCACATGGGCTTCGTCCTGCTGGGCATCGCCACGATGACCCCGACCGGCGTGAACGGCGCCCTGTTCGCCAACATCGCCCACGGCCTCATCACCGGCCTGCTCTTCTTCCTCGTCGGCGCCCTGAAGGACCGCACCGGCACCACCGACCTCGACACCCTCGCCGAGGAGACCGGCGCCGCGCTCTACGGCAAGGCCCCGCGCCTCGGCGGCCTGCTCGCCTTCGCCGCGGTCGCCTCCCTCGGCCTGCCGGGCCTCGCCGGCTTCTGGGGCGAGATGCTGGCCCTGTTCGGCGCGTTCCAGCCGGCGGCCGGCCTCAGCCGTCCCGCCTTCCTCACGTTCATGGCGATCGGCGCGTTCGGGACGCTGCTGACGGCCGCCTACCTGCTGGTCGTGGTCCGTCGCGTGTGCATGGGCGCCCTGCCGCAGGACGCCCCGAGGCTCACCGACGTCCGCGGTTACGAGTTCGCGGCCTGGACCCCGCTCGTCGTCCTGACCGTCGTCGCGGGCCTGTGGCCCAAGGCTCTCCTCGGCCTGAGCAACCCGGCCGTCCAGCAGTTCCTCGCAGGAGGCACCCGATGAGCTCCCCGGCCCAGTCCCTGGCCGCGTCGCTGGTCCAGTCCGTCGACTGGCTCGCGATCGCGCCGCCCACCCTCGCGGCGGTCGTCGGCCTCGTCGTCCTGGTCGCCGACCTGTTCGTCGCCGAGCACCGCAAGACGCTGCTCGGCTGGACCTCCGTGGCCGGCCTGGCCGCCGCCACGCTCCTGCTGCTGCCCCTCCGGGACGGCGACCGCAGCACCTTCTGCCTGACCGGCGACGCCACCGCGTGCAGCTACACGGCCGACCGCTTCACCCTGGTCATCCAGTTCCTGGTCCTCGGCGGCGCCCTCCTCGCCGCCCTTCTGTCGGTCACCGCCCTGAAGGACGCCCGAAAGGAGCTGCCCGAAGGGGAGTACTGGTTCCTGCTGCTGTCCTCCGCGGCCGGCGCCGCCCTCCTGCCCGCCTCCCGCGACCTCGCGACCCTGATCGTCGCCCTGGAGGTCGCCTCCCTGCCCGCCTTCGCACTCGTCGGCCTCAGGCACGGCGACCGGAAGTCCTCCGAAGCGGCCCTGAAGTTCTTCCTGTCCTCGGTCACCGCGACCGCGGTCAGCCTCATGGGCATCAGCTTCGTGTACGCCTCCACGGGCACCCTCTATCTCACCCAGGTCGCCGACCGCATCCAGAATGTCGACGGACAGCTCCACACGCTCGCGCAGACCGGCGTCGTCCTCACCCTCGTCGGCTTCGCCTTCAAGACGGCCGCCGTGCCCTTCCACTTCTGGGTGCCCGACACCTACGTGGGGGCGCCCCTGCCCATCGCCGCCTACCTGTCGGTCATCGGCAAGACGGTCGGCTTCAGCGGCCTGATCCTCGTCACGGTCGTCGCCCTCCCCTCGTACGCCGACGTCTGGGGCCCGGCCCTGGCCGCCCTGGCCGCGCTCACCATGACCGTGGGCAACGTCGGCGCCCTGCGCCAGCAGGCCACGCGCGCGTACAGCGCGGTACGCCTGCTCGCCTGGTCGTCCGTCGGCCAGGCCGGCTACCTCCTGGTGCCGATCGCGGCGGCCGCGTACTCCGGGGACGCCGAGAAGTCGATCGGCTCCACCGTCGCGTACGCCCTGATGTACGGCGCCGTGAACCTCGGCGCCTTCGCCGTGGCCGCGCTCGTCGGACGTACGAGGTCCCTCAACCGCGTCTCCGACTACCGCGGCCTGTACGCGTCGAGCCCCGTGTCCGCGCTGCTCCTGGCGTTCTTCCTGCTCTGCCTCGCCGGGCTGCCGCCGGGCATCATCGGCCTCTTCGCCAAGGTCACCGTCTTCTCGGCGGCCGTCGACGCCGGCCTCGGCTGGCTGGCCGTGATCATGGCCGTCAACGTCGTCATCGCGCTGTTCTACTACCTCCAGTGGACGGCTCTGCTCTTCCGCGCCCCCGAGGGCGAACCCGAGAAGCACCGCGTCCCCGCCCCGCTCACCGCCGCGATCGCCCTGACCGGAGTCCTCGGCATCGCCCTGTCCGGAGCGCCACAGCTGGTCCTGCGGTTCACCGACACAGCCCTGTTCTGAACAACAGCGGCATTCGCCACGCGCGCGTGGGGCACTCGTCCCTCCACGCGCGCGTGCCGCGTCCCGGAGCCTTCGCCCGGACGGTCCACAACCGCCGCCGCGCGCACAAGGGAACTAGTGCCTCCCGCCTGGCGTTGACCAGTACGGGAGGGTCCACTGGACGTGACATCGCGGCACCAGTGGCACCGCAGATCAGCAAGCAAGGGTCCCCCTGCCGCACCACTTGGAGGGCGTACCGTGCACCGCCGGCACAACGGGCTCAGGACAGCAGTCCTCCTCGGGGGACTGTCCGCACTCATCATCGTCATCGGCAGCTTCTTCGGCCGCATGGGGCTCGTCATCGCCGTACTGGTAGCGCTGGCCACCAACGCGTACGCGTACTGGAACAGCGACAAGCTGGCCCTCCGCGCGATGCGCGCCCGCCCGGTGAGCGAGTTCGAGGCCCCAGGCCTCTACCGCATGGTCCGCGAGCTCTCCACGCAGGCCCGCCAGCCCATGCCGCGCCTGTACATCTCCCCGACGGAAGCGCCCAACGCCTTCGCCACGGGACGCAACCCGCGCAACGCCGCCGTGTGCTGCACCGACGGCATCCTGCGCCTGCTGGACGAGCGCGAGCTGCGCGGCGTCATCGGGCACGAGCTCAGCCATGTCTACAACCGCGACATCCTCATCTCGTCGGTCGCCGGCGCCCTCGCCTCCGTGATCATGTTCCTGGTCAACTTCGCCTGGCTGATCCCGATCGGGCGCTCGGACGACGACGACGGCCCCGGCCTGCTCGGCATGCTGCTGATCATGATCCTGGGCCCGCTGGCCGCCTCACTCATCCAACTGGCCATCAGCCGCTCCCGGGAGTACCAGGCGGACGCCTCCGGTGCCCAGCTCACCGGCGACCCCCTCGCCCTGGCCAGCGCCCTGCGCAAGCTCGAACTGGGCACGAAGCAGCTCCCGCTGCCGCCCGAGCCGCGCATCGAGACCGCCAGTCACATGATGATCGCGAACCCGTTCCGGCCCGGGCAGGGTCTTTCGAAGATGTTCTCCACGCACCCGCCGATGGCGGACCGCATCGCCCGGCTCGAGAAGATGGCAGGTCGGAACCAGTGAAGACCATCCTGAACGTCATATGGCTCGTCCTGAGCGGCTTCTGGCTGTTCCTCGCCTACATGGCCGCGGGCCTGCTCCTCTGTATCACCGTCATCGGCATCCCGTTCGGCATCGCGGCCTTCCGCATCGGCGTCTACGCGCTGTGGCCCTTCGGGTACACGACGGTCGAGCGCCGCGACGCGGGCGCGCCGTCGTGCGTCGGCAACGTGCTGTGGCTGGTGCTGGCGGGCTGGTGGCTGGCCCTCGGCCACATCGTCACCGGCATCGCGCTGTGCGTCACCATCATCGGCATCCCGCTCGGCGTCGCCAACTTCAAGCTCCTCCCGGTCTCGCTGCTCCCGCTGGGCCGCGACATCGTGCGGACGAACGAGCCGTTCGCGGTGCGCTGACGGCGGGCCAACGCGGCCCGGTGTCCACAGCCCAGGGGTTATCCACAGGCCCGCCCGGCTGTCGGCGGCGGCCTGCATCATGAACCCATGACCGCGATCGAGCAGTTGCCGACACGAGCGACGGCCCAGGCCCACAACACCCGCCCTCCCGCTAGGTCTTCACATCCCGAGCCGGCGGACGACCCGGTGAGAGGCCCCCGAACACAGCCGAGAGGGCCCCGAACACAGCCGAGAGGACCCCCGAACACAGCCAAGAGGGCAGCCCTACCAGCCCTACTCCCTCTCAGCCCTGGCCCGTACCCCTCGCCGCACCCCGTACGCAACCGCCCCCACCACCAGTACACCCGCGCCCACGACCACCGAAACCCCCGGCAGCGAGAACGCCAGCACCGCGCACCCGAGCAGCCCGACCACCGGCACCAGCCGTGCCGTCGGCGCCGAATCCAGCGTCCAGGCCGATGCGTTGGCCACGGCGTAGTACGCCAGCACACCGAAGGAGGAGAACCCGATCGCGCCCCGGACGTCCACCGTGGCGGCCAGGACCGCGACCACCGCACCCACGGCCAGCTCCGCCCGGTGCGGCACCTGGAAGCGCGGATGCACGGCCGCCAGCGCGCCCGGCAGATGCCGGTCCCGGGCCATGGCCAGCGTCGTCCGTGAGACGCCCAGGATCAGGGCGAGCAGCGACCCCAGCGCGGCCACGGCCGCACCGATCCGCACCACCGGCACGAACCCAGGCATCCCGGCCGCCCGCACCGCGTCGGCCAGCGGCGCCGTCGCGTCCCCGAGACCGTCCGCCCCCAGCACCGAAAGGACAGCCACTGCCACACCCGCGTACACCACCAGCGCGATACCCAGCGCCAGCGGGATCGCCCGCGGAATGGTGTGCGCCGGGTCCCGTACCTCCTCACCGAGCGTCGCGATCCGGGCGTACCCGGCGAACGCGAAGAACAGCAGACCGGCCGCCTGAAGCACACCGCCCACACCGCCCGAGGTCTCGATGTCCAGCCGCCCGGCATCGGCCTCGCCCGACACCAGACACCCGACCACCACGGCAGCGAGGACAGCCAGGACCACCGCCACGATCACCCGCGTCAGCCACGCGGACTTCTGGACACCGCCGTAGTTCACCGCGGTCAGCGCCACCACGGCCGCGACCGCCACGGCGTGCGCCTGCCCCGGCCAGACGTACGTGCCCACGGTGAGCGCCATCGCCGCACAGGAGGCCGTCTTCCCGACCACGAACGACCAGCCCGCGAGATACCCCCAGAACTCCCCGAGCCGCTCACGCCCGTACACGTACGTTCCGCCCGAGGCCGGATACAGGGCGGCGAGGCGCGCCGACGACATGGCGTTGCAGTACGCGACCACGGCGGCGACAGCGAGCCCGAGGAGCAGTCCGCTGCCGGCCGCGTGCGCCGCGGGCGCGAGGGCGGCGAAGATCCCGGCTCCCACCATCGAGCCGAGTCCGACGACGACGGCGTCCCCGACGCCGAGGGTGCGGCGCAGTCCAGGATCGGAGGCTGTCATGCGCCGCACCCTACTGATCACTGCAACCGGCAGGCGCCGCCAGGGCGTCCTCCCCACCAACACGGCGTGAAGGCGCGCGGCAAGGACGACGCACGCGGAACGCCCGGCGTACGACGCACGAGCACTGCCTTGCCGGGAGCAAGATCACATGGCCGGGACAGTGCGGGCACAGCGTGAAAGGGCAGGTTCACGGCATGACCATCATCAGCTGGATCATCCTGGGACTGTTGGCCGGAGCCATCGCGAAGTTCCTGCTGCCGGGGCGCGACCCGGGCGGCCTCATCGGCACGACACTGATCGGCATCGCGGGCGCGTTCATCGGCGGCTGGATATCGTCCCGTTGGATGGACCACCCGATCACCAAGGACTTCTACGACGGTGCGACCTGGGCCGCGGCGATCGGCGGATCGCTCGTCCTCCTGATCGCCTACCGCCTCCTGTTCGGCAACTCCCGCAACTGACCCGCCCACGGCCACGGCAGGCACGCGCCCACCGTGCACCGCCCACGGTCGGCATACACCACACCGCATCCCTTCCCTGGGCCCCATCGACCGCAGCCGGCAGGCGAGAAGGGTGGGCACCCAACAGGTGCCCACCCTTCCTCGTCACCGCGCAGACCGGGAGGCCGTGCAGATCAGGAGCCCCGAGGACCCGACCGGACCTACCGGTAGTTCACGAACTGCATGGCGAAGTCGAAGTCCTTGCCCTTCAGCAGGGCGATGACGGCCTGAAGATCGTCACGGCTCTTGGAGCTGACCCGCAGCTCCTCACCCTGCACCTGCGCCTTCACGCCCTTGGGGCCCTCGTCGCGGATGGTCTTCGCCACCTTCTTCGCGTTCTCCTGGGAGATGCCCTCCTTGATCGACGCGAAGATCTTGTACTCCTTGCCGGAGAGCTGGGGCTCGCCCGCGTCCAGAGCCTTCAGCGAGATGCCACGCTTGATCAGCTTGGACTGGAAGACGTCGAGGATCGCCTTCACCCGGTCCTCGGAGTTCGCCTCCATGAGGATGTTCTCGCCGGACCACGAGATCGAAGCACCCACGCCCTTGAAGTCGTAGCGCTGCGAGATCTCCTTGGCGGCCTGGTTGAGTGCGTTGTCGACCTCCTGCCGCTCGACCTTCGAGACGATGTCGAAACTGGAGTCGGCCATGTCCTGTGGCTCCTTGTATCGGGGTGCGAATCGTGCGTACCGGCGTACGTGGGCGGCCGCCGGGCCTGTTCAGCTCCCGGGCCGCATCCGGACAAGCCTAGCCACCCCCCGACCCCCGGGCGCCGATCAATCGGGTGGCGAAGCACCCCTGTGCATCAGGTATTGTTTACGTCGTTGCCACGGAGCACCGCCGCAAAAGGCGGTTCGACGGGCAGCAACCCCGGCGGTGTGCCCGAGCGGCCAAAGGGAGCAGACTGTAAATCTGCCGGCTCAGCCTTCCCAGGTTCGAATCCTGGCGCCGCCACACGGGAAACGAAGGGCCCCTCACCTGCAAAGAACGCAGGTGAGGGGCCCTTCGTCATGCGGTCACCAGATCCGCCGCCCGTCTCACTGTGCCGCGAGTTCGACTGTCCCGTCTCGGGCTGTGTGGACGGGGCGAGGGGGCCGTCCAAGCCGATCAGTCGTGTCCGCTCGGGCGGGCGGCGGAGATCTTGGCAGGGCCGCACTGTGGCCGGCCCGCTCCGTGAACCATCTGAGCTTCGACGCCGGAGCCGAGCCGTATGGCTACCGCAGCGTGAGGAAGCTCATAAGAGCGCACTCCGCGCGGTCGCCGGACCGCTGGTCCATGGGGCGCAGCGGGATGACTGCGCCAGACGCGAGAACTCACGGAAAACAGCCATCAACAAAGGCGTTGCAGGTGTGGCTGCGATTTACATCGGCACGGAACGGCTGCACCATTCTTCGACCAGTCGTCCCCGCAGTTCTGCCGCGAGCGGGAATTCCGGCTCGCGCTGCGGGCCGCGTCGCTGCCGAGCAGCGTCGCCCTGACCACTCCACGCACCGGCGCGAGGCGTCGCCCCAGGCAGGCCGGTCCTCCCCGAGCGCTCCGCCCTGCCGACTCGCACGCCGCCTTCCTGGTCGAAACAAAAGGGAGAAGAAACAAGAAAAGGCAAGGAGGTCATCTCTCCTTGCCACTCTCAACTTATAGCAGGAGGGGGGCCTTGCGGCAAGGCCCCCCTCGTCCCGCAGAATCACCGGCCGAAGCAGAAAACGGGGAGACCGGGGAGACCGGGGAGACCGGGGGAAACCGAGAAACCGGGGATTCGGGGGGTTGCGATGGTGGACGTGATCGTGGTCGGCGGAGGGCCGACCGGAATGATGCTGGCCGGCGAACTACGGCTGCGCGGCGTGCAGGTGATCGTGCTGGAGAAGCTGGCCGAACCGACCGGCCAGTCCCGCGCGCTCGGCATCCATGTGCGCAGCATCGAGCTGATGGACCAGCGCGGATTGCTGGAGCGGTTCCTCGCACTCGGTCAGAAGCACGAGACGGGCGGGTTCTTCGCCGGTATCGGCACGACGTGGCCCGCCCGGCTGGACACCGCGCACGGGTACGTGCTCGGCATCCCGCAGAGCGACACCGAACGCCTGCTGACCGAGCACGCCATCGAACTCGGCGCCGAGATCCGGCGCGGCTGCGAGCTGATGGGGCTCAGCCAGGACGACGACGGTGTCACAGCGGAGCTGGCCGACGGCACGCGGCTGCGCTCGCGTTACCTCGTGGCCTGCGACGGCGGCCGCAGCACCGTGCGCAAGCAGCTCGGCGTGGGCTTCCCCGGCGAGCCCGCCAGGATCGAGACGCTGCTGGGCGAGATGGAGGTGGGCGTGCCGCCGGAGGAGATGGCGGCGGTGGTGGCCGAGGTCCGCAAGACGCAGTGGCGGTTCGGCACCATGCCCCTCGGGGAGGGGCGGTACCGCGTCATCGTGCCCGCCGAGGGGGTGTCCGAGGACCGTACGGCGCCGCCGACCCTCGAGGAGTTCAAGCAGCGGCTGCGGCACTTCGCCGGCACCGACTTCGGCGTGCACTCGCCGCGCTGGCTGTCCCGGTTCGGCGACGCCACCCGGCTGGCCGAGCGCTACCGCGTCGGCCGGGTGCTGCTCGCCGGCGACGCCGCGCACATCCACCCGCCGACCGGCGGCCAGGGGCTCAACCTCGGTATCCAGGACGCCTTCAACCTCGGCTGGAAGCTGGCCGCCGAAGTGCGCGGCTGGGCGCCGGAGGGGCTGCTGGACAGCTATCACACCGAACGGCGCCCGGTCGCCGCCGCCGTGCTGGACAACACCCGCGCGCAGACCGAGCTGCTGAGCTCCGAGCCGGGGCCGCAGGCCGTGCGCCGACTGCTTGCGGAACTCATGGACTTCGAGGAGGTGAACCGGTACCTGATCGAGAAGATCACGGCGATCTCGGTCCGCTACGACTTCGGCGAGGGCCACGAACTCCTCGGCCGGCGCCTGCGGGACGTGACGCTGAAGCGGGGGCGCCTCTACGAGCTGATGCGCGGCGGCCGTGGTCTGCTGCTCGACCGGACCGGCCGGCTGTCGGTGGCGGGCTGGGCGGACCGGGTCGACCACGTCGTCGACGTCAGCGAGGAACTGGACGTCCCGGCGGTGCTCCTGCGGCCGGACGGCCATGTGGCGTGGGCCGGCGAGGACCAGCGGGAACTGCTCGACCGGCTGCCGCGGTGGTTCGGCGCGGCGGGAAGCACCTCGGCGGCAACCGGCTGAGCACGTCCGGTGCGACCCGGCAGGGCGGCGGTCTACTCGTCGGCGTGGGCGAGTTCGATGTCGTGGTCGTCCACGCCGGTGCCCGGCACCGTCACCGGCGCCGCCTGCGGCGGGTAGCCCGTCGCGATGACCGTGTACGCACCGGTGTCCAGGTCGGAGAAGGCGTACGCCCCGTCGGCGCCGGTCCGCGTCGTGGCGACCACATTGCCCGCCGCGTCCACCAGGGTCACCCGCGCGTCGCTCAGCGGAGCGTCCCCTCCGCGCACCGTGCCCCGCACCTGCGCGCCGGGCCGCAACTCCAGCTCGACCCGGGTGGTCCCGGCCCCGCCGACCTCGACGACCTGGGCCAGCGGGCGGTGCTTGGGGGAGTTGACCGCGAGGGTCACCGGGCCCGGCACCAGGTCGGTGACGGCGAACTCGCCCAGCACGTCGGTGCGTGCGGTGGCCAGGACGTCCCCGCGGACGTCCGTCACGATGACGACGGCCTCGGTGACCGGCGTCCCGCCGTCCGCGGACCGCACCACACCGGCGAGGCCGCTGGTGCCGCTCAGCAGCACGTCGTACGCCACCGGCTCATCGGCCACGACGACCGTCGAGGCCTGCGGCTGACAGCCCTCCGACGAGGCGATCAGCACGTACGAACCGGCGCCGGGGGCACCCACGTCGTACGACCCGTCGTCCCGCGAGACCGCCCGCCCGAGCTGCTTCCCGCCGAGCGAGATCAACGTCACCGCGGCCCCGGCGACCGGCACCCGTTCGGCACCCAGAACACGCCCCCGTACGGGGACCCCGGCCACCGCAACAGGCCCCTCGCTCGCCGGAGCCTCGGCCACCTCGGCCACCTCAGCCACCTCGGCCACCTTCGCATCGCCGGTCTCCGTCGTCTCGGCGGCCCCCTGCGCCACCCGCTGCCGCGGAATGAACGACGCGACGGCGAAGGCGAGCAGCGCGGCACCGGCCCCGATGGCCAGGACCACCTTGAACCCGTCCCGGGACGGCAGGGCGGTCTGCCCGAAGGCCGTCGTCATCTGCGCCAGGATCACCCCGGCCACCGCGCTCGCGGTCGACGTACCGATGGACCGCATCAGCGTGTTGAGGCTGTTCGCCGCGCCGGTCTCCGAGGCGGGCACGGCGCCCATGATGAGCGCGGGCATCGCACCGTAGGTGAAGCCGATACCGGCGCCGATGACACAGGTGACGAGCACGAAGTGCCAGAGCTCGGACATCAGCACGATGTTCAGCCCGTATCCGGCGGCCACGATGAGGGCACCGGTCATCAGGGTGATCTTCGGCCCCCTGGCCTTGGACAGGGCGGCGGAGACCGGGGCCGTGGCCATCATGACCAGGCCGGACGGCGCCATCGTCAGACCGGCGACGAGCAGCGACCTGCCGAGCCCGTAGCCGGTCGCCTCAGGCAACTGCAAGAGCTGCGGAATGACGAGGGACATCGCGAACATCGCGAACCCGACGGCGATCGAGGCGAGATTGGTGACCAGCACCTGACGGCGGGCGGTGGTCCGCAGGTCGACCAGCGGCTCCCGGACGCGCAGTTCCCACCAGCCCCACACCAGCAGGACGACGACCGCCGCCGCGAACAGACCGAGCGTGGTGCCGCTGCTCCAGCCCCAGTCGGCCCCCTTGGAGATCGCCAGCAGCAGACACACCAGCCCCGCCGCCATGCCGATGCCGCCGACCAGGTCGAAGCGCCCGCCGGTGCGTACCGCCGACTCGGGCACGAGGGCCGGCACCAGCACGAGGGCGACGACACCGAGTCCGGCCGAGGCCCAGAACAGGGCGTGCCAGTCGAAGTTGTCCGCGATCAGCGCGGCGGCGGGCAGCCCGAGAGCGCCGCCGACGCCGAGGGAGGCGCTCATGAGCGCGGTCGCCGAGCCGAGCCGTTCGGCGGGCAGTTCGTCCCGCATGATGCTGATGCCGAGCGGGATGACACCCGACGCGAGGCCCTGGAGGGCCCGTCCGACGATCATCGCGCCGAGCGAGTCGCTGAGCGCGGCGGTCACCGAGCCGGCCACCAGCATGACGAGGCTGATCAGCAGCATCCGCCGCTTGCCGTACATGTCGCCGAGCCGGCCCGTCATCGGGGTGGCGACGGCGGCGGCGAGCAGCGTGGCGGTGACGGCCCAGGCGGTGTCCGACGCCGGCGCGTTCAGCAGCCGGGGGAGCTCCGGGACGATCGGGATCACCAGGGTCTGCATCAGCGAGACCACGATCCCGCCGAAGGCCAGGACCGCCACGACGGCGTTCGCCCGCGGCGCGGCGGTCCTCCCGCCGTCGGCGGATCGGGGAAGGGCTTGGGACATGGCCGGGCCTCCGTAGGGGGCGTCGGGGACAGCGCGACCCGTCACAAGGTAAGCCGGTTGATTGACTTAAGCAACCTGATTGAGGTGAAGGTACGGTCGGCAGACGGAGAATCCACGAGGCGGGCCACAGGCATACGCGAGCCGTCCGCGCGGCACACTGGCCCCATGTCCTCCCGTCGCAGAACCTGCCCCGAGTGCCGTCGCGAGATCGCCGTCGTCGCCGGGCGGTACGCGCGCCACGACCCTCCCGGCGCCCGGGAACACGGGGAACTCACCTCATGCCCCGGCTCGCGCCGCCAGGCGAGGCCCGGCCCGGAACAGCCCTCCCTGGACGGCTACGCCGTACCCGACTTCCCGGGCCAACTGCCCTTGTTCTAGGGCTGGTGCCCGGCGTCGTCAGTTCCCCGCCACCGACTTCACGGCCACGGACACCGGCGCCGGCCCGCTGATCAGCTCCAGCGTGAGGCCGGCCGTCGCGGGCGTGTCCACCAGCTCCGCCAGCACGGCGGCCACGTCGTCACGCGGAATCGGCCCGCGGCCCGTGTGCGCCTCCAGGCGTACGAGGCCGGTGCCGGCGCCGTCGGTGAGCTGACCGGGGCGCAGGATCGTCCAGTCCAGGGCCTTCAGCCCGCTCACGTACGCGTCCGCCTCGCCCTTGGCACGCAGGTACACGTCGAAGATCTCGTCGCCCTGATGCCGCGGGTCCGCGCCCATGGACGACACGATCACGAAGCGCCGTACGCCCGCCTTCACCGCCGCGTCCGCGAAGAGGACCGCCGCGGCCTTGTCCACCGTGTCCTTGCGGGCCGCCCCGCTTCCCGGGCCGGCGCCCGCCGCGAACACCGCCGCGTCGGCACCCCGCAGCCGCTCCGCGACCTCGTCCACGGACGCCGACTCCAGGTCGAGCACGACCGGTTCGGCACCGGCCGCCCGCAGATCGTCGGCCTGTTCGGCCTTGCGGATGATCCCCGCGACCTCGTCCCCGCGCGCGGCGAGCAACCGCTCCAGCCGCAACGCGATCTGACCATGACCACCAGCGATGACAGTACGCATGCCTTCGACCGTACGCCCGGACAGCCCCATCCGCCGCACGACTTGAACCACACTCCGACGCCACAGCCGGCGCCACACCCCGACGCCACACCCGCCACGGACCTACGACAACTGCCCCCGCCCCTGCCGCGGCAGCCCCAGCTCCACCGAAGCCGCCGAACTGCAGTACTCCCGCACTGCGCTGGTCCGCGCCACCACGCGCCCCCGGTGCACCACCACCCGGCTGTACGCCAGCGACAGCGCCCCCGCGAGCCCGTTCCCGCGCACTGCCAGCAACTCGGCCGGGAAACCGGCCTCCACCCGCACCTCCGGCAGCCCCAGCACCGCCCGCGCCGACCCGCTCACCGCGTCGTACGCCTCCTCGGGCGACAGGCCGTAGCGCGAGGCCAGCAGGAACGCCGCCTCCAGCGGGTCGCCGCGCCCCACGGGGTTCGACACGTCCCGCAGTGCCCCGCTCCCGGCGGCCACCCGCACACCGGCCGCGCGCAGCAGCCGGACCGGAGCCGCGCCCCGCCGGTCCACGCCACCGCAGCCGCCCTGCGGCAGGCACACCACCGTCACCCCGGCCGCCGCCAGTTGGTCAGCGGTCCGCGAGGCCACCTCGGAGGGCAGCCGGCCGAGATCGCCGCACGGGCTGAGGGTCACCCCAGGACGCAGCCCGCCCGCCATCGCCGCGAGCCGGGCCAGCCGCGCCGGGTCCCCGGCGTCCGTGTGCAGGTCGACGGGGCAGCCGTGCTCGGAGGCCACCTCCAGGACCGCCTCCACGTACCCCGTCGGATCCGGGTCGAGATCCGGCCGGCCGCCCACCACCGAGGCGCCCATCTTCACCGCGTCGCGCAGTACCGCCAGCCCGTCCGCCCCGGCCACCCCGGTCAGCACCCGGGGCATCGCCACCGTCGTCAGCTCGGCCAGGCCCCGCAGCGCCCGCCGCGCCCGCAGCACGGCCGTCAGCGCGCCCAGCCCCTGGACGTCCCCCACGCGCACGTGGGCCCGCACCGCCGTCGCCCCGTGCCCGAGCTGGAGCAGCGCGGCCTCGGTCGCCCGGCGCTGGACGTCCTGGGGCTCGTACGAGACCGGGCCCCGGGCGTCGGCCGACAGCGCCGTGTCGGCGTGGGCGTGCGGCTCGGCCGGGGCGGGCAGCAGCAGATAGCCGCCGAGATCCACTCGCGCCCCGCACGCGCGCGTGCCGCCCGCCGCCAGGCTGCCGGCCGTGCCGACCGCCTCGATACGCCCGTCGACCAGCCGTACGTCCACGGTCCGGCCGTCGGTGAGCCGCGCCCCGCACAGCAGCAGCGACGACGGGTCGGCCGGACCCGATGAGGACGACGGGGGCGGCGGCTGCGGCTGGCTGTCGGGCATCGCGCTCCTGGGGCTCGGCTGCGCACGCGAGGACGCATGATCACTCAGAGTGAGTCGAGCCTAGGACGGCCTCCCGTCCGTCGCGGGGAGGAGGCCAATAGTCGTACCGGCGTGGTCCGCCGTACGGAACGAGACCCGAACGGGAGGCGCCCACGAGGCCGCTGTGCGGACGGTGGTGCGGCCCGGGCGGGTACCCCGAAACGGATTTGGGCGAACGGCGGCGGAGCGTGTAATGTCTTCATCGCTCGCCCCAATAGCTCAGTCGGCAGAGCGTCTCCATGGTAAGGAGAAGGTCAACGGTTCGATTCCGTTTTGGGGCTCTGGTGTGAACGGTTCCCGTCGCGAGGCGGGGGCCCGATCACATCAAAGCGGTGTAGCTCAGTCGGTAGAGCAAGCGGCTCATAATCGCTGTGTCACCGGTTCAAGTCCGGTCACCGCTACTGACAGTAGCCGATTGCGGGGTCGGTCCTTCGATCGGCTACTCTTCTTGCGTTAAACAGTCCATCCGTTCGTCTTAGGAGCACTCACGTGGCTGCCACCGACGTCCGCCCGAAGATCACGCTGGCCTGCGTGGAGTGCAAGGAGCGGAACTACATCACCAAGAAGAACCGGCGTAACAACCCGGACCGTCTTGAGATGAAGAAGCACTGCCCGCGTTGCAACGCGCACACCGCGCACCGCGAAACGCGATAAAACAGGCTCGTACACGAGGCCGTTCCCGAGTGATCGGGGGCGGCCTCGCGTCGTTGAACGACCCGTACCGTTCAGTAAATGACCCGTACCGTTCAGTAGCGGAACCAGGAGGTGCCGGGCCATGGCGCTCGACCAGTCCTTCGTGGGACGGACGTACCCGCCCACCGAGCCCTACGAGGTGGGCCGGGAGAAGATCCGTGAGTTCGCCGAGGCGGTCGGGGACGCCAACCCGGCGTACACGGACGCGGAGGCCGCCAAGGCGCTCGGCCACCCCGATGTGATCGCGCCGCCGACCTTCGTCTTCTCGATCACCTTCAAGGCCGCCGGGCAGGTCGTCCAGGACCCCCAGCTCGGCCTGGACTACAGCCGAGTGGTGCACGGCGACCAGAAGTTCGCCTACCGCCGCCCGGTCCGTGCCGGCGACCGGCTCACCGTCACGTCCACCATCGAGTCGATCAAGTCCCTCGCGGGCAACGACATCCTGGACATCCGCGGCGAGGTCCACGACGAGGCCGGCGAGCACGTCGTGACCGCCTGGACCAAGCTCGTGGCCCGCGCGGCCGAGGAGGCGTGAGCGATCCCATGACGGCGAAGATCTCCTACTCGGACGTCGAGGTGGGCACCGAACTGCCCGCGCAGACCTTCCCGGTGACCCGCGCGACCCTCGTCCAGTACGCGGGTGCCTCCGGCGACTTCAACCCGATCCACTGGAACGAGAAGTTCGCCAAGGAGGTCGGCCTGCCGGACGTCATCGCGCACGGCATGTTCACCATGGCCGAGGCGATCCGCGTGGTCACCGACTGGACCGGCGACCCGGGCGCGGTCGTCGAGTACGGCGTCCGCTTCACCAAGCCCGTCGTCGTCCCGAACGACGACCAGGGCGCCGTGATCGAGGTCAGCGGCAAGGTCGCGGCCAAGCTCGACGACAACACCGTCCGCGTGGACCTCACGGCGACGAGCGCGGGGCAGAAGGTGCTCGGCATGTCGCGTGCGGTCGTGCGGCTGGCCTGAGACGACAGGCAAGACGAATGGCAAGTGAGTAAGGGGCGCTCTCCATTGCGGGGCGCCCCTTACTCGTAGGCGGCCGTCGACAGCCGCTTGACGTAGTTAGTGATTGAGTACTAACTTACTCGCATGGTCAGGATGAGTGCGGAGGAGAGGCGCGAGAGCGTCATCCGCGCGGCGACGACCGAGTTCGCGCGCGGCGGCTACCACGGCACCTCGACCGAGGCGATCGCCCGGCGGGTCGGGGTCTCGCAGCCGTATCTCTTCCGGCTCTTCCCGGGCAAGAAGGCGATCTTCCTGGCGGCGGCGGAGCGGTGTGTCGAGGACACGATCCGTACGTTCGCGGAGGCCGCCGAGGGTCTGGAGGGCGAAGAAGCCCTGCATGCCATGGCGAACGCGTACACCAAGGTCATCGCGGAGCGGCCCGAGCGGCTGATGATGCAGATGCAGATGTACGTCGCCGTGGCCGCTGCCGAGCAGGAGGGCGACCCCGAGTTCGGCGAGTCGGTCCGCGCCGGCTGGATGCGGCTGTGGGACGCCGTCCACGTGCCGCTGGGCGCCGACGTCGGCGAGACGACGACGTTCCTGGCCTACGGGATGCTCATCAACTGCCTGGTGGGCATGGGTTTCCCGCCTGAGCACCGCGTCTGGGAGGGGCTGTACCCGTCGGCGCGGGTCAAGGGCCGGCTGGAGAAATGACCGGGAAGGGCGCACGGTCGCGCTTTTTCCTGGGCGCGAAAGTTAGTAATCAATAACTAATTGACAAGCCAGTCACCTCTCAGGGGGAGAGATGTCACAGCAGACCGCACGCCGCGGGGGAGCCGCCTGGGCCCTCGTCATCACCAGCGTCGCCGGATTCATGGCGGCCCTCGACAACCTCGTCGTGACCACGGCCCTGCCCTCCATCCGCGAGGACCTCGGCGGGGGCCTGCACGACCTGGAATGGACCGTGAGCGCCTACACGCTCACCTTCGCCGTCCTGCTGATGTTCGGCGCGGCCCTCGGTGACCGGTTCGGCCGCCGCCGGCTCTTCACCGCCGGGCTCGCCGTCTTCACCGGCGCCTCCGCGGCGGCGGCCCTGGCGCCCGGCATCGACTCCCTCATCGCCGCCCGCGCGATCCAGGGCGCCGGCGCGGCGGTGATGATGCCGCTCACACTCACCCTGCTCACCGCGGCCGTGCCCGCCGCCAAGCGAGGTATGGCGTACGGCATCTGGGGAGCCGTCAACGGGCTCGCCGTCGCCTCCGGACCGCTGGTCGGCGGCACCCTCACCGAGCACATCTCCTGGCAGTGGATCTTCTGGCTGAACGTCCCGCTCGGTCTGGCCCTGCTGCCCCTCGCCCGCCTCCGGCTCGCCGAGTCGCACGGCACCGGCGCCCCGCTCGACATCCCCGGCACCCTGCTCGCCAGCGGCGGCCTCTTCGGCATCGTCTACGGCCTGGTCCGAGGCCCCGTCGACGGCTGGACCGGCTCGATGGTCCTGACGGGCCTGTTCGCGGGCTCCGCGCTCCTCGCCGGCTTCGTCCTCTACAGCACGCGCGCCGCCAACCCCATGCTCCCGATGCGGCTCTTCCGCTCCCGGGCCTTCTCCGGCATCAACGCGGCGAGCCTGCTGATGTTCCTCGGCATGTTCGGCTCGATCTTCCTGCTCAGCCAGTACATGCAGGGTGTCCTCGGCTACTCGCCCACCGAGGCGGGCCTCAGGATGCTGCCCTGGACCGGCATGCCGATGCTGGTCGCCCCGATCGCCGGCATCCTCGCCGACCGCATCGGCGGCCGCCCGGTCGTCGCGGCGGGCCTGTTCCTCCAGGCCCTGGGCCTCGGCTCCATGTCGGTCGTGGCCACGGCGGACGCCTCCTACGCCGCCCAGCTGCCCGCCCTGATCCTCAGCGGCATCGGCATGGCCCTGTTCTTCGCGCCCGCCTCGCACCTGGTGATGTCCAGCGTCCGGCCCTCGGAGCAGGGCATCGCCTCCGGTGCCAACAACGCCCTGCGCGAGGTGGGCGGAGCGCTCGGCATCGCCGTCATGGCCTCGATCTTCGCCGCGCAGGGCGGCTACGAGACCGGCCAGACCTTCGTCGACGGCATGCGCCCAGCGCTGGTGACGGGCTCCGTGGTGGTCGCCCTCGCGGGCGTCGCGGCCCTGCTGATACCGACCCGGCGACGCACCGAGCCGCAGGCCGCCCCGGCCCAACCGGCACCCGTGCTGGAGACCGCGTCCCGCTGACCCGACGAACCGAAGGAGGAGCGGTCATGCCCACCCTTCCCTGGACCGTCCCCCACACCCCGCCCCGCGGCACCGAGGTGCACGTCTTCGCCTCCCGCTTCGAGACGCGCACCCTGTGGGGAGCGCTGAGGTTCCTCGCCGGCACGCCCGCCGTCTGGCGCCAGGTGCGCCGCAGCCCCGGCGTCTACGGGGCGACCCTGAAGGCGAAGCCCCTCAAACGGACCTTCTGGACGCTGTCCGCCTGGGAGTCGAAGGCCGCACTGCAGGACTTCGTCCGTACCGGCGCCCACGGACCCGCTGCCCGGGGCCTCGCCCGGCAGATGAGGGACGCGAGTTTCACCACATGGCAGGCGAGCAGCGACGACCTCCCGCTCTCCTGGCCGGAGGCGATGGACCGCCTCCGCTGAACGGCACCACGCGCGCGTGCGGCCCCCGTCTCCCGGACGGGGGCCGCACGCACGCGTGCCGGAGCCTGTCAGTGCCGTCTCGTACTCTTGAGCCCGTGCAGGAACTCCACGACGCCCCCCTCGCCCCGCTGACCACCTTCCGGCTGGGCGGCCCCGCGACCCGGCTGGTCACCGCGACGACGGACGACGAGGTGATCGCCGTCGTACGGGAAGCCGACGAGACGGGCACCCCGCTGCTCCTCATCGGCGGCGGCTCGAACCTCGTCATCGGCGACAAGGGCTTCGAGGGCACGGCCCTCGTCATCGCCACCAAGGGCTACTCCCTCGACGGCACGCGGCTGGAGCTGGCCGCCGGCGAGGTGTGGACCGACGCCGTCGCCCGCACGGTGGAGGCGGGACTGGCCGGCATCGAGTGCCTGGCCGGTATCCCCGGCTCGGCGGGCGCGACCCCCATCCAGAACGTCGGGGCGTACGGCCAGGAGGTCTCCTCGACGATCACGGAGGTCGTCGCCTACGACCGCCGGACCGGCGAGACGGTCACCCTGACCAACGAGGACTGCGCCTTCACCTACCGCCACAGCCGCTTCAAGTCCGCCCCGGAGCGCTACGTGGTCCTGCGCGTCCGCTTCGCTCTGGAGGACGCCGGCGGCCTCTCGGCCCCCCTCAGGTACGCCGAGACGGCCCGGGCGCTCGGTGTCGAAGCCGGCGACCGCGTCTCGCTCGCCTCGGCCCGCGACACGGTGCTCAAGCTGCGCGCCGGCAAGGGCATGGTCCTGGACCCCGAGGACCACGACACCTGGTCGGCCGGCTCCTTCTTCACCAACCCGATCCTCACGGACGCCGATTTCGCGACGTTCCGCGCGCGGGTGCGGGAGCGCCTCGGCGAGGGGGTGGAGCCGCCCGCGTATCCCGCGGGGGAGGGCCGCACCAAGACCTCCGCGGCCTGGCTGATCGACAAGGCGGGCTTCACGAAGGGGTACGGCGACGGGCCGGCCCGCATCTCCACGAAGCACACGCTGGCGCTCACCAACCGGGGTACGGCGGCCACGGAGGATCTGCTCGCCCTGGCCCGCGAGGTGGTGGCCGGGGTCCGCGAGGCCTTCGGGATCACGCTGGTGAACGAGCCGGTGACGGTGGGAGTGAGCCTGTAGGCACCCGGTGTCGGGGCCGGGGCCGGGTAGGTCCGCAGCCCGGCGTAGCGGCGGCCTGCGGCAGCTGAACCGGAGGGGTTTCGCAGCCCGGCGTTGCGGGGTGCCGCTGCGCCCACCCGTGCCGCCCCAAGCGGCACGACTGCCCGCAGCTAAGCGGACCGCCCCCGGCGCGGCCCCGACCCACCACCGCCGCGACGGCGCTACGC
>NZ_MUKA01000238.1:0-16489 GCF_002150735.1 Streptomyces africanus
GTCCCGGTCGGCCTTGTTCACGACGTACACGTCACCGATCTCCAGGATCCCGGCCTTGGCCGCCTGGATCCCGTCCCCCATCCCCGGCGCCAGCAGCACCACGGACGTGTCCGCCTGGGAGGCGATCTCCACCTCGGACTGCCCCACCCCCACCGTCTCGACGAGGATCACGTCACACCCCGCCGCGTCCAGCACCCGGATGGCCTGAGGCGCGGCCCACGCCAGCCCGCCCAGATGCCCGCGCGTCGCCATCGAGCGGATGTACACGCCCGGGTCCGACGCGTGCTCGGACATCCGCACCCGGTCCCCGAGCAGCGCACCCCCGGAGAACGGGGACGACGGGTCGACGGCGAGCACGCCGACCCGCTTGCCCTGCTTGCGGTACGCGGTCACCAGCGCCGACGTCGACGTGGACTTGCCGACCCCCGGCGACCCGGTCAGCCCGACCACGTACGCCTTGCCCGCCAACGGCGCGAGCGCCGCCATGACCTCCCGCAGCTGCGGGGACGCCCCCTCCACCAGGGAGATCAGCCGGGCCACGGCCCGCGGCCGGCTTTCCCTCGCCTGGGCCACCAGGGTGGAGACGTCCTGCATCACAGCTCCGTTCGGGTAAGGGACGTACCGATGAGGGACGAGGGACGTACCGATACGCGTACCGATACTCAGGCCTTGGGCACGCGCACGATCAGCGCGTCACCCTGCCCACCGCCACCGCACAGCGCGGCCGCGCCCACGCCACCGCCACGCCGCTTCAGCTCCAGCGCGAGGTGCAGCACGAGCCGCGCACCGGACATCCCGATCGGGTGACCCAGGGCAATGGCACCACCGTTGACATTCACCTTTTCGGTGGACACCCCGAGGTCCTTCATCGACTGCACGGCCACCGCCGCGAACGCCTCGTTGATCTCGATGAGGTCGAGGTCCTCGACGCCCAGCCCCTCCTTCTTCAACGCGTGCTGGATCGCGTTGGACGGCTGGGACTGGAGCGAGTTGTCCGGCCCGGCCACGTTCCCGTGCGCCCCGATCTCGGCGATCCACTCCAGACCGAGCTCCTGCGCCTTCGCCTTGCTCATCACCACGACAGCCGCCGCGCCGTCGGAGATCTGCGACGACGAACCGGCCGTGATCGTGCCGTCCTTGGAGAAGGCGGGGCGCAGCTTCCCGAGGGACTCCGCGGTCGTGTCGCCCCGGATCCCCTCGTCCTTGCTGAACAGCACCGGGTCGCCCTTGCGCTGCGGGATCTCGACGGGCGTGATCTCGGCCTCGAACAGCCCGTTCTTCTGCGCGGCGGCGGCCCGCTGGTGGGACAGCGCGGCGATCTCGTCCTGCTCGGCCCGCCCGATGCCCAGGCGCGTGTTGTGCTTCTCCGTCGACTCGCCCATGGCGACGCCTTCGAAGGAGTCGGTCAGCCCGTCGTACGCCATGGCGTCGAGCATCTGGACGGCGCCGTACTTGAAGCCCTCGCGGGACTTGGGCAGCAGGTGCGGGGCGTTGGTCATGGACTCCTGGCCGCCGGCGACGACCACGTCGAACTCACCCGCACGGATCAGCTGGTCGGCGAGCGCGATGGCGTCGAGGCCGGACAGACACACCTTGTTGATGGTCAGCGCCGGCACGCTCATCGGGATGCCGGCCTTGACCGCGGCCTGACGCGCCGGGATCTGCCCCGCCCCGGCCTGGAGCACCTGACCCATGATCACGTACTGCACCTGGTCGCCGCCGATCCCCGCACGGTCGAGGGCGGCCTTGATCGCGAAGCCGCCGAGGTCGGCTCCGGAGAAGGACTTCAGCGAACCGAGCAACCGCCCCATGGGCGTACGCGCCCCCGAGACGATCACCGAGCTGGTCGTAGCAGAAGACATGAGCTGCGATCCCCTTACCGGCTGCACAGCCGAGGAGTGAACGAGGGTTTACTTCGAATGTACTGACCGGTAGTCCGCCCCGTCATCGGGCTGTCGGTGTGATCGCGCGCACGTTGCGTAACCACCTCCGGAGCGCTCCACTGAATCCATGCTGACGCGAATCGACCACATCGGGATCGCCTGTTTCGACCTCGACAAGACCGTCGAGTTCTACCGTGCCACGTACGGCTTCGAGGTGTTCCACTCCGAGGTCAACGAGGAGCAGGGCGTGCGCGAGGCCATGCTCAAGATCAACGATACGTCCGACGGCGGCGCCTCGTACCTCCAGCTCCTGGAGCCCACCCGCGAGGACTCCACCGTCGCGAAGTGGCTCGCGAAGAACGGGGAGGGCGTCCACCACATCGCTTTCGGTACGGCGGACGTGGACGCCGACGCCGCGGACATCAAGGACAAGGGCGTTCGCGTGCTGTACGAAGAGCCGCGACGCGGTTCCATGGGGTCACGGATCACCTTCCTGCACCCCAAGGACTGCCATGGCGTACTGACAGAACTGGTCACTTCGGCGCCCGTTGAGTCACCTGAGCACTGATGCTCGTACATAGGGGCCGGTAGGGTTGGGGGCGGTCGCCGCTCAGTCCAGGGTGACCGCGGTCCCGCCGTGCGACGGCAGGACCACCGGGGTCCGGGTTTCGGGGGAAGAGCGTCGGGGCAGCAGCCCGTGCTCCGCCGATGATCTGACACCATTCCCCGGGGGCCCCGTTCGGCGTATGGACGGAGCTCGTTCGGAAAGAGTTGCGACCAGGGGACGGATGGGACCGCGCAGTGCGGGGCTACGAGAGCCAGGAGCGAGAGCCGGCGGCTGACGTCGACCACCTCTCTCGGTTCGAAGCCGAGATGAAGCGGCTGAAGACCGAGCGGGAAAAGGCGATCCAGCACGCCGAGGACCTCGGCTACCAGGTCGAGGTGCTGCGCGCCAAGCTGCACGAGGCGCGGCGCACCATCATGTCCCGGCCCTCCTTCGACGGCGGCGACATCGGCTGGCAGGCCGAGCAGTTGCTGCGCAACGCGCAGATGCAGGCCGACCAGATCCGCGCGGACGCCGACCGCGAGCTGAGCGAGGCCCGGGCCCAGACCCAGCGGATCCTCCAGGAGCACGCCGAGCAGGCGGCCCGGCTCCAGGCGGAGCTGCACCAGGAGGCGGTGACCCGGCGCCAGCAGCTGGACCAGGAGCTGGCCGAGCGCCGCCAGACGGTCGAGTCGCACGTCAACGAGAACGTGGCGTGGGCCGAGCAGCTGCGGGCCCGCACCGAGCAGCAGGCCCGCCGGCTGCTGGACGAGTCCCGCGCCGAGGCCGAGCAGGCCCTGGCCACCGCCCGTTCGGAGGCCGAGCGGCTGACGACCGAGGCCCGGCAGCGGCTCACCAGCGCCGCCGAGGAGGCCCGGGCCGAGGCCGAGCAGATCCTGCGGCGTGCCCGCACGGACGCCGAGCGGCTGCTCAACGCCGCCTCCACCCAGGCCCAGGAGGCCACCGACCACGCCGAGCAGCTGCGGACGTCCACGGCCAGTGAGTCGGAGTCCGCGCGCCGCCAGGCACAGGAGCTGAGCAAGGCCGCCGAGCAGCGGATGGCGGAGGCCGAGGAGGCGCTGCGCAAGGCGCAGGCCGAGTCGGAGAAGCTGGTCGCGGAGGCCAAGGAGGCCGCCGCCAAGGCCCTGGCGAGCGCGGAGTCCGCGAACGAGACGCGTACGCGCACCGCCAAGGAACAGGTCGCCCGGCTGGTCGAGGAGGCCACGAAGGAGGCCGAGAACACCAAGTCCGAGGCCGAGCAGATCGTCGCGGACGCCCGCGCCGAGGCGGAGAAGATCGTCGCGGAGGCCTCCGAGAAGGCCCGCACGCTCACGGCCGAGGAGACCGCGACCCAGCTGTCCAAGGCGGCGCGGACGGCCGAGGAGGTCCTCACCAAGGCCTCGGAGGACGCCAAGAAGACCACCAAGGCCGCGTCCGAGGAGGCCGAGCGGATCCGCCGCGAGGCCGAGGCCGAGGCGGACCGGCTGCGCGCCGAGGCGCATGACATCGCCGAGCAGCTCAAGGGCGCGGCGAAGGACGACACCAAGGAGTACCGCGCCAAGACGGTCGAGCTGCAGGAGGAGGCCCGCCGGCTGCGCGGCGAGGCCGAGCAGCTGCGGTCGGACGCGGTCGAAGAGGGCGAGAAGATCCGCGCCGAGGCCCGCAAGGAGGCCGTGGCGCAGATCGAGGAGGCGGCGAGGTCCGCCGAGGAGCTGCTCGCCAAGGCGAAGGCGGACGCGGACGAGCTGCGCACGACGGCCCAGACGGACAGCGAGAAGGTCCGCACCGAGGCCATCGAGCGGGCGACGACCCTGCGCCGGCAGGCCGAGGAGACCCTTCAGCGCACCCGGCAGGAGGCCGAGCGGCACCGCGAGGAGGTCGTCGAGCAGGCCGAGGCCCTCAGGGCGGACGCCGAGCGCGCGGCGCGGGACCTGCACGAGGAGACCGAGCGGGCCATAGAGTCCCGCCGCGCGGAGGCCGCCCAGGAGCTGGCGCGGCTCCAGACGGAGGCGGAGGAGCGGCTGGCGGCGGCCGAGCAGGCGCTGTCCGACGCCCATGAGGAGGCCGCGCGGATCCGCCGCGAGGCCGCCGAGGAGAACGAGCGGCTGCGTGCCGAGGCCGCCGAGCGGATCCGTACGCTCCAGCAGCAGGCCGAGGCGGAGGCCGAGCGGCTGCGCGACGAGGCCGCGTCCGACGCGTCGGCCGCCCGCGCCGAGGGCGAGGCCGTCGCCGTACGCCTGCGGTCGGAGGCCGCGAGCGAGGCCGAGCGGCTGAAGTCGGAGGCGCAGGAGAGCGCCGACCGGGTGCGCGCGGAGGCCCAGGCCGCCGCCGAGCGGCTGGCCGCGGAGGCGTCCGAGACGCTGGCCGCCGCCCAGGAGGAGGCCAACCGGCGCCGCCGCGAGGCCGAGGAACTCCTCGGCAGCGCCCGGCAGGAGGCCGACCAGGAGCGCGAGCGGGCCCGCGAGCAGAGCGAGGAGCTGCTGGCTTCCGCGCGCAAGCGCGTGGAGGAGGCGCAGACCGAGGCCGTCCGGCTGGTCGAGGAGGCCGACCGGCGTGCCACGGAGATGGTGTCGGCGGCCGAGCAGCACGCGCAGCAGGTCCGGGACTCCGTCGCGGGGCTCCACGAGCAGGCGCAGGAGGAGATCGCCGGGCTGCGCAGCGCCGCCGAGCACGCGGCGGACCGTACGCGGCGGGAGGCGCAGGAGGAGGCGGACCGGGTCCGCTCCGACGCCTATGCCGAGCGGGAGCGGGCCAGCGAGGACGCCGGCCGGCTGCGGCGCGAGGCGCACGAGGAGTCCGAGGCCGCCAAGGCGCTCGCCGAGCGGACGATGTCCGAGGCGATCGCGGAGGCGGAGCGGATCCGCGCGGACGTCGCCGAGCACGCCCAGCGGGTGCGCACGGAGGCGTCGGACGCCATCGCGGAGGCCGAGCAGAGCGCCTCGCGCACCCGGGCGGACGCCCGCGAGGACGCCAACCGCATCCGCTCGGACGCGGCGACGCAGGCGGACACCCTCATCACCGAGGCGCGTCACGAGGCGGAGCGGCTCACGACCGAGACGGTCCAGGAGACCGACCGGCTGCGGATGGAGACGGTCGCCGAGGCCGAGCGGGTCCGTACGGAAGCCGTCTCCGAGGCGGAGCGGGTGCGGGCCGAGTCGGTCGCCAAGGCCGACCAGCTGGTCGGGGAGGCCACGGACGAGGCGGAGCGGCTGCGGGCCGAGGCCGCGGAGACGGTCGGCTCGGCGCAGCAGCACGCCGAGCGGGTCCGCGGCGAGGCCGAGCGCGTCAAGGCGGACGCCGAGGCGGAGGCCGAACGGCTCGTCAACTCCGCGCGCGAGGAGGCCGACCGGACGCTGGACGCGGCCCGCAAGGACGCCAACAAGCGGCGCTCCGAGGCGGCCGAGCAGGTCGACAAGCTCATCACGGAGACCACGGCGGAGGCCGACAAGCTGCTCACCGAGGCGCAGCAGCAGGCGCACAAGACCACCGCGGAGGCCGAGTCGCAGGCCGACACGATGGTGGGCGCGGCCCGCAAGGAGGCCGACCGGCTCGTGTCCGAGGCGACGGTCGAGGGCAACTCCCTGGTGGAGAAGGCCCGTACGGACGCGGACGAGCTGCTGGTCGGCGCGCGCCGGGACGCCACGCAGATCCGGGAGCGTGCCGAGGAGCTGCGCGACCGCATCACGGCGGAGATCGAGGAGCTGCACGAGCGGGCCCGCCGGGAGTCGGCCGAGACGATGAAGTCGGCGGGCGACCGCTGCGACGCGCTCGTCAAGGCCGCGGAGGAGCAGCTCGCGAAGGCGCAGGCGAAGGCGAAGGAGATCGTCTCGGAGGCCAACTCCGAGGCGGGCAAGGTCCGTATCGCCGCGGTGAAGAAGGCCGAGGGACTGCTCAAGGAGGCCGAGCAGAAGAAGGCCACGCTGGTCCGGGAGGCCGAGGAGCTCAAGGCCGAGGCGATCCGCGAGGCCAAGCGCACGGTCGAGGAGGGCAAGCGCGAGCTGGAGGTCCTGGTCCGCCGCCGCGAGGACATCAACGCCGAGATCTCCCGTGTCCAGGACGTCCTGGAGGCGTTGGAATCCTTCGAGGCCCCGTCCCCGGCCAAGGACAACGGAGTCAAGGCAGGCGCAACAGTCGGCGCACCCCGTTCGGGTGGCAAGTCCTCGGATAGCTAGCGAACCGGGGCGAAACCGGTGTGTGCTGGAGCCTTTGGCCAGGTCTTTGGCAAGCGGTCCCGGGGTCAGCCACTCAAAAGGGGTCTCATTTTGCAGACCAAACGCGCATCCGCTCGATGACACACCGTTTCGGCCCCTAGGATTCGACCTATCACCTCACCGGTCTCATTCGACAGGAACCCCATGAGCGACACTTCCCCCTACGGCTTCGAGCTTGTGCGGCGTGGATACGACCGCGCTCAGGTGGACGAACGTATCTCCAAGCTCGTCTCCGACCGTGACAGCGCTCTCGCCCGCATCACCGCTCTGGAAAAGCGCATCGAAGAGCTCCACCTCGAGACGCAGAACGCCCAGGCCCAGGTCAGCGACGCCGAGCCGTCGTACGCGGGTCTCGGCGCGCGCGTGGAGAAGATCCTCCGCCTCGCCGAGGAAGAGGCGAAGGACCTGCGCGAGGAGGCCCGGCGCGCCGCCGAGCAGCACCGCGAGCTCGCCGAGTCGGCGGCCCAGCAGGTGCGCAACGACGCCGAGTCGTACTCGGCGGAGCGCAAGGCGAAGGCCGAGGACGAGGGCCTGCGGATCGTCGAGAAGGCCAAGAGTGACGCCGCTCAGCTGCGTTCCGAGGCGCAGAAGGACGCGCAGTCCAAGCGCGAGGAGGCGGACGCCCTCTTCGAGGAGACCCGCGCCAAGGCCGCTCAGGCCGCCGCCGATTTCGAGACGAACCTCGCCAAGCGCCGCGAGCAGTCCGAGCGCGACCTGGCGTCCCGTCAAGCCAAGGCCGAGAAGCGCCTGGCCGAGATCGAGCACCGCGCCGAGCAGCTCCGCCTGGAGGCGGAGAAGCTGCGCACGGACGCCGAGCGCCGCGCCCGCCAGACGGTGGAGACGGCCCAGCGCCAGGCCGAGGACATCGTGGCCGACGCGAACGCCAAGGCCGACCGTATCCGTTCGGAATCCGAGCGGGAGCTCGCGGCCCTCACCAACCGCCGCGACAGCATCAACGCGCAGCTGACGAACGTCCGCGAGATGCTCGCCACGCTCACGGGTGCCGCGGTGGCCGCCGCCGGTACGCCGGCCGAGGACGAGCCGATCTCCCGCGGGGTCCCGGCCCAGCAGTCCCGGTAACGACCCGGCATACGGAGTCTGAATCTCCGCAAAGCCCTCTGCCGCTCGGGTGGCAGAGGGCTTTGTCCCGTTCTAGCGTGGCGGCATGATTGAGCTCGAGGGGCTGACCAAGCGGTACGGCGAGAAGGTGGCGGTCAACAACCTGTCCTTCACCGTCAGACCAGGCATCGTCACCGGCTTCCTCGGGCCCAACGGCGCGGGCAAGTCCACGACCATGCGGATGATCCTGGGGCTCGACCACCCGACCGCCGGCGACGTCCGTATCGACGGCAAGCACTACCAGCAGCTCAAGGATCCGCTGACGTACATCGGCGCCCTGCTGGAGGCCAAGGCCTGGCACGGCGGGCGCAGCGCCTACAACCACCTGCTCTGCCTCGCGCAGAGCAACGGCATTCCGCGCAGCCGGGTGCGGGAGGTGCTGGAGACGGTCGGGCTGACGTCGGTCGCGAAGAAGAAGACCAAGGGCTTCTCGATGGGCATGGGGCAGCGGCTCGGCATCGCGGCCGCGCTGCTCGGCGATCCGCGGATCCTGATGTTCGACGAGCCGGTCAACGGCCTCGACCCCGAGGGCATCCACTGGATCCGCACCCTGATGAAGTCCCTGGCGGCGCAGGGCCGGACCGTGTTCGTCTCCTCCCATCTGATGAGCGAGATGGCGCTGACAGCCGATCACCTCGTCGTCATCGGGCAGGGCCGGCTGCTCGCGGACACCTCGATGGCCGACTTCATCGCGCGCAACTCCCGGTCGTACGTCCGGGTCCGCAGTCCGCAGCGGGAGCGGCTGCTCGACGTGCTGCACCAGGCCGGGATCGTGGCCGTCGAGAGCGGCGACGGGGTGCTGGAGGTGGACGGCGGCAAGGCCGAGCACGTCGGTGAGCTGGCGGCGCAACACGGGGTGACGCTGCATGAGCTGAGCCCGCAACAGGCCTCGCTGGAAGAGGCCTTCATGCAGCTGACCGCGGAGTCGGTGGAGTACCACGCACACAGCGAGACGAGCCCCCCGCCCCCAGGGCAGCAGTGGGGCGACGGCTGGAAGAGGGGCTGAGCATGGCGACGACTCAGGTCGTACGGTCGGAGTGGACGAAGATCCGGTCGGTGGCGTCCACGGTGTGGACCCTCTCGCTGGTGGTGGTCGTGACGGTCGCCCTCGGCATGCTGATCTCGGCCCTGTCCAAGAACGAGTTCGACTCCATGGGCGCGCGGGAGCGGGGGGAGTTCGACCCGACGTTCATCAGTTTCGCGGGGATGAGCCTCGGGCAGCTCGCGATGATCGTGTTCGGGGTGCTGGTGGTGTCGAACGAGTACAGCACCGGCATGATCCGCACCTCGCTGGCCGCGGTGCCGCAGCGCGGCTCCTTCCTGTTCAGCAAGATCGCGGTGGCCACCGGTCTCGCTCTCCTGGTCGGTCTCGTCACCAGCTTCGCCGCCTTCTTCCTGGGGCAGGCGATGCTCGGCGAGCACCGGGCGGAGATCGGCGACCCGGGGGTGCTGCGGGCGGTGTTCGGCGGGGGCCTCTACATGGCCCTCATCGCGATGTTCTCGATGGGCGTCGCCGCGATGCTGCGCTCGCCGATGCTGTCCCTGGGCATCCTCATGCCGTTCTTCTTCCTGATCTCCAACATCCTGGGCAATGTCGACGCGACGAAGAAGGTCGGCCGGTTCCTGCCCGACCAGGCCGGCAGCCGGATCATGCAGGTGGTCACGCCCGTCGACGACGACGTCCCGTACGGGCCGTGGGGCGGGCTGGGGATCATGGGGTTGTGGGTGCTCGCGGCGCTGGTCGGCGGGTACGTGCTGTTGAAGAAGCGCGACGCCTGAGGGGCTGCCGGGGCGCGTCGCGCTCCACTCTTTACTTTCCTTTGGGCGGAACCGTCAGCGCCTCGATATCCTCCTAACCCTTACGGGGGCGTGTGCCCCGCTGTCCTGAACCTTGCGATGGGTGCGGAGCATGATCGAAGCAGTCGGCCTGACGAAGCGCTACGGCGACAAGACCGCTGTGTACAACCTTTCCTTCCAGGTGCGGCCGGGGGCCGTCACGGGCTTCCTCGGACCGAACGGCTCAGGCAAGTCGACGACGATGCGGATGATCCTCGGCCTGGACAACCCGACGGCCGGGCACGTGACGATCGGCGGCTACCCGTATCGCAAGCTGCCCAACGCCCCCCGCCAGGTCGGTGCCCTGCTGGACGCCAAGGCCGTGCACGGCGGCCGGGCCGCCCGCAACCACCTGCTGTGCCTGGCCCAGCTGTCGGGCATCCCGGCCAGACGGGTGGACGAGGTGCTCGGGGTCGTCGGCCTCCAGGACGTGGCCAAGAAGCGGTCCAAGGGCTTCTCCCTCGGCATGGGACAGCGGCTGGGCATCGCCGCCGCGCTGCTCGGCGACCCGCAGGTGCTCCTCTTCGACGAGCCGGTCAACGGCCTCGACCCCGAGGGCATCCTCTGGGTGCGCAACCTGATGAAGGCGCTCGCGGCGGAGGGCCGTACGGTCTTCGTCTCCTCCCATCTGATGAGCGAGATGGCGCTGACCGCCGACCATCTCATCGTCATCGGGCGCGGGCAGCTCCTGGCCGACATGAGCGTGACGGCGTTCATCTCCGCGAACTCGGCGGACTTCGCACGGGTCCGTACGCCGGACACCGAGCCGCAGCAGCGCGAGAAGCTGTCGGCCGCGCTCACCGAGTCGGGCGGGCACGTGCTGCCCGAGCAGGACGGCGCGCTGCGCGTGACCGGACTGCCGCTCCCCCGCATCAGCGACATCGCGCACGACCACGACGTCCGGCTGTGGGAACTGTCGCCGCACCAGGCCTCGCTGGAGGAGGCGTACATGCGGATGACGCAGGGCGCCGTCGACTACCGCTCGACCATCGACCAGAAGGAAGGCCTCCAGCAGCCGCTGCCGCCCGGGGCGCAGCCGCCGATGCCGGTGCCCGGCCAGGGCCAGCCCGGCTGGTACGCCCCGCCGCCGCCCCAGCAGGGCGGACACCCCTTCACGATGCCGCCGCAGGGGGCGCCCGGCCAGGCGCCGGCGGGCCCGTACGGCGCACCTGGGGCTCCGGCAGCGCCCGTGACCGCGCCGATGCCCCCGGGCGCGCCCGGCGCGTCGGGCGCGGGAACGCCCAACCCGTACGCCCAGCCGACGGGTCAGGCGCCGCAGCCGCCCGCGGGCCAGGCGCCCCAGCCTCCGGCAGCGCCCGCCGCGCCGGCTCCGCAGGCGGCCGCCGCGCCCGCGCCCGCCCCGACCTCCGACCTGACCAAGCCCGAGGATCCCCGATGAGCAGCCCCCAGCCTCCGATGCCGCCGGCCGCGCCCACCTGGGAGGCGGCGTCCGGTTCTTCGTACTCCGGTTACACCTCGCCGATCCCGGTCGTGCGGACGCACCTCGGGCATGCCATCGCCTCCGAGTGGACGAAGATCAGGTCGGTGCGCTCCACGATGTGGACGCTCGGCGTGTTCGTCCTGCTCGTCA
This sequence comes from Streptomyces africanus, assembly GCF_002150735.1. Taxonomy (GTDB): domain Bacteria; phylum Actinomycetota; class Actinomycetes; order Streptomycetales; family Streptomycetaceae; genus Streptomyces; species Streptomyces africanus. Next base: position 11,185 of record NZ_MUKA01000238.1, read on the forward strand.
TCGGCATCGGCACGCTGACCGGTGTAGTGGTGGCCAACTCCGACCCGGCCCTGTCCGGCGAGAGCCCGCTCGGCCTGGGCTTCTTCGGGCTGCTGCTCGGCAGCATGTGCATCATCACGCTGGGCGTGCTGACCACGGCCTCGGAGTACGGCACGGGCATGGTCCGCACCACGATGGTCGCGTGCCCGAGCCGGGGCCGGGTGCTCGCGGCGAAGGGCATCGTGTTCTTCCTGGTCGCGTTCGTGGTGACGCTGGTGTCCGCGTCCCTCGTCGCCTTCCTGCACGTGGCCATGCTGGAGGGCGACGGCGTCAAGTCCCCTTCCGGCGGGGAGTGGCTGAAGGCCACGGTCGGCATGTCGGCCTACATCGCGCTGCTGGGCCTGCTCTCGCTCGCCGTCGGCTCGATCATCCGGCACTCGGCGGGCGCCATCACCATCATGATCGGCACTGTGCTCGCCCCGCTGGTGATCGCGCTGTTCATGTTCTCGGAGTCGCTGTCGGCCGTCCGTGACGCCCTGCTCGAGTACTCGATCCCGAACCAGCTCAGCGTCTTCTACTCCGCGTCCCTCAGCCAGTCCGGTCCGTCCGGCTGGGACCCGCTGTGGATCATCCTCGGCGCGACGGCCGTCGCGTTCGCCGCCGCCTTCGCGCTGCTGGAGAAGCGGGACGTCTGAGCCCCGTCAGAACCTCGGCGCGTTACGGGACCGCCGCACCCCGGGGGTGCGGCGGTCCCGCGCGTTCCAGCACGCCTTGTGCCAGTGCCGGCGGTCGTCGACGCCCGTGTGCTCGGACCAGGCCACCACGTGCGGCACCCCGTCCGGGATCAACTGGTCGCAGCCGGGGCAGCGGTACGACTTGCCCTGCGCGCTCGCGCCGGCCACGTGCCGCACGCTCCAGTTCTCGCCCTGCCAGTTCTCCGAGGACTGCCAGCCGCCGTAGCGGCCGGGGCGGTCGTCCTCGGCGCTCCGGCCGGACGAAGCGGCGCCCTTGGGTCGGTTGCGACGCGGGGACACGGGACACCTCTCGGGGCTATACAGGACACGGGGTGCCTCAAGCCTACGCGGCGCGGACAGGGGTACACGTACGCCACCAGGCGCCGCAAGGCCCTCGCCGGGCGAGGCGGGCCCCCGCCGGGGTCTCTCCCGGGCACCCGCGGAACGGGCCCATTCTGCAGACAATCCGCAAATTCCCCCGACCGGCCGTGTCCTCGGCACGTGTCAGACGGTTATGCCCTGTGGGGGAGCTCCGTGTCGGAGCCAAGGAAGCAGGAAAGCAATGCGCGTTGGAAGTTTCGTGTTGGCGGCCCAGTTCCCCGGTCAGGGCGAGGGAGAGGCGCTGCACCGCGCGGTCCGCTCGGCCGAGGTCGCCGAGGAGGCCGGGCTCGACACGGTCTGGCTGGCCGAGCACCACTTCGTGCCGTACGGCACGTGCCCGTCGGCCGTCACCCTGGCCGCCTTGCTGCTGGGCCGCACCCGCCGCATCCGGGTCGGTACGGCGGTCAGCGTGCTGCCCACCGCCCACCCCGTGGCCCTCGGCGAACAGGCCGCGCTGCTGCACCACACGAGCGACGGCCGTTTCACGCTCGGTGTCGGGCGTGGCGGCCCGTGGGTCGATCTGGAGGTGTTCGGCGCGGGCCTGGAGGCGTACGAGAAGGGGTTCCCGGAGTCCCTGGACGTCCTGGTGCGCTGGTTGCGCGACGCGTCGGTGGCGGCCGACGGGGAGCGCTTCCGCTTCCGTGAAGTCCCGGTCGTTCCCCGGCCGTCGGAGGCCCTGACCGAGGCCGAGGGGCCCGAGCTCGTCGTGGCGTGCACATCCCCGGCGAGCGTGCGGCTGGCGGCCGAGCGCGGTCTGTCGATGCTGCTCGGGATGCACGTGGGGGACGAGGAGAAGGCCGAGATGGTCGCCCTGTGGCGGCAGCACGCGCGGGCGTGCGGCCGGCCGGCCGAGGAGATCCGCCGCGCGTCCCATGTGTCGGCGGGCGTCTGCCAGATCGCGGACCGGCGGGTCGACGCGACGGAGGCGCTCCTGAAGGCGATGCCGGGCTGGCTGAAGCAGGGCCTGGAGGCGCATGTCACGGTCGACGGGCGCACGCGCCGGATGCGCGACCCGCTGGCGTACACCGAACTGCTCTGCGGACTGCACCCGGTGGGCACCCCGCGGCTGTGCGCCGACCGGCTGGCGGCGACCAGCGAGCGGACCGGCATCTCCCGTTTCGCCCTGCTCGTCGAGGGCTCCGGGGACCTGTCGGCGACGGAGGAGAACGTACGGCGGCTGGGGGCCGAGGTGCTCCCCCAACTCGTCTGACGGCGTGGCGGGTTCCTGGGGCTTGCCGCTCCGGTACAGAAACTGCACCTCCCGCGTACGGAGCGGCAAGCAAGTGGCGCCGCGTCAGCAGTCCCGGAACTCGGGTGACTGGTTGAGCACCTGGCTGCGGACCGACGTGAAGCGGCCCAGCGTCTCGTCGACCGAGGAGTCAAGCGGGAACACGGCCACCCGGTGGCAGTTCTGGAAGGCCAGTCGCACACCGAAGTGCCGCTGCAGCGCGCCGCGTATCGCGTCACTCGCAAGCGCACGCAGCAACTGACCGCGTGCCTGCTCGTCCGGCGGAGGCGTCTGGTTGTCGGCGAACGCACCGCCGTCCACCTTCAGCTGGGCCACCAGGGAGCTGATCATCTCCCACGCATAGGGCAGGGAGGTCCGGACGCAGTCGACGAATTCCACTTCGTCGACCTCGCCTCGCTCGGCCTGTTCGAGTAGGGCCGGTGAGACGTCGAGCGACATGAGTTCTCCTCTCGCACCCCCGCCCGGCGGGCAGGGGTTGCCGGACAGATGAGGGAGTTCGCGACACCGGACACGCTGCGTACACACATCGCGACCTCCCGTTCATACCGTAAGCAACCGACGGTGACCGCACCAGGAGAATGCGCAGATGAGACACGCAGAATGACCACACCCTGCACACAATCGGCCAATACCGAACACGTGTTTTCCAGGGCGAATCGCGTCGACACCCGCCCGTCGAGTAGCGTTGCCGACCATGCGTCTCGTCATTGCCCGCTGCTCCGTGGACTACGCCGGGCGGCTCACCGCCCACCTTCCCTCGGCCCCGCGCCTGATCCTGGTGAAGGCGGACGGCAGCGTCTCGATCCACGCCGACGACCGGGCCTACAAGCCCCTGAACTGGATGTCGCCGCCCTGCACGCTGAAGGAGGGCACCGGCGAGGACGAGGGCGTCTGGACCGTCGTCAACAAGGCGGGCGAGAAGCTCATCATCACGATGGAGGAAGTCCTCCACGACTCCTCGCACGAACTGGGCGTCGATCCCGGCCTGATCAAGGACGGCGTGGAAGCGCACCTCCAGGAGCTGCTCGCCGACCGCATCGAGACACTCGGCGACGGCTACACGCTCATCCGCCGCGAGTACCCGACGGCCATCGGGCCCGTCGACATCCTGTGCCGGGACGCCGACGGCAAGACCGTCGCGGTGGAGATCAAGCGGCGCGGTGAGATCGACGGCGTGGAGCAGCTGACGCGTTATCTGGAGCTGCTGAACCGCGATCCCCATCTCGCCCCGGTCCGCGGCATCTTCGCCGCGCAGGAGATCAAGCCCCAGGCCCGCGTCCTCGCGACCGACCGCGGCATCGGCTGCCAGGTCCTCGACTACGACGCGCTGCGCGGCATCGAGGACGACAAGCTGCGGCTGTTCTGACACACCGTACGTACACGACGAACAGGGCCGGGTCCGGGGAACGGATCCGGCCCTGCTGTGTGTACGGCGGTCACATCACCGCGTCCGGGCTGCTCTCCGGCGCGCTCGCGGTGGTGCTCGTGGGAGCGCTCGGCGCCGGGCCGCTGGCCGTGTCGGAGGTGGACGGCTGCGTGGTCGGCGGCTCGGACGTCGGCGGCTGCGAAGTGGGCGGCTCGGACGTCGGCGGCTTCGACGTCGTGGGCGGCTTGGAGGTCGTCGGCGGCTTCGACGTCGTAGGGGGCTTGGAGGTCGTCGGCGGCTTCGACGTCGTAGGAGGCTTGGACGTCGTCGGCGGCTTCGACGTCGACCCGGAGTCGCCGGGGCTCGGGGAACCGCTGGGGCCGTCCGTCGGCGTCGGATCGTCCGAGGTGCCCGGCGAACCGTCCGGCCCCGGGTCGGTCGGGCGGCTCGTCACCGTGCCCGGGTCGCCGTTGCTGTCGTTCGCCGGCCGGTCGGCGCCCAGGCTGCCGTCGTCGGCGCCCTGGCTGGCCGAGGGGTTGACGCCGACCTGGTCGGACGGCGGGTTCGCCTCCTTGTCGGACGTGGCGCCGAGGGTCACCACCGTGCCGAGCACGGCGACGAGCAGGGCACCGGCCCCGGCGGCCACGACGTTGCGCCGGGCCAGGCCCTTGAGGCCGCCCCGGGCCTTGCGCGAGGGCGCGGTCGAACTCTGGCGGGTGACCAGGGTCGGCGAGGGCGGCTGCTGGAGAGTCGGGAAGGCCGCCGGCACACCACCGGCCGGGGACGCCGACTCCTCGTACCGGGCGTCGGGCACCTCCTCTCCCGCGGTCGGCCCGAGCCCGATCGGCGTGCCCGAGCGGTCGGCGACCAGGGCGAGGGCGCGACGGCCGGCGACGGTGCCGCGCTTGTCGGAGAGGGAGCCGCGCAGGCCGATCGAGGCCTCCAGTTCGGCCCGGGCCCGGTCGAGCTGTCCGCTGCACAGGGCGAGGATGCCGAGTTCGTGGTGGAAGTAGGCCCGTTCGGCGACGTCGTCGGCGAGCCGGGCGGCCTCGGCGCCGGCGTGCAGGGCGCGTTCCCAGGCGCTCCAGTGCAGTCCGGCGGCGAACGCGGGCGCGGCGGTGCGCGCCAGGTGCACGGCCGGGCTCTCCTCGCCCTCGGCGGGCGGGCTGGTGAGCGGCCCGAGCACGGCCAGGGCGGCGAGGAGGGCGTCGGCCTCGGCGCACACGCGCTCCGGGGTGACCGAGGGGTGCCCGGCCCACCAGGAGTAGTGCTGGGCGGCGCTGCGGGCGCCGGCCTCGGCCTCGTCGGCGTATCCGGCGGCCTCCAGCTGGGTCAGGACACCGGCGGCGAGCCGGTAGCGGGAGCCGACCGGGGAGACCAGCCCGCAGGAGGCCAGTTCGCCGAGCGCGGCGTCCGCGTGGGTGTCGCCGACCAGGGCGGGCAGATGCGCCTGGTGCGGCACCTCGCCGCCGAGGGCGACGGCGAACCGCAGGGTGGCGCGCGCGGAGGCGCTCAGCCGGGAGGCGAGCAGTGGCGCGGGCGCGGCGGCCTCGCCCAGCGAGGGCAGGGGTACGTCGTCGCCGTCGGCGGCGTCGG
>NZ_MUKA01000238.1:16523-16927 GCF_002150735.1 Streptomyces africanus
GGTGGCCTCCAGCAGCTCGTCGAGCGCGGCGCCGCCGAACTCCAGGTCGTCGACGACGACGACCGCGCCGATCTCCCGGACATGGGTGAGCAGTTCGTCCCGTTCGGGGCGGTACAGGGGGGCGTTGTACACCGCGTAGAGGAGGTCGTACAGCAGGTCGCCGGAGGTGCGGCCGAAGCCGTTCAGGCGGATGACGCCGTCGGGGGCGAGGTCGGAGCAGTCCTCGGAGACGAGGTCGAGGAGGCGGGTGCGGCCGCAGCCGGCGGGGCCGGTGAGGCGCACCGAGCGGCCGCGGGCGAGCAGGCGCACCAGTCGCTCGCGTTCGTCCTGGCGGGCCAGCAGCGGCAGGCTGGGCTGCGCGGGGCCGGGCGGGACGGGCGGCCGGGCCGCGCGCTCGGCTTCGG
>NZ_MUKA01000027.1 GCF_002150735.1 Streptomyces africanus
CCCCGACCGTTCCGCCTCCCCGTTCCTCGCTCCCCGCTGATCGCCCTAGGACGACGATGTCTCGACGGACAGGTGCCCGGCGCCGTCTCGGTTCCATACGCCTCTCCCTGGTGCTTCTGGCCCTGGTGCCCAGCGTCACCCTCGCCGCCATGTGGGGCGTGACGACCATCCAGATGTTCTCGGAGGGGCTCCGGCTGCGTGACCAGACGGAGCTGAGCCGGTCGACGGGCGCCATGGGCACCGACGCGACACTCGCCCTGCAACGGGAACGCAGCCTGTCGGCGGCCTGGCTGGCCTCACCGCACGGCTCCCGGGCCGCCCTCGACACACAGCGCGAGCAGACCGACGCGGCGGTCTCGAAGCTGGTCGGGCAGGCGGACGCGATCGAGAAGGCGCCCTCCCGCGTATCGGACCGGCTGTACTCGGTGCTGGGCTCGGTGGGCAGCCTGGAGTACTACCGGGACCAGGTGGACCACCCGACCGACATCACCGCGCAGCAGGCGCTGGACCAGTACTCCTCGATCATCGACGACCAGATCCACGCCTTCCAGGAGCTCTCCCAGGTCGACGACGGCGACCTCACCTCGCAGGCCGGCCCCCTGGTCGCCCTGGAGCACGCGGCGGAGCTGGTCTCCCGGGAGGACGCGCAGCTGACCCTGGCCTGGCCGTCCGGGCACCTCGACGACAAGGCCTGGGTGCAGTTCACGGAGCTGGTGAACACCCGGCGCTGGCTCGTCCAGGACCAGGTCGTGCCCCAGCTGACCGGCAGCGCCAAGGCGCAGACCGAGCAGATCCTGGCGAGCCCGGAGTGGCGGACGCTCCAGTCCATCGAGGACCAGGTGCTGGCGGCCCGCAACTCCGGCGCCGACGCGGACCGGATCGCCCTGCCGGACACCCAGAAGCGGTGGAACGCCGCCATGGACAAACTGTCCGCGCACTACGCCGGGCTGATCCAGCGCCAGACGACGGACCTGCTCGAACGCAGCGCCGACAAGGCGGACGGGCTGCTGATCAAGGCGGGGATCCTGAGCGCCGGAGGGCTGCTCGCGCTGCTGGTGTGCGTCGGCATGTCCTGGCGGATCACCCGCTCGCTGTCCCGGCGGCTGCGCGGCCTGCGCCGGGCCGCCGTCAGCCTCGCGCAGGAGCGGCTGCCCGACGTGGTGGCCCGCCTCGAGCGGGGCGAGACCGTCGACCCGGAGTCCGCGACGACCCCGCTGGACTACGGTCACGACGAACTCGGCCAGGTGGCACAGGCGTTCAACACCGCCCAGCGCACGGCCGTGCACACCGCGGTCGAACTCGCCGACACCCGGCGCGGCTTCCAGAAGGTCATCCTGGGCATCGCCCGGCAGAGCCAGAACCTGGTCAACCTCCAGCTCAGCAGGCTCGACACGCTGGAACGCGAGCACACCGACCCGGACATCCTCAAGGGCCTGTACGAACTGGACTCCACGGCCAGCCAGTTGCGCCGCTACGAGGAGAACCTCGTCATCGTCAGCGGCGAACGGCCCGGCCGCAGCTGGACCGATCCGGTCGCGCTGGTCGACATCCTGCGCAGTGCGGTCGGCGAGGTCGCCGAGTACCAGCGGGTGGAGGTGCACACCGAGGAGGAGGTGTGCGTCGCGCCGCCCGCGGTGGCCGACGTCATCCATCTGCTGGCCGAGCTCATCGACAACGCGACCGCGTACTCGCCCGCCCCGAGCCCCGTCACGGTGCGGGCCGGGATGGTCGCCAAGGGCCTGGCCGTCGAGGTGGAGGACCGCGGCCTCGGCATGTCGGAGGAGGACTACATCTCCTTCAACGAACAGCTCGCGGTGCCCCCGCAGTTCGACGTGGTGGCGCTCGCCGACGACCTGCGGCTCGGCATGTTCGTGATCGCCCAGCTGGCCCACCGGCACGGCATCGCCGTCACCCTGCGCGCGTCGCCGTACGGCGGGACCACGGCGATCGTGCTGATCCCGCACGACATCGTGGTGCGGGAGGTCCCGGAGAACGGGCAGAGCCCGATGGACACCAAGAGCGCCAAGACCGCCGACAACTCCATGCCCGCCGAGGAGCCGGAGGGTGCCGCCGATGCTGCCCGGGCCGTCGGGGCCGCCCGCGAGCCCCGGCCGCTCACCTCGGCCCGGACCGCCACCGCCACCGCCACGGCCACCACCACCGCCGCAACCGCCCCCGCCGCCGCGCCCGCCGCCCGCGAGGTCATCCCCCGCCGGGACGGTCTCGCCCCGCTCCCCCGCCGGGTGCCGCAGACCAGCCTGGTGGAGGAACTGCGCGAGGAGTCCACGCCCGCCGAAGACGACGGCTCCCCCGACGACTTCACCGCGGAAGCCGCCGCCTCGTCCCTGGCCGGCTTCCAGCGCGGCACGCTCCGGGCCCGTGACGGCGACACCGAGCCGCCGTACGACGAGGAGGCGGCCGCACCACCCCGGCAGGCCGCCGCCGACCCCGTCCCCTCGACTCCGCCCGCCGACCGCTGACGAAGGACACCGCAATGACACGCCCCATCCCCGCCACCCACACCCAGCTCGACCAGCTGCTGACCGGACTCGTGGAGCGGGTCGCCGACGTGAACCAGGCCGTGGTGCTGTCGGAGGACGGCCTGGTGGTCAGCAAGTCCACCGGATTCCTGCGTGACGACGCCGAGCGGCTCGCGGCGACCGCCTCCGGCCTGATGAGCCTCAGCAAGGGCGTCAGCATGGACTTCCGGGGCGGTCCGGTGCGCCAGGCGCTCATCGAGATGGCCAACAGCTATCTGATCCTCACCTCCGCCGGCCCCGGTGCCCACCTGGTCGTGCTCACCGGGCCGGGCGCGGACGTCGGTGTGGTGGCGTACCAGATGAACATGCTGGTGAAGAAGATCGGCGAGCACCTCAGCGCGGCACCGCGGGGCATGGCCGGGCCCGTCGTCGACCCCGGCGTGTGAGGTGGGCGGAGGCGACTCGGCGGGGCGGCTCGTACGGCCGTTCGCGCTGACCGGTGGCCGGACGCGGCCCAGCCGCGCCGACTTCACGCTCATCGCGACGGTGACCGCGGTCGATCCGCAGCCCGTCGCGGCGGCCCCCGTTCAGCCCGAGTACACCCGGATCCTCCGGTTGTGCGCCGAGCCGCTGGCCGTGGCGGAGCTGGCCGCCCGGCTCGACCTGCCGGTGAGCGTGGTCGTCATCCTGCTCTGCGACCTGCTGGAGGCGGGCCGGATCACCGTCCGTCCGCCGCGCCTGGTTTCCCGTACCACTCCGGACCTGGACCTGCTGAAGAAAGTGAGGGACGGCCTTGGCCGGCTCTGACGTCGCCACCGACGCGTCCTCGGCACCCGACACGGTCAAGATCCTCATCGCCGGCGGCTTCGGCGTGGGCAAGACCACCATGGTCGGGTCGGTCAGCGAGATCGCCCCGCTGCGCACCGAGGAACCCCTGACCATGGCCGGTCTGGGCGTCGACGACCTGGACGGTATCGAGGAGAAGCGGGCCACCACCGTGGCCCTGGACTTCGGCCGCATCACCATCAGCCGGGACCTGGTGCTGTACCTGTTCGGCACGCCGGGGCAGCAGCGGTTCTGGTTCATGTGGAACGACCTGGCCCTCGGCGCGCTCGGTGCCGTGGTCCTGGTCGACGTCCGCCGACCCGAGTCCAGCTTCGCCGCGATCGACTTCTTCGAACGCCGGGGCATCCCGTTCGTCGTCGGGGTCAACGGCTTCCACGGGGACCACCCGTATCCGCCCGAGGACATCCGGGACGCCCTCGCGGTGCCGGAGCACGTACAGGTGCTGCTGTGCGACGCGCGCGAGAGGGAGTCGTGCCGGGACGTGCTGATCGCCCTGCTCGACCAGCTGATCGCGACGGCGGTGCAGACCTAGGGGGTGTCCGGGGTGCTGCGGGCACCCCCCAGGGGTGTCAGCTCAGGCCCGCCGACTTCAGCCACGCCTTGGCCACGTCCAGTGGGTCCTTCTTCTCCAGCTGCACCTGCGCGTCCAGTTCGAGGAGCGCCTTCGTGTCGAGCTTGGCCGAGACCGCGTCGAGCGCCGCGGCGCCCTCCTTGGACAGCTCGCCCTTGCGGACCAGCGGCTGCACGTTCTGGAAGCCGAAGAGGTTCTCCGGGTCCTTCAGGACGACGAACTTCTCCCGGGTGATGGTCGGGTCGGTGGTGAAGACGTCCGCGGCCTGCACGGTGTTCTTCTTCAGCGCCGCCTGGGTCAGCGGCCCGCCCGCGTCGAGCGACTTGAAGGACTTGAACTCCAGGCCGTACACGGACTTCAGGCCCGCCAGGCCCTGGTACCGGGTCTGGAACTCCGGTGAGCCGCCGAAGACCAGGTCCTTGGCTATGCCCTTGAGGTCGCTTATGGAGGAGTCCGAGGTGAGCTTGTACTTCTTCGCCGTCTGAGCGTTGAGGGTCACGGAGTCCTTGCTCTGCGCGGCCGACGGCTTCAGCAGCTCCAGCTTGGAGTCGAGCTTGCCGTTGATCGCGGTCGTGGTCTCCTCGACCGTCTTCGTCTTGGCCTTGGAGCCGAGGTACGCCAGCAGGGAGCCGTTGTACTCGGGCAGCAGGGTGATGGCGCCGTTCTTCATCAGACCGTACGTGGTCTCACGGCTGCCGATGTTGGGCTTGTAACTGACCTTGATGCCCTTGGCCTTGAGGGCCTCGCCGTAGATGTCGGCGAGCAGGATGCTCTCGGCGAAGTTGTTGGAGCCGACCACGACGGTGCCGCTCTCCGCTCCGCCGCCCTTGAGCGGGTCGTCGGAGGTGCCGCCGGAGGAACAGCCTCCGAGAAGAGCCGCCGCCGCGGCGAGCGCGACCGCGGCCGCGCCGGGGTGCCTGGTGATGGACCGGGTGCTGCTCTTCGCCGTAGTAATCACCCACTGATCCAAGCCAGCCGGTATTCGGTCAGTCAAGAGCAGCCCGGTTACCAATCGGCGTCGATGTGCGACAAACCGCCGCAATCCGGGCTCTCAACTCCTGCGTACGCCCGGCGACACCGCCGCCCGCGCCGCCGCCCAGAACAGCGCGAGGGTGACCAGCGCCAGGACGGCGACCAGCGTCGCGCCGCCCACCACCTTCTCGTAGTTGCGCTGGTAGAGGCCGTCGACGATGTACCGCCCGAGGCCGCCCAGGCTGACGTACGCGGCGATGGTCGCCGTCGACACGATCTGGATGGCTGCCGAGCGCAGGCCGCTCAGGATCAGCGGCAGCGCGACCGGCAGTTCCACCTGGAAGAGGATCCGGGACTCGTGCATGCCCATGCCGCGGGCGGCGTCCACCGGCGAGGGGTCGACGGAGCGCATCGCCTCGTAGGTGGTGACCAGGATCGGCGGGACGGCGAGGACGACCAGCGGGATCATCACGGGCAGCATCCCGAACCCCAGCAGGGTCGTCATCAGCACCAGCAGGCCGAAGCTGGGCAGGGCCCGCCCGGCGGTGGCGACCAGGGACAGGGCGTTCCCGCCGCGCCCGTAGTGACCGGTGACCAGGCCGACCGGCAGCCCGATGGCGGCGGCGAGGGCGAGCGCCTCCAGGGTGTACCGCACGTGTTCCCCGAGGCGGGCCGGGATGCCGTCGTAGCCCTGCCAGTGGGCGCTGTCGCTGAAGAAGGCGTTGACGAAGTTCAGTACGTTCACCGGGCTGCGTCCTTGAGAGCGGGCGCCTGCTTGCGACCGGCCGTCCCGCTGGGCATCCAGGGCGTCAGCAGCACACGCACGAGGACCAGCAGGGCGTCGACGAGGATCGCCAGGAGGGCCGTGGTGATCACGGAGTTCCAGGTCAGTTCGGGCCGGTTGTAGATCTGCGCGTCGTGGAGCAGGTTGCCGAGCGCGCCCTGGTTGCCGATCAGCATGCCGACGCTGACGAGGGAGATGCTCGACACGGTCGCCACCCGCAGGCCGGCGATGATCGCCGGGACAGCGATCGGCAACTGCACCTGGAAGTACCGCCGCAGGGGTCCGAAGCCCATGGCGGTGGCCGCGGACAGGGTCTCCTGCGGCACCGAGCGCACCCCGTCGACGATCGCCGGGACGAGCACCACCAGGCTGTACACCGCCAGCGGGATCATCACGGTGAGTTCGGTCTGCCCGGTGTAGTTGATGAGGACGACGAAGAACGCCAGCGACGGGACGGCGTACAGCACGGTCGTGATGCCGAGGACGGGCGGGTAGAGCCAGCGGAAGCGGATGCAGAGCTGGGCGATCGGCAGTGCCAGGAGCAGTCCGGCCGCGACCGGCAGCAGGGCCTCTCTCAGGTGCAGTCCGACCAGACCGATCCAGCTGTGCTGGAGGTCGCTCGGGATGTCGAAGAAGTCGTGGAGGAAGCCGTTCATCCGGCGACCTTCTCGTCGTCGCGCCCCGCCGCGTGGGCGCTGCGGATGGCCTCGCCGATGGTCGCTTGCGAGACGACGCCGGTCACCCGCCCGCCGGTGTCCACGGCGACGGCCCAGCCGGTCGGCGACAGCACCGCGCAGTCGAGGGCGACGCGCAGCGAGTCGGTGCCGGGCACGAACGGCCGCCCGTGGGACAGCAGCCGCTCCGGCCGGATGTCGCCCGCGACCAGGTCCCGCGGCGCGCTCCAGCCGAGGGGCCGGCCGTCCGCGTCGGTCACCAGGAGGTAGGGGGCGTCGGGGGCGGCGATCTGCTCGGCGGTGGCGTCGAGCGGGATCACCGGGTCGCTCGTCAGCTCCAGCCGCGCGGACGGGAAGAACGACAGCCGCCGGATGCCGCGGTCGCCGCCGAGGAAGTCCTCGACGAAGGCGTCGGCGGGGCCGGACAGCAGCTCGGCCGGGGGTGCGTACTGGGCGAGGTGGCCGCCGGTGCGCATCACGGCGACCATCGTGCCGAGCTTGATCGCCTCGTCGATGTCGTGGGTGACGAAGACGATGGTCTTGCCCAACTCGTCCTGGATGCGCAGCAGTTCGTCCTGGAGTCCCTTGCGCACGACCGGGTCGACCGCCGAGAACGGCTCGTCCATGAGCAGTACGGGCGGGTCGGCGGCCAGCGCCCGGGCCACGCCGACGCGCTGCTGCTGGCCGCCGGACAGCTGGTACGGGTACCGCTTGGCGAGCGCGGCGTCGAGCCCGACCCGCTCCATCAGCTCCGCGGCCCGCGCCCGGGCCTTCTGCTTGCCCCAGCCGAGCATGCGGGGCACGGTCGCGATGTTGTCGACGATCGTGCGGTGCTGGAAGAGGCCGGCGTTCTGGATGACGTACCCCATGGACCGGCGCAGGGTCGTGACGGGCTGCCGCTGGATGTCCTCGCCGTCGAGGAGGATCGTTCCCTCGCTCGGTTCGACCATCCTGTTGATCATCCGCAGGGTGGTCGTCTTGCCGCAGCCCGACGGTCCGACGAGGACGGTGATCGAGCGGTCGGGTATCTCCAGGGAGAGCCGGTCGACCGCCACCGTGCCGTCCGGGTACCGCTTGGTGACTGAATCGATCCGTATCAAGACGCCGGGGCCCTTCGGTTGGCGGAGACGTTGGCCATGGTCGTACGGGCTGTTGCCGGTCGAGTCTAGACCGCGGTCGTTTCCGGCCCCCGGGCGGCCGGAACCCCCGCCCCGTCCAGCGGCAGCCGCACGGTGAACACCGTCGCCCCCGGTGCGCTGTTCAGCTCGATGCGGCCGCCGTGGGCCCGGACCAGGGACTGGGCGACCGCCAGGCCGAGGCCGCTGCCGCCGCGGTCGCGGCTGCGGGCCTTGTCGACGCGGTAGAAGCGGTCGAAGACGCGCTCCTGGTCCTCGGGCGGGATGCCGGGACCCGCGTCGGCGATCCGGACCAGGGCGGCGTGGGAGGCGACAGCGACGTCCACGGACACCGGCGTTCCGGGCGGGGTGTGCACGGCGGCGTTGGCGAGCAGGTTGTCCAGGACCTGCCGGACGCGCTGCGGGTCCAGGCGCACCGTGAGCGCCTCCGGGCCGGTGGTCACCGTCAGCGGGTGGTCCGGCCGGCCGGCCCGGAAGGCGTCGGCGGCCTGCCGGACCAGCTCCGCGAGGTCGGCGTCCTCCAGCCGCAGCGGCGCCTCCACCTCCGCCGCGTCCAGCCGGGCGAGCAGCAGCAGGTCGTCCAGGAGGATGCCCATGCGGGCGGCCTCGGCGCGCAGCCGGGCCAGGTGCCGGTCGCGTTCCTCGGGGGCGTTGGCGGCGGCGTACTGGAAGAGGTCGGCGTAGCCGCGTACCGACATCAGCGGGGTGCGCAGTTCGTGCGAGGCGTCCGCGACGAAGCGGCGCAGCCGCTGCTCGGCCTCCGCGCGCACGGCGAGGGAGTCGTCGATGTGCTCCAGCATCGTGTTGAAGGCGGTGCGCAGTTCGTCCACCTCCGGGCCGCCGTCCCGGCCGTCGGCGCGCAGCGGCAGCCGGGCCGCCGACTCGGTCAGGTCGTGCGAGGCGATGCCGTGCGCGGTGGACGCCATGTCGCTGAGCGGCTTCAGCCCGCGGCGCAGCATGCGGCGGCCGAAGACGACCAGGGCGAGCAGGGCGAGCGCGAAGGTGACGACCTGGATGGTGATGAGCTGCCCGACCGTGTCCTCGATGTCCTCCATGGGCGCGGCGCTGACCAGGACCACCCCGGGCTCGACCTCGCAGGCGCGCAGCCGGTAGGTGCCCGCGCCCCTGAGGTGCTCGGTGCGCAGGAGTTCCTGGTGCGCGGCGGTCTGCGCCGCGGCCAGCGCGGTGAAGTCGTCGACGTCCTTCGGCAGGTCGGCGGGGTCCTCGGGCCTGCGCAGCTCGGGCGTGCCCTCGGAGACGTCGTACACGGCGTAGAACCAGCTGTAGTACTTCTTGCCCGACAGCGTGCCGTAGTCCGCGATGCTCTTGGACTGGGCGATCTGGGCCTGCGCCAGCTGGGTGTCGAGCTGGGCCGACAGGTAGTCGCGCATGTACGTGGTGAGGGCCGTGCCGACGACGGCGAACACGACCAGCGCCAGGGCGCCGAGGCCCAGGGCCAGCCGGGTGCCCAGGCGCATCCCGCGGTAGGCCCGCCGCAGCCGGGCGATCACTCGGAGGCCTGCCGCAGGACGTACCCGAATCCCCGCACGGTGTGGATCAGCGGGGCGCCGCCGCCGTCGTCCGTCTCGTCGAGCTTGCGGCGCAGCCGGCTGATGACCAGTTCGACGACGTTGGAGCGGCCGCCGAAGCCGTACTCCCACACGTGGTCGAGGATCTGCGCCTTGGTGAGCACGGTGGGCGACTTCCGCATCAGGTAGCGCAGCACCTCGTACTCGGTCGGGGTCAGCGACAGCAGCTTCTCGCCGCGCCGCACCTCGCGGGTGTCCTCGTCCATGGTGAGGTCGCCGACCTGGAGCACGGACCGCTGGAAGGCGGGCCCGGCGCTGCGCCGCAGCACGGTCCGCAGCCGGGCCATCAGCTCCTCCACGGCGAACGGCTTGACCAGGTAGTCGTCGCCGCCCCGGGTCAGACCCGCGACCCGGTCGGCGACGCCGTCGCGCGCGGTGAGGAACACCACCGGCACCATCGTGCCGGAGGCCCGCAGCCGGTCCAGGACGCCGAAGCCGTCGACGCCGGGCAGCATGAGGTCGAGCACCACGATGTCCGGGTGGAACTCGGCGGCCCGCTGGAGCGCGTCCTCGCCGGAGTACGCCGTGACCGCCTCCCAGCCCTCGTAGCGGGCGACGGTCGCGACGAGGTCGGCGATGGGCGGGTCGTCGTCGACGACGAGGAGTCGTACTTTTTCCACCCGCTCATAGTGCTGCACGTGTCCCGTTCAGCCCTAGCCGCCCGAACCTTCGCCGCCGGATCGATAAACACTTGAAAGTGGAGCGACAGTATTCCGACAGCTCCCCCGCGCCAAGCTCGGTGTCCCAGGATCCGATCAAGGAGCTGCCGATCGTGACGACCCTCCAAGAACGCCCCGCCGCGCCCCGCCCGGGTGTACGCCCCGGAGTGGTGGGCCGCACCGGCCTGTACGCGGTGCTGCTGGCCAACGCGGTCGTGGTGACCGTCTTCTTCGTCCAGGCCGGTTTCGCCTCGAACACGCTGATCGTGCTGGGGCGGCTGGCGGGGCTGTACGGGGCGCTGCTCATGGCGTTCCAGCTGCTGCTGGTGGCGCGGCTGCCGTGGTTCGACCGGCGGATCGGCATGGACCGGCTGACGTCCTGGCACCGCTGGACGGGCTTCTCGGTGCTGTGGCTGCTGCTGGCGCACGCCGTGTTCATCGTCTTCGGCTACGCGCAGTCCTCGTCCCTGGACCCGGTGAACCAGCTGGTGGATCTCGCGGAGACCGTCGAGGGCGTGCTGCGCGCGATCACCGCCCTGGCGGTCATCATCGTGGTCGGGGTGGTCTCGGCCCGCTCCGCCCGGCGCCGGCTGGCGTACGAGACCTGGCACTTCATCCACCTGTACACCTACGTGGCGGTGGTGCTGGCGTTCACGCACCAGGTCGCGGCGGGGACGACGTTCACCTCGTCGGCGGTGGCGAAGACGTACTGGTACGCCGTGTGGGGCGTGGCCCTCGCCGCGGTGTTCACGGGCCGGGTGGTACTGCCGCTGTGGCGCAACCTCCGCCACCAGCTGCGTGTGACGGCCGTGGTCCCGGAGAACGACGACGTGGTCTCGGTCTACGT
The DNA here is from genome assembly GCF_002150735.1 of Streptomyces africanus. GTDB lineage: Bacteria > Actinomycetota > Actinomycetes > Streptomycetales > Streptomycetaceae > Streptomyces > Streptomyces africanus. The sequence continues at coordinate 10,559 of NZ_MUKA01000027.1, forward strand.
CACGGGCCGCGACCTGGACCGGCTGCCCGCCCGGGCCGGACAGTTCTTCCTGTGGCGGTTCCTGACGAGGGACCGCTGGTGGCAGGCCAACCCGTTCTCGCTGTCCGCCGCGCCGGACGGCCGCTCCCTGCGCCTGACCGTCAAGCGGGCGGGCGACGGCAGCGCGGCCCTGCGGCACCTCAAGGTCGGCACGCGGGTGTTCGCCGAGGGCCCCTACGGCGCCTTCACCACCCTGCACCGCACCCGCCCGGACGCCCTGCTCATCGCCGGTGGCGTCGGTGTCACCCCGATCCGCGCCCTGCTGGAGGAACTGCACGGCCACGCGGTCGTGATCTACCGGGTGGCGACGGACCGGGACGCCGTCCTCCACGACGAACTGCGCGAACTCGCGCTCGCCAAGGGGGCCGAGCTGCACCTGGTCACCGGGCCGCCCGTGCCCGACCGGCTGGCGCCGAAGGAGCTGGCGCGTCTGGTGCCGGACATCGCCGACCGGGACGTGTACCTGTGCGGCCCGCCGCCGATGATGAACGCGGTGCTCGGCAGCCTGCGCGAGCTGGGCGTGCCCCGGACGCAGACCCACTTCGAGCGCTTCAGCCTGGCCGGCTGACGGGAACGAGGAGAACACCGTGAAGCGAGCCATCCCCGTCCTCGTCCTGAGCGTCGCGGGCCTGATCCCCGTCTGGCGGTACGCGCCGTCGCACGACACCGGGTCGTCGTCCGCCACACAGGCCGCCGCACCCGCGTCGACACCCTCGGTCTCCTCGTCGGGCGGCACCACGACCACGGTCGTGCCGGGCTCGACGCTCGACACCGAGAAGGGTCCGGTGCAGGTCGAGGTCACCTTCTCCGGCGACCGGATCGCCTCGGTGCGGATGCTGCGGCAGCCGGACCATCCGCAGACCAGGGCCGCCGTGCCGAAGCTGATCGAGGAGACCCTCCAGGCGCAGAGCGCCGACATCGACACGGTGTCCGGTGCCACGATCACCAGCGACGGCTACAAGGAGTCGCTCCAGGCCGCGATCGACGCGAGGGGCTGACGGCATGCGGCGCGTCGAGCACGTGATGGGGTTCCCGGTGTCGGTACGGATCGACGACGAGGGCTTCCCAGAGGCGCCGGTGGACGGCTTCTTCGCCTGGCTGCGCGAGGTCGACGCGCGGTTCAGCCCGTTCCGCCCGGACAGCGAGGTGTCCCGGCTGGACCGGGGCGAGGTCCCGGCCCCCGGCCCGGCGCTGCGCGAGGTCCTGGCCCTGTGCGAGGAGTACCGCATCGCGACCGGCGGCGCCTTCGACGTCCGGCTGCCCGGCCGCGGCCTCGACCCCTGCGCCGTGGTGAAGGGCTGGTCGGTGCAGAAGGGAGCGGAACTGCTGTCGGCGGCCGGGGCGCGGCGCTTCTGCCTCAACGCGGGCGGCGACGTGATCGCCTCCGGCGGCCCCTGGCGCGTCGGCGTCCGCCACCCCGAACACGCCGACCGGCTCTGCACGGTCCTGGACCTCACGGACCGGGCCGTCGCGACCTCCGCCCGCTACGAACGCGGCGACCACATCCTCGACGCTCGCACGGGCCGCCCGGCGACCGGCCTGCTCAGCATGACCGTCGTGGCCCCCACCCTGACCGAGGCGGACACGGTCGCCACCGCGGCGTTCGCCCTGGGCGCCCAGGGCGTCGAGTGGGCGGCGGCCCGCGAGAACTGCGAGGTGTTCGCGGTGGACGCGGCGAGGCGCGTGCTCCGGAGCCCGGGGTTTCCGGTGGCCGGGGCGCAGGGCGTCGCGGCGTAGCGGCTGCCGCCCTGCCGCTGGTGGCCTCGCAGTTCGCCGCCGGTGCCGCGAACCAGGTGCTGTCGGCGGGCATCGGGCGTACACCGGCACCCTGCGCTTCCTCCGGCGGCGCGGCATCCCCCGGTCAGACGTCCGTCTCGGCCGGCTCCTCCACCAGCACCTTCACGTCCCACGGCCCGAGCGGTACCGCCTCGCCGTACATGGTCTCCGACAGCACGTCCCGCAGGGCTGTGGGCACCGGCACGGACACCTCCTGCCAGGACCAGTTGTGCAGGAAGCGCACGCGGCGGCCGTCCCGGGTGGTCGCCGAGGTGGCCGTGACGCTCGGGTGGGCGGGGCGCCAGGTGCCCTGCGGGCCGTACCGGTCGAACAGGGCACGGGCGAAGACGGGGTCGGGGACGGTGCCGACGTAGGTGATGCGCCCGGCGCCGTGGCGGTGCGTGGTGGCCGCCGACCAGCGTCCGAAGTGCGGATGCACGTACGCCGCCAGCGTCTCGGCGCCCTGCGGCAGCAGCCCGTCCGCCCAGTGCAGAGCGTGCGCGTCGGCCGGGAGGGGGAGGGAGTCCGTGCCGGTGACGGGCAGCGGTTCGCCCAGGTTGCTGAACTCGTCGTACGTCACCCCGGCCGCCTCGGCCAGCCCGCCCGGCTGGAGGTCGGTGCGGGCCCTGGCCTCGGTGTCGCCGTAGCCGGTGCGGGGCCCGAGCACGAGATGGCCGCCGGCCTCGGCGTAGGCGCGGAGCCGGTCCAGGACGCTGTCGTCGGCCGCGTAGTAGGCGGGGACGACCAGGAGCGGCGGCAGATCGGCGTCCGGGAGCCGGCCGGGGTGCAGGACGCGCGCCTGGAGGCCCGCGTCGAAGGCACCGCGATAGAAGGCGTCGAAGATCCTCTCGTACGACCGCCCGTCCGGGTCTCCGCCGGCGCCGGCGAGCGGCGGCTGGCCCTGGAGCGCCCATTTGCTGGGTCCGTCGTAGAGGAAGGCCACGTCGGCGTCCGGGGTGAGGGACGCGACCAGATCACCGGCCTTCTCCAACTCGCCTCCCAGAGTGGCCAGTTCGCGGTAGACACGGCCGGGCCGCCCGTTGTGCGGGAGGATGCCGCCCCAGTAGGTCTCGGTGCCGAAGTGCAGGGTGTGCCAGTGCCAGTACTCGATCATCGAAGCGCCTCGGGAGATCAGCGCCCAGGCCGCCTGCCGCCACTGGCCGTCGTAGGCGGGGCGGTTGTCCCACGGCCCGCCGATGGCCTGCGCGTTGGTCTCGGTGACCAGGAACGGCTCCTGGCGGGAGGAGTACATGCGGTCGGCGCTGCGGTACAGCGCCCAGGTGCCGTTGGTCGTCCAGTTCTGTCCGGCGGCACCGGTGTCGGGCAGGGCGAGGGCGTCCTGCATCGTGTAGTACGGGTTGCCCGCGGTGACGTCGAGGCGCTCGGTGAGCCGGTCGTCCTCGACACCCTGACGGTCGTAGGAGATGCAGGTCGTGACGAACTGGCCGGGCCGGGCGTACTCGCGGACGATGTCCGCCTGCCAGGCGATGAACTCGGTGGTGAGGCGGGCCTGGAAGCGCCGCCAGGCCAGGTCGTACTGCGGCTGGGCGTTGCCGTCCGGGGTCCACAGGTCGGCCCAGGTGGACAGCCGGTGCGACCAGTAGACCAGGCCCCACTCGCGGTTGAGGGTCTCCACGTCGCCGTATTTCTCGCGCAGTTCGTCGGTGAAGCGCTGGAAGACGCCGTGGTTGTGGAAGAGGTGCAGGCCCGGTTCGTTGTCGACCTGGTAGCCGATGACCGCCGGGTGGGCGGCGTACCGGCCGACGACCTTGCGGATGATCCGCTCGGCGTGGAAGCGGAACGCCGGGTGGGTGAAGTCGACCTCCTGCCGGGCGCCCCAGCCGATGCGCTCGCCGGTGCGGTGCTCCCCCGCGATCTCCGGGTACTGCCGGGCCAGCCAGGGCGGTACCGCGTACGTGGGCGTCCCGAGGATGACGGAGATGCCCCGCTCGTGGGCGCCGTCCAGGACCGGCTGGAGCCAGTCGAGGTCGAAGCGGCCGTTCTCGGGCTCCCAGGTGGACCAGACGGACTCGCCGACCCGGATCACCGAGAAGCGGGCCTCGGCCATCAGGTCGAGGTCGTCCTTGAGGCGCTCGTACGGCTGGTACTCGTGGTAGTAGGCGGCACCGAACAGGACGCGCCGGGGCAGCTCGAACATGCTTCTCCTTCAAGTGGTATGACGGTGGTTCAGCCCTTGACCGCGCCCGTGGACAGGCCTTCGAGGAGCTGTTTGCGCAGCAGCACGAAGAGGACGACGGCGGGCAGGACGGCGAGGACGGCTCCGGCGAGCACGAGGTCGTACTGCCGTTGCTCCGACACGAACAGGGTCTGCAGGCCGAGCGGCAGGGTGTACTGGGAGCTGTCGGAGACCAGCACCAGCGGCCACAGGAAACTGTTGTAGCTCTGGAGGAACTGCCAGACGGCCAGGGCGCCCAGCGCGGGCCGCAGCAGCGGCAGGACGATGGTCCGGAAGATGCCGAACTCGCTCGCCCCGTCGATCCGGGCGGCCTCCAGCACCGAGTCCGGAATGGACTGCACGATGTACTGCTGCATCATGAAGATCCCGAACGCGGGCGCGACCCAGGGCACGATCAGCGCGAACCACGGGCTGCCGAGCCCGGTCTTGACGAGGATCACGAACAGCGGCACGAGGATCACCGCGAACGGGATCGACAGCGAGCTGAACATCACGTTGAACAGCAGCCGCTTCCCGGCGAAGCGGAACTTGGCGAAGCCGTAGCCGGCCAGCGCGCACACGAAGACGGACACGGTGGTGGCGACGACGGCGACGACCGTGCTCATCAGGAACCAGCGGCCGAAGGGCTGGTCGGTGAGCAGGGTGCGGTAGTTGTCGAGGGTGAACGGGTCGGGGACGAGCTTCGGCGGGTAGCCGAAGATGTCGCCGCGCGGTTTGAACGAGCCGCTCAGCGCCCACAGCAGCGGGGCGAGGAAGCCCAGGAGCAGCAGGACCAGTGCGCCGTAGAGAGGTACGCGGGCGCGGGTCATCAGGCGGCCCTCCCGATGCCGAGGAGACGGTTGAAGAGCCGGCTGAGGCCGAAGACGAGGACGAAGAGGACGACGGCCGCGGCGGCGGCGTAGCCGAACTGCTGGCGCTGGAAGGCCGCCCGGTAGATGAACATGGTCACGGAGAGGGTGGACTCGGCCGGTCCGCCGCCGGTCAGCAGGTACGGCTCCTCGAAGATCTGGGCCGCGCCGATGAAGGACGTGACGACGACGAACGCCGTCACCGGCTTCAGTGCCGGCAGGGTGACGGTGGTGAAGGTGCGCAGCCGCCCGGCGCCGTCGAGGGCGGCGGCCTCGTACAGCTCCCGGGGCACGTTCTGGAGTCCGGCGAGGAAGAAGACGGTGAGGTAGCCGGTCCAGCGCCACAGCATCACCAGGGCGATGCTCACCTTCGCCAGGCTCGGATCGCCGAGCCAGTCGACACCGCCGGTGCCGAACAGGGCGCGCAGCACCGCGTTCGCGAGCCCGAACTGCCGGTCGAAGATCAGGCCGAAGACGAGGGCGACGAGGATGGGCGAGACCACGATCGGCACGAAGTAGGCGGTGCGCCACAGGTCCCGCACGCGCAGGCCCCGGGCGTTGAGGGCCTGCGCGATCAGCAGCGCCAGCGGCACGACGACGCACACGGCGACCAGCACGAACACGGCGGTGTTGCCGAGGGCCCGGTGGAAGCTGATGTCGGTGGCGAGCAGCCGGTAGTTGCGCAGCCCCACCCAGTGCGGGCTGCCGAGCCCCACCCACTCGGTGAGACTCAGCCACAGCGAGGCGCCGACCGGGACCAGCATGAACAGGACGTAGAGGAGGTAGAAGGGCGAGATGAAGAGGTAGGGGGCCCAGGACTTGCGGGGGCGGTGTTCTTCCCGGCCCGGGGCGTTGTGCGGGCGTGCGGTGCCGGGCGGCCCGGCAACGGTGGTGGTCATGGTGGGTCACTCCTGATCCGCCGAGTTCGGCAGCGCCCTCAGGGGCGCGGGGAACTGCGCGACAAGCCACAGCGGCGCCGCGGACGCGTCACCGCCCGGCCTGGTCATGGAAGTCCGCCGCGGTCTGCCGCAGCGCCTCCCGCGGCGACAGCGCGCCGCGGTAGGCGCGCAGCAGGTTGCCGGCGAGGACGTCGTAGAGGATCGACTGGTCGGGGCTCTGGTGGAACGGCGGTACGTCCGGCAGCAGGTCGCGGTAGAGGCGGAAGAGCCGCTGCCCGCCGCAGAAGTCGTCCGTGTAGCCGCCCAGGCGCGGATCGTCGTAGACGGACCGGCGGGTGGGGAGGTAGCCGGTCTCGGTGAAGCGGCGGACCTGGCCGTCGTGGGTGAGCCAGGTCTTGAAGAGGAACTCGGTGGCCGCGCGGGTGTTGGCCTTGTCCCTGACGACGCCGAAGCCGGTGCCGCCGAGCGCGGCGGTCACCCCGCCGCCCCTGGTGAACCGGGGCAGATCGCGCACCCGCCACTTGCCCTTCTGCTCGGGCACGTTGGGCACCAGGCCGTAGTTCTTGTACCAGATGGCCATGGGCAGGCCGATGACCCGGCCCTGTTTCAGGGCGGTCTGCATGGCGGCCCCGTAGTAGTCGGCGACGTCGATGACGAAGCCGCTGCGCAGGCCCTCGCACAGGAACCGCAGCACCTCCTCGGCCTCCGGCGAGTCCAGGAGCAGCTTGCCGCCGGCGTCGAAGAAGGCGCCGCCGCGCTGGTAGAGCAGCATCTGGAAGGACTGCACGACCTGGCCGGGGTCGCTGCCCACCGTGGAGACGACGCACAACGAGGCGCGGTGGTCCTTGTACACCCGGGCGCCGGTCTCGGCGAACTCCTCCCACGTGCCGACGTCGGCAGGGATCTTGTACCGGTCGAAGAGGTCGCCGCGGTAGAAGTAGACGACCATCGGGGTGTCCGAGTCGAAGGCGTAGACGCGGCCGTCCTTGCTGAAGGGGGCGGTGCGGGCCGGCAGCAGGTCGTCCTTGAGGCCGGGTACGGCCTCGATGTCGGGGGTGAAGTCGTGCAGCAGCCGTTCGGAGATGTCGCCGCGCAGCAGGCGCGGGAAGCTGCCGATCTCGAAGCCCACCAGGTCGGGTGTGCCGCGTCCGGCGACGGCCTGGGCGAGCAGCTTGGTGACGATGTCCGCGGGGCCGGAGCGGGTCACCTTCAGGTGGTAGCGGAAGTCGGTGGCACGGTCGGCCTCCGGGACGCCCTTGACGAAGAACTCCTCGTAGCCCGGGTCGTGGGTCCACAGGGAGAGGGTGACGTCGCCGGAGGTGCGGGGCGTGGTACCGGCGTCGCCGCAGGCGGAGAGTGCGGCGGCCGTACCGAGGCCGAGGGCACCGCGCAGCAGGGCGCGACGGGTCGGAGGGCTGGAGGACAGGGGGGTGGACACACGTGACTCCTCACGTGGTGCGGTTACGGCTGCGGGCGGGGGTGCGCGGGCCCTTGGTCGCGTACCGGCCCGGTGGAGGCCCGTACGATCAACTCGACTGCCCGGCCGGGTTGTTCGGCCGGGGCGGGGCGGCCCTCGATCAGGGCGATCAGTACGTCGACGGCGCGGTCGGCGACGGCGGCGAAGTTCTGCCGGACGGTGGTCAGCGGCGGGAAGAGGTAGGCGGCGGCGGGGATGTCGTCGTAGCCGATGACACTCACGTCGCCGGGGACGGCGCGGCCCGCGTCGGCGAACGCGCGCAGGGCGCCGATGGCCATGTCGTCGTTGGCGGCGAACACGGCCGTGACGTCGGAGAGTTCGGCGAGCTGCCGTCCGGCGGCGTAGCCGGAGGCCGGGCTCCAGTCGCCCGGTGACGGCAGGGGCGGTTCGGGTGCGCCGGCGGCGGCGAGGGCCTCGCGCCAGCCGCGCAGGCGGTCGCGGGCGGCCCACCAGTCCTGCGGGCCGGGCAGGTGCCAGACGGTGCGGTGGCCCAGGGAGAGCAGGTGCTCGGTGGCGAGCCGGGCGGCCGCGACCCCGTCGGCGCCGACCACGGCACTCGTGCCCGGCGTCAGCTCCACGCCCTCGCCGAGACTCACCACGGGCAGTTCGGCGCTCAGTCTGAGCGGCGTGCCGTCGTCGATGGGTTCGGACAGCACGATCCCGTCCACGCCCTGTTCCAGCAGCGCGTCCACGGCGGCCGAGACTTTCTGCCCTTCGAGGGTGGTGGCCAGGGCGACGGAGTAGCCGGCGCGTTGCATCGCCCGCTCCAGGGCGATGAGCAGGGTCGAGGGGCCGTAGAGCGAACTGCCCAGCGAGACCACGCCGATCCGGCGGTAGCGGCCGAGGAGCAGGGCCCGGGCGGCGGTGTTGGGACGGTAGTCCAGGTCGCGGACGGCCCTCAGGACGCGGTCGCGCACCTCGGGGCTGACGTGCGGTTCGCCGTTGACGACCCGCGACACGGTCTTCTGCGAGACCCCGGCGGCCCGTGCGACCTCGGTCATCCCGGGGCCACGCCGCCGGCGCCCGCCGGCGGCCGGGGGGCGTTCGGCTCCGCTCGTGGTCATGCGTTGCTCCCGGGAGTGACAAAGAGGGTCGACTACGTAGTCAAAGATGACGCCGTGGATGAACGGGTCGGGCATGACTACGTAGTCACGCCAGTGTCAGGGCGCCCCACCGGCGCGTCAATGGTTCGTGCGGAACCGCTTTCTCAGCGCACGGGGCTCGGTGTGCGCGGGCTCGGCGCGAGGGCCGTGGCGCGGTCCCGGCTGTCGTCGTCGCCCACCCGGTAGACACCGGGGGCGATGCTGACGGAGTTGTCCCGGACCGCGCGGCCGAGGCCCGGTTGCGACTCGGGCCACCGGGTTCCCGTGGACCATCGGGCGCCCGCGAGGTCGTCCAGGCTCAGCGGGCCGGAGGCGGTACTCAGGTCCGTGCCGGTGAGGTCGCAGTTACGCAGGTCGGTGGCGTCGATCGCCGTGCCGCGCAGCGTCGCCCCGCTCAGGTCGGCGTCCGTGAGAACGGCACGCCGCAGATCGGCGTCGGACAGGTCCGCCTGCCGCAGGGACGCCGCCGCGAGCCGGGCCCGGAAGAGGTCCGCCATGACGAGACGCGCGTCGTCGAGGACCGCCCCGCCGAGGTCGGCGTCGGTCAGCTCGGCTTCCGTCAGATCCGCCCCGGTGAGACCGGCCCCGGTCAGCACCGCCCCGCCGAGATCCGCCCCGCGCAGGTCCGAGAAACCCAGGTCGGTCCGGCTCAGGTTCGCAGTCCGGAGATCTGCGCCGGGCAGCCGCACCTGGTAGAGATTGCCGCCGGCCAGGTCGGCCCCGCGCAGACGCACGCGCTGCTCGCCGCCCTCCTCGTCCGGCCCGCCGGGCCGCAGGGCCTGCGCGAGCCGGTCCACCTCGCTGTCGGGCAGCGCTTCGTCACCATGACGGGCGATGGCCTCCGCGGCGGCGGCCCGGCCCTCCTCCGGGCTGTCCGGCGAGGCCAGGTAGAGAAGTTCTCGCAGCAGCTGCTCCGAAGTCCTCTTCGTCATCGTGGCTCCATCATGGGCCGTGGCGGGTCGGGCGGTCTCTGCGGCGGCGCGACCGCGCACTCGGGGCACCGGGTGGGGGCGCCCGACCGCAGGAGCGACAACCCCAGGTTCTGCACCTCCCGTTCGGCGGTGCGCAGCGCGTCCCGCCGTTTGAGCCCTTCCATGTCCCTGCTGCGCAGCAGCCTGTTGACGAGGAGCTGCCAGTGGTCCTCAGCCGTGTTCCAGTCGCCGTCGTGCCAGGCGGCGGCGAACTTCTCGACGAACTCGGCGGGAGCGCCGCCCTCTTCGTGGAGCTCGTGAAGGGACCGCACGCTCATCGCCCGTCGGAGTTCGACGCCACCGTGGAACTCCGCCTCAGCTCTTCGAGTATCTCGGACAACTCCCGTGTGCGGTGGGCCTGGATCTGGGCGCTCACCACGTAGCCGACGGCTCCTCCCACGAAGGCCGGGATCGCAGCCCATCCCACGATCGACAGCGGCCACGCCGCCCACGTGGGACGGGCGTCCCCCGGCGAGTCGATACCGACGAGCACGTTGTACGCGTCGGTCCAGCCCATCAGCGCCCCGTTGAGGACGTACAGGCCGAGGAAGACCAGCAGGACGGGCAGCGCGCGCAGCAGGAGCCAGCGGTGCAGCCGTGACAGTGCGTCCCGCGACCGCCACCAGCGCAGCAGCCGGCGGCGCGGGCCGGGGCGCGGAGGGGGCTGGACGGCGGGCGTGCCTGAGCTCACACGTCCGAAGGTAGCCGATCCGGCGGCGCCGGACCCAGCCCGCCAACTGGGCGGAGCGTCTGACGGGTTGGCTGCCGGCCATGGCTGGACAGAACCCCCGGCCTCGCGCAGGATGTGGGCGATGCGGCCCGACCCCAGACGCTTCCTCACCCACGCGGTCCGTCGTGTCGCGCGCGCCGAGCATCCGGCGCAGGTGCTCCAGGAACTCTGCGGGACGACGGTGCCGTCCGTCGCGGACGCCCTCGTCGTGTATCTCGACGCCGCTCCGGACTCCGCGGATCCTGCGGCCTCCCGGGCGCGGCTGCGCCTGAGCGGCACCGGGTACCGCCCCCGGCGGACCGCCGCGCCGCGCCCGGCCCGGGCTGCCGCCGTCGCACAGTACCTCCCGGCCGATGTGTCGCCCGATGCCGGTGAGGTGTGGCAGCCCGGCCCCCGGGAGGGGCTCGGCGGTGCGATGGGCGGGGCGTTGCGCGTCACCGTGCCGATGGCGGAGTCCGGCGTCCTGGCGAAGGTCCTGCAGACGGGCGAGCCGCTGGGCAGGGACAGCAACGACCTGGATCCGGCCCTGCGTGAACTGCTCGGGCCGAACCCCCGGCTGCCGAGGGGGGACCGGGTCCTGCTCGTCCCCCTGGTCGGCCCACGCGGAGTGGTGGGTGCCGCCCTCTTCCTGCGACGGCCGGACCGGGACGTCTTCCGTGCGGAGGACAAGCAGGTGCTCGGCGAGCTGTCGGCCCATGCGGCGCTCGGTGTGACGGGGACGTCGTCGGCCCCGCGCACCGCTCCATCCCGAGCAGCGGCCGGCACGCCGCCGCGGCAGGAGGGGGACCGGCTGCGGTTCGTGGGTGCCGCGACCCGGCGGATCAGCCGGGCCATGGAGCTCGACGAGATCCTCACCGGGCTGTGCCGGGCCGTGGTGCCCACCTTCGCGGACGCGGTCCTCGTCCATCTGCGTGAGCCGCTGCCGGTCGGCGACGAGCGGCCGGCCGGCCCCATGGCGCTGCGGCTGGTCCGCGACGAGCGGTTGCCGGCGGAGGAAGACCCGGACGCCGTCCTGTTCGCGGACCCCCGAGCCGCCGACCCGCGCCAGGTGCGGAACGGTGGCGCGCTCGCCGAAGTACTGCGGGGCGTGCGCCCGGTTTTCACCGACGCCCCCGCAGCTCGTGCCGCCCTGTCCGAACTGCTCGGTGACGACGTCGAGTCCACGGTTCCGGAGGGAGAACGCGCGATCCTCGCGCCGCTGCGCGGCCGGCGCCGGGTCATCGGCGCGGCCGTGTTCCTGCGCCGCCCCGAGCGCGTGCCGTTCGAGGCCAACGACCTCCTCGTCGCCGCCCAGCTCGCCACGCACAGTGCCCTCGGTATCGACAAGGCGGTCCTCTACGGCCGCGAGGCCTACATCGCGGACGAACTGCAGCGCACCATGCTGCCCGAGACCCTGCCCAGCCCGGCCGGTGTCCGCCTCGCCGCCCGCTATCTGCCCGCCGCCGAATCGGCTCGCGTCGGCGGCGACTGGTACGACGCCATCCCGCTGCCGGGCAACCGGGTCGCCCTGGTCGTCGGCGACGTGATGGGCCACTCCATGACGTCGGCCGCCATCATGGGCCAGCTGCGCACCACCGCCCAGACCCTCGCCGGTCTCGACCTGCCGCCGCAGGAGGTCCTGCACCACCTCGACGAACAGGCCCAGCGCCTCGGTTCCGAGCATATGGCGACCTGCCTGTACGCGGTCTACGACCCGGTGTCGCACCGCATCACCATCGCCAACGCCGGTCATCCGCCGCCCGTCCTGCTCCACCTGGGCGGCCGTGCCGAGGTGCTGCGCGTGCCGCCCAATGCTCCCATCGGAGTCGGCGGTGTCGACTTCGAGCCGGTCGAACTCGACGCACCCTCCAACGCGTCCCTGCTGCTGTACACCGACGGCCTGGTCGAGTCGCGGCTGCGGGACGTGTGGACCGGCATCGAGCAGCTGCGCGCGAGGGTGGAGGTCACCGCCCTGCTCACCGGCCCCGACGAGCCGCCGCCCCTGGAAGCACTGTGCGAAGAGGTGCTCGACATGCTCGGACCGGGCGACCGGGACGACGACATCGCGCTCCTCGCCGCCCGCTTCGACGGCATCGCACCCGACGACGTGGCGTACTGGTTCCTGGAGCCGGAGGACACCGCCCCCGGCCGGGCCCGCCGCCTGACCCGGCGCGCCCTGTCCCGCTGGGGCCTGGAGGAACTCAGCGACTCGGTCGAGCTGCTGGTCAGCGAGGTCGTCACCAACGCCGTGCGGCACGCCTCCCGGCCGGTCACACTCCGGCTGCTGCGCACGGACGTCCTGCGGTGCGAGGTGGGCGACGACGTCCCGCAGTTGCCGCGGCTGCGGCACGCCCGCGCCACGGACGAGGGCGGACGCGGGCTGTACCTGGTGAACCGGCTGGCCCGGCGCTGGGGCGCGACCCGGCTCAGCACCGGCAAGGTCGTCTGGTTCGAGATCGCCCGGCCGTGAAGCGTCTCTCCGGGACCTGGGCGCCCTTCGGGGACGGCACGGTCCAGTCCGTCGACACGGTCACCGGCACCCCGGCAGGGGGCGCTGACGGTCGGCGGGTCGGCCTTCGACGTCGCCCTGGACCGGAACGGCGGCGCGGCGTGCGTCACCACCGTTCAGCTCGCCGTGCGGCGGATCCGGCCCGCGTACTTCTTCTCCAGCGCCAGGTTGCCCTCGAAGCCGCCGGGCACGTTGGCCGAGACGTAGACCGGGGGGCGCTCGCCGGCGGCGAGGAGGCGGCCGGCGGCCTCGGCGACCGTCATCTGGACCAGCATCACGCCGGTGAGCGTGGACAGGGCGCAGACCGAGCCGCCGCCGGGGAGTTCGAGCAGACTGTCGCCGCGCGGGGCCGCGCTGTCGAGGACGACGTCGGCGATGTCGGCCAGCTTCCGGCCGCTGGGATGGGCGGCGGGGACGGCCCGGGTGTGGGCGAGGGAGGTGAGGGCCAGGACGCGGTGGCCGTGTTCCTTGGCGTGCAGGGCCATCTCCACGATGACGTTGTTGACGCCGGAGTTGGAGATGACGACGAACAGGTCCTGGGGATGCGGCGCGGCCAGCTCGTAGAGCCGGGCGGCCACCCCGGCCCGGCGTTCGAGGAGGGGGTCGTCGAGGACGGCCGGGTCCTCGCCGCCGTAGAGGACGAGGTCGGCGATGCTCAGCCGGTTGGTGGAGACCAGTCCGCCCGCACGGCCGGCGAGTTCGAGGACGAGGGCCTGCGAGTGGCCGGTGCCGAAGGCCTGGACGACGCCCTCCGCGCGGACGCACTCGGCGACCAGGTCCGCGGCGGCGGCCACGTCGGGTCGATGAGCCGCTTGAGGGTGTCGGGCACGCTCGTGGTGCCGGCGAAACCGGCGACGAGGCAGCGGTGGGCGGCCTCGTCGAGGCCGGCAGGCAGGGGCGCTGAGTGGGTCACCCCGGGAATCCTGTGGCTCACCCAAGGCCCTCTGTCGGGCGGACCTGCCGAAACGTTCCTGAAGTTCGTCCGTCACCCACTCGCACCCCACCCGCAGCCGCTAGCCTCGTAAGTCACCGAAGGTGAACGGGGGTTGCCCATGGTGAACGCTGATCGCACGCCGCCGGAGTGCCCTGGGGGACATGACGGCATGCCGGAGAGCGGCGCCGGGGTCCACCTCCAGGATCAGCTCGAAATCCTCATCCAGGACTTCCGCACGAGCGCCGAGCCGCCGATGCCGGTGTTCGTCGTGCACCCGCAGGACAGCGCGGACGACGACGCCGTGGCCGGCCTGGTCCGGCAGCTGTACGCGGGCCAGGAGGCGCACGGCACGCGCTGCGCGGTGGCGCAGGACCTCTACGAGGGCCCCACGGAGGTGCGCCGGGCCGCGGCCATGGTGCGGGCGCTGAGCGACCCGAAGAAGTGGGGCGGCCCGAAGGCGGTCTACCGGCGCTACGCGTTCCCGCGGCTGCGGCTGGTGCACGCCATCGACGACGCGGTCGCGGCACTCGGCGACACCTGGCCGGCGCCCGCCCCGGGCACCCCCGAGGCCGGGCAGGACCAGCGGCAGCGGCTGCTCGACCGGCTGGCCCGGCAGCGCTGGCGCCCCGAGGGCACCGCCCGCTGGCGCTCGGGCCTGCCGCTGTTCGACATGGCGCACATCCTGCCCGCGAGCCTCGTGACCGTGCTGGCCGCGCTCCTCGCCCGCAGCGACTGGTTCGTGGCGGTGGCGGCCGGTCTCGCCTTCCTGCTGCTGCTGACCGTCCTCAACTACGTCCTGCCGGGACGGGCGCCGATCTTCCTGTGGCTGCGGCGGGAGAGCCGCTGGTTCATGACGACGACCTTCCTCAGGGCGGCCGACCAGGACGATCCCACCGAGGTGTCGCTGCTGCGGCCGGTGCGCTCCTGGAAGGCGATCGCGGCCCGGGCGTACGACGTGGCCGAGGCCCTCACGGCGGGCGGCGACTTCCACCTCCAGCTGTGCGTGCTGGCGTTGCGGGAGGACCTGCGGGACAACCACCGCCGCTGGAGCTGGGACCTGCGCGGCTTCAAACGGCCGCGCCCGCCCATGCTGTTCCTGCCGCACGCGGACGATCGCAACGGCGGCATCGAACTGATCCGCGCCATCAGCGACGTCCGCAGCCGGCGCAGCGAGCTCGATCCGCTGCTGGTGGTCGCGGCGGTCCGCTCCCACGACGTGCCGCTCCTGGAGCGCGGTGTGGTCCGGACGGCGCCCGACCCGGACCCCGCACCGCCCCGGTTCGGCGAGCGGCTGCGCGCCTGGCACCGGGAGTGGGCACGCAATCTGCGCGCGGAGCAGTCGCCCAGCCGGGAGCGGTCCGTCCTGCCCTGGGTGATGAAGATCCCGCTGCCGCACGACCAGCTCGGTCCCGTCGAGGAACGCCGCCGCCATCTGCGGGCCGCCACCCGGCCGACGCTCGCCCGGCTGGTGTGGGCCCTGCACACCCTGGTCCTGGTGATCGTCCTGCTGGCCGCCGGCACCGTCATGCGGGCCGACTCGCTCCACGACCGGTACTGCTCGGCATCCGTACTGACCGCCAACCGGGACACCCGGCTCGCCCGGGCACCCGGCGGCGGCACGGAGTGCATCGGCATAGCGACAGGCGGCGTCCGCTTCGCCGACTGGCTGCACACGCCCGAGCCCTCCGACGAGGTCGGGACACTGACGGCCGACGAGGAAACGCCGTGGACGGTGGACGAACTGGAGGACCGCATCGCCGGACAGAACGCGGACGTCCTCGCACACCACTCCGGCAAGTACGTCACCGTCGTCTACGCCGGGCCGCTGAGCGCCGATCCGGCGGCCGGCTCGTCGTTCGTCAAGGGCATCGAGGAGCTGGCGGGTGTCTATCTGGCGCAGGCCGTCATCAACAAGAACTCCAGTGTGAAGCTGCGCGTCCTGGTCGCCAACGGCGGCGTGGACCTCGGCCACCAGGAGGAGATGGCCGAGGCCATCGCCGCGTACGCCGCCGACGACCCGACCGTGGTGGGGGTCGTCGGCACCGGCCGCGACCTGGAGTCGAGCAGGGCGACGACGCGCACCCTGCTTCAGGCCGGTCTGCCGGTCGTCTCCGGCACCAACTCCGCCACGTATCTGCCCCGCGAGTTCGCCAACTGGTTCAGCCTGGCCGCCACCGACGAGTGGCAGACCGAGCAACTCGGCCTGATCGCGGCCCAGTTGCGCACCCCGGGCAAACGGCAGTACGCCCTCGTCCTGGCCCGCGACACGGCGCGGACCGACGACCTGTACACCGACGAACAGGCCCGCTACGGCCAGCGGATGCTGCGCCGGCAGGGCTTCACCCCGCTCAAGGCGCGCCGCTACGTCCTCAGCGGGGGCAAGCCCGAACTCCGCTCGCACGCCCAGGAGATCTGCCGGGGCGGCCGGGTCCCGTCCGTGATCTATTTCGCGGGCCGGGTGGAGGACGTCGATCCCCTGATGACCCAGCTGGGCACCGAGCCGGGCTGCGCCGGAAAGCCCCTGTCCATCTTCACGGGCGACGACCTGTCCAAGGCCGACTTCACCGCCGGCGGGCAGTCCGTCGCACCGAAGGTCACGCTGTACCACGCGGCCCTGGCCGAGCTGAAGGCGGCCGCCACCAGGACGACCTTCTACCTCTCGGCCGCCGCGTACCTGCCCGGTCTGGACGACCGGCGCCTGCGCTACGACAGCCCCGCCCTGGCCAGCGGCCAGACCGCCCTGTCCCACGACGCGACCCGCGCCCTGTACTGGGCGGCCACCCGCGACGACCGGCCGCAGAGCCGCGCCTCGACCTGGGTGAACCTGCGCAGCGTCAAGATCGAGGGCATGGCCACCGGCACCATCGACTTCACCCGGGCCCCGCTGTACGACGACCGCACCGGCCACAGCATCGTCCTCAAGCGGGTCCGCCGCGCCGGCGACGGCACCGCCGAGTCCCGCGTGCTGTGCAGCCGCACCGCGGGGGACACCCGGCCCCTCACGCGGAAGGAGTGCCGGATCCGGTGACGGCGCGGCCCGCCTCAGCCCTCGCCGGGCGCCAGCCGCAGCGCGATGCTGTTGATGCAGTACCGCTGGTCGGTGGGGGTCGGATACCCCTCACCCTCGAACACGTGCCCGAGGTGGGAGCCGCAGCGGGCGCAGCGCACCTCGGTGCGGACCATGCCGTGGGAACGGTCCTCGATCAGCTCCACCGCGTCGGTGTCCTTCGGGTCGAAGAAGGACGGCCAGCCGCAGTGGGACTCGAACTTCGTGTCGGAGGTGAACAGCTCCGCCCCGCAGGCGCGGCAGGAGTAGACGCCCCGGGTCTTGGTGTCGGTGTACTCACCGGTGAAGGCGGGTTCCGTGGCCGCCTGGCGCAGCACCGCGTACTCGCCCGGGGTCAGCTCCGCGCGCCACTGCTCGTCCGGCTTCTCGACGTCGTACGGCATGAGCCTCCAGCCCCTCAGTTCGACAGACGGTCCAGGATGCGCGGGCCGAGGTCGGTGACGTCGCCCGCTCCCATGGTGAGAACGAGATCCCCGGCCTTCGCCATTCCCGCGACCACGGCGGGCACGTCCGCCTTGTCGTGCACCGGCGTCACGTCCGCGCCCGCCGCCCGGGCCGCCTCGATGATCAGCTCGCTGGTCACGCCGGGGATCGGGTCCTCACGGGCCGGGTAGATGTCCAGCACGACCGAGGCGTCCGCCAGGGCCAGGGACTGGCCCATCTCCTTGCCCAGCTCCTGGGTCCGCGAGAACAGGTGCGGCTGGAAGACGACCAGGATCCGGGCGTCGCCCGCCGCCCCGCGCATGGCTTCCAGGTCGGCGGTCATCTCGGTGGGGTGGTGCGCGTAGGAGTCGATGACCTGCACGCCCGCGGCCTCGCCCTTGAGCTGGAGCCGTCGCTTCACGCCCGTGTACGCCGCCAGCGCCGGGGCCAGCTCCTCGGCGGGGACGCCGAGCGCCACGCCCGCCGCGAGCGCGGCCACCGCGTTGTGCGCGTAGTGGCGGCCGGGCACGGAGACCGTGAAGGTCAGCTCCTTGCCCTCCAGCACCACGGTGACCTCGCTCTTCAGGCCCTGCGGCACGACCGACAGGATGCGCACGCCGGCGTCCTTCGACTCGCCGTACGTCACCACCCGCACGCCGCGTCCCGCGACCCGGCGGGTCAGCTCGCGCGCGCCCTCGTGATCGGCCGCGATCACCAGCGTGCCGCCCTCGGTGACGCGGTCCACGAACGTCTCGAACGACTGGTAGATCTCGTCCATCGACGCGTAGTTGGCGTGGTGGTCGAGCTCGACGTTGAGGACGATCGCGACCTCGGGCGCGTACTTGTGGAAGCTGCGGTCCGACTCGTCCGCCTCGGCGACGAAGATCTCGCCCTCGCCGTGCAGCGCGTTGGAGCCGGGCGCGTCCAGGTCCCCGCCGATCGCGTACGACGGCTTCAGGCCCAGTTCGCCGAGCGACACCGCCAGCATCGAGGTCGTGGTCGTCTTGCCGTGCGTACCGGCGACCGCGATCGGGCGCAGGCCCTCCATCAGGGCGGCGAGCGCGTCGGAGCGGTGCACGACGGGGATGCCGAGCTCGGCCGCGCGGGCCAGCTCGGGGTTGTCCTGCCGGATCGCCGACGACACGACCACACAGCTGGCGTCGTCGGCCAGGTGCTCGGCGGCGTGCCCGATGCGCACGGTCACGCCCAGCGCCCGCAGCGCCTCGGCCGTCGCGGACTCCCTGGCGTCACTGCCCGCCACGACGGCCCCGCGCTGCGCGAGGATCTTCGCGATCCCCGACATCCCGGCCCCGCCGATGCCGATGAAGTGCGGTCGGTCCATGGCGGTGGGAAGGCCGGGTGCCATGCGGATCTCCAAGAGCGTTCAAGGACGGTTAGCGCCCACAGCCTATTTCAGGAGCGCGCGGCACTGTGCCAAGCAGGGGGTGTCCTACGCCTTGCTGTGCGAGAACAGCTTCAGCACCGGCACCCCCACCTTGTGCCGCGCCCGGGAAGCCCAGTCCCGGTGGAAGAACTCCTCCACGTAATGGGGGTCGGTCAGCACGATGACCTCATCCGCGCCGACCTCCTCCACCAGGGACTTCAGCGCGTCCAGCGGATGATCCTCGATCAGCCGCCCCTCGGCTCCGCTCCCGGACGTCCGCAACGCCGCGAGCGAGACCTCCAGCGCCCGCTGCCCGACGCTCAGCGCGTCCTCGCCCTCCGGCGTCTCCCCCTCGCGTACGGCCTCGTCGAGCTCGCCGAGCGCGACGTCGTCGATGGCCCGCAGCAGCCGGTCCGCCTGCTCGCCGCGCGGCTGGAGCAGCACCTGGAAGGAGACCGGCTCCTCCCCGTGCAAGGTCGTGACGAACTCCACGTCGGCGGACGTCAGGGCCTTCTCGATCATCAATACGCTTGTGAACACCAGGCGCCCCTTCTGCTCCCCGGGGCCCGCGGCCCCACTCCTCCGTGGGCCGCCCCGGGCCCTGCGGAAACCATCCTGCCCCGTAGTCGCACGGGCACTGCCGGATCCAGTGTGCCCTCCGGAAACCAAACGGAACGGTACATTCCGCCGATGACCGGACCGGCGACGATCATCGCACCGCTTCCGGACCTACCGACCGGTCCGGTTTCCGGCCGCCGACACCGGTACCCCGTGCCGGGCGGTTCAGTACGTCAGGACCGCCCGTACCGCGTGTACAGGAAGCCGTCCTCCTCCAGCATCGACACCAGCCTGAAGCGCTGCGGCACCGTGACGGCGGGCCCTCCGGCGATGCGCTGCGCGTCGCCCGCGGTGAGCATCGGGGAGACGGTCAGGCACAGCTCGTCCAGCACGCCGGCCGCCACCAGCTGCCCGAGCAGCCGCGGGCCGCCCTCGGTCAGCAGCCGGGTGTGGCCGAGGCCGGCGAGGGCCTGGACGGCACGGGCCGGGTCCACGCCGATGCCGTCCCCGGCGGTGACCACGCGGGCGCCCGCCTTCTCGGCGGCGGCGACCCGGTCCGGGGCGGCCGAGGCTCCCGTGAGGATCAGGGTGGGCACCAGGGGCGAGGTGAACAGCGGCAGCGAGAAGTCCAGGTCCAGGCTGGCGGAGACCACCGCGATCGCGGGCGCGGGGCCCTGCCCGGCCGCTTCCCTCTGCTCCGCGAACTCGGCACGCGCGCGTGCCGGCCGGTAGCCCTCCTGGCGCACCGTCTGCGCGCCGACGACCACGACGTCCGCCAGCGCTCGCAGCGTGCCGAAGATCCGCATGTCGGTGGCGCTGGAGATGGGCTGCGAACGGCCGTCGTGCTGGGCGGCCCCGTCCAGCGTGGACACCATGTTGGCGCGCAGCCACGGCAGCGGCCCGCCGGGCCCCGCCGCGGGATAGGCGTACGCGGCGGCCAGCTCGGCCAGACTCCACTCCCGCCCGGCCGCGCCGCGATCCTCTTCCCCGGGCCTCTCACCCGAGTCCGGAACTGCTGTTTCATCGGTCACAGGGAACAGACGTCGCATGCCGTGCAGTGTTCCACGCGCCTGCGAGCCTGTCCGGCGGACCAAGNNNNCTTGGTCCGCCGGACAGGCTCTAGCATGGTGAACCGTGTCTCCTTCTCCCGCCCCTTCCGGAACCGGCCCGATAACCGACGCGGCCCCGCTCTCCCTGTGCGCCCGTGAGCCGCACGTGCCCGCGGATCGGCTGGTGGCCGAGATGGTGCCGCCGCCGCGGTTCGACTCCGTGCGGTTCAGCACGTACATCCCGGACCCGAACCAGCCCAGCCAGACGGAGGCCGTCCGGGTCCTGGAGGGCTTCGCGGCGGGGCTGGGCGGGACGGCCGACTCGGGCAGGCGGCGGCTGTTCGGATTCGGCAGGGCGCCGAAGAAGGCCCCGGCCGGCCCGCGCGGTGTCTACCTCGACGGCGGTTACGGCGTCGGCAAGACCCATCTGCTGGCGTCCCTCTGGCACGCCACCCCGGCCGAGCCCGCGCTCAAGGCGTTCGGCACCTTCGTGGAGCTGACCAACCTGGTCGGCGCCCTCGGGTTCCAGCAGACCGTCCAGACCCTGTCCGGCCACCGCCTGCTGTGCATCGACGAGTTCGAGCTCGACGACCCCGGGGACACCGTCCTGGTCTCCACCCTGCTCGGCAAGCTCGTCGACGCGGGCGTCGCGCTCGCCGCCACGTCCAACACACTGCCCGGCAAGCTCGGTGAGGGCCGGTTCGCCGCGGCCGACTTCCTGCGCGAGATCCAGGGCCTGTCGGCCCACTTCCGCGCCCTGCGCATCGACGGCGAGGACTACCGCCACCGCGGCCTGCCCGAGGCACCGCCGCCGCACTCCGACGAACAGGTGACCAAGGCGGCGCACGCCACCGAGGGCGCGTCCCTCGACGCGTTCCCGCCCCTACTGGAACACCTGGCCCGGGTCCACCCCAGCCGGTACGGCGCCCTGACCGACGGGATCAAGGCCGTCTGCCTCACCGGCGTGCTGCCGGTTCCCGACCAGTCGACGGCCCTCCGGCTCGTCGTCCTCGCGGACCGGCTCTACGACCGTGAAGTGCCCGTACTGGCCTCCGGCGTGCCCTTCGACCAGCTCTTCAGCGAGGAGATGCTGAACGGCGGCTACCGCAAGAAGTACTTCCGGGCCATCTCCCGGCTCACCGCCCTGGCCCGCGACGCGGGCAACCTGACAAACCCTCGGTAATCAGGCCTGGTTCAAGCCAGCGCACCTACGATTTTCAGGCTCTCTTCAGCTTGAAACGTTAAGTTAACCCTGCAAATGACTTTGCAGGGTTAACGTGTTTCTTGACCAGCCATTGACCAAGTGATGGTCAACGCTAGATGTGCGAATCACCTGAAGGGGGGCGCATGTACCGAGGTACGACGGCACGGACCGTGGTTTCGATCCTCGCCGCCGTCCTGCTCGCCCTCCAGTTCTTCGCACCTACGGCGTCCTTCGCATCCGCGCACACGCCCAGTGAAGTTGAGGCCAAGGCTCAACCCGGGACTGAACCTTCCGGCATGTCTTCCCGCGCCGGAGCCAAGTTCTCCGGGAAGGCTCTGCGCGATGAGATCGCGACCTGCCGCGCCGGACACCACGGGGGCCCGACCGGCCCCCTGCGGACCCGCGACCGGTTCCACGGCACCGACTCGGCGCCCTCGGCGCCCGATCGGCACCTGCTGAGGCACATCCCGCCGGCAGCAGCGGACCGGGTCACCCCCGGCGTCGCGCACGAACGCACGTCGAGATCCTCGGCGTCCCATACTCCGGCAGCGCTTCAGGTCTTCCGCTGCTGAGGAACAGAGCAGTTCCATCCCCCACCTCTGTCATGCCCGTCCGACGCGCCCCCACTGCGCGCCAGGAGGAATCACCGCTTATGCAACCCCTCATCGACAACGCCCGCACGTTCGGACAGCGCCCTGAGGAGTTCGCCCGCCTCGCCGAGGGCCAGTCCCCCGACGTCCTGTTCATCACCTGTTCCGACTCCAGGGTCGTACCGGCCCTGATCACGGGCGCCCGGCCCGGCGAGCTCTTCGAGCTGCGCACCGCGGGCAACATCGTCCCCCCGTACGCCTTGGAGCACCCCACGTCCGAGGCGGCCACCATCGAGTACGCCGTGGAAGTGCTCGGCGTCAAGGACATCGTGGTCTGCGGCCACTCGCACTGCGGTGCCGTGGGCGCGGTGGTCCGGGGCGACGACCTCGCCGCCGTACCGGCGGTGCGCGACTGGCTCGCGCACGCCGCCGAAGAGCCCAAGTGCGAGGACCCGGCCGACCCGACGGTCGCCGAAGCCGTGCAGAACCACGTCCTCACCCAGGTGCTGCGGCTGCGGTCGTACCCGTGCGTCGAGCGCCGGCTGGCGGAGGGCCGGCTCGGCCTGCACGCCTGGTTCTACGAAGTGCACACCGGAACCGTGTGGCAGCACCACGCGGAGACCGACACCTTCGAGACCCTGTGAGGGACACCATGACCAAGTTCCCTTACCTGAGGCAGGACTTCCTCGCCTCCATCGTCGTCTTCCTCGTCGCCGTGCCGCTCTGCATCGGCGTGGCCGTCGCCTCCGGTGTCCCGGCCGAACTCGGCCTGATCACCGGCATCGTGGGCGGCCTCGTCACCGGCCTCATGCGCGGCAGCAGCCTCCAGGTGTCCGGGCCTGCCGCCGGTATGACCGTGCTGGTCTTCGAGGCGGTCAGTGAGTTCGGGGTGGCCTCACTCGGTGTGATCGTGCTGATGGCCGGTCTGCTCCAGCTCGCCATGGGCTTCCTGGGGATAGGCCGCTGGTTCAGGGCGATATCCGTCTCCGTCGTCGAGGGCATGCTCTGCGGCATCGGCCTGGTGATCATCGCCGGGCAGATCTACGCGGCGGCGGGCCTGAAGGCGCCGGAGTCCGGCATCGGCAAGATCGCGGGGCTGCCGGGGGCGTTCACCGACGCCCTGGGCAGCACCGAGGCCATGACGTCGCTCGCGATCGGCGCGGGCGCCATCGCCGTCATCGTGCTGTGGAAGAAGCTGCCGAAGGCCGTGCAGTCCGTGCCGGGCGCCCTCGCCGCGGTGGTCCTGGCCACGCTCGCCACACTCGCCTTCAACCTGCCGGTCGCCACGGTCGAGGTGGAGGGCCTCCTCGGCGTCATCCAGCCGCCCGGCACCGAGGCCCTCGGTGAGCTGGCCGGCCCGGCCATCTGGGGCACGATCATCGCCTTCGCGCTGATCGCCTCCGCGGAGAGCCTGTTCAGCGCGGCGGCCGTGGACCGGCTGCACGACGGTCCGCGCACCCAGTACAACAAGGAGATGATCGCCCAGGGCGCGGGCAACACCGTGTGCGGTCTGCTCGGCGCGCTGCCCATGACCGCGGTGATCGTCCGCAGCTCGGCGAATGTCAACGCGGGTGCGAAGACCAAGGCGTCCCGGGTGCTGCACGGCGTGTGGCTGCTGCTGTTCGCCGCCGCGATGCCGTGGGCCCTGGCCCTGATCCCGCTGCCCGCCCTCGCCGGCATCCTGGTGCACGCGGGCTGGAAGCTGATCCCGTTCCGCCAGGTCGTGGCCCTGTGGCGGGCTCACAAGGGCGAGGCGCTGATCCTCGTCGTCACCGCTGTGTCGATCGTCGCGGTGAACATGTTCGAGGGCGTCCTGATCGGTCTGGCCCTGTCGGTCGTCAAGACCGCCTGGGAGGCCTCGCACGTCAAGCTGGAGGTCATCGACAAGGGCGCCGGTCCGATCCAGGCGTACCTGTCGGGCAACGCGACGTTCCTGCGGCTGCCGAAGATCCTCGACAGCCTGGAGAGCCTGCCCCAGGACCGCCCGGTCGAGCTGGACCTCTCGGGTCTGCACCACCTCGACCACGCCTGCCGCACGGCCCTGGAGAGCTGGGCCGAACGCCACAGCGCGACAGGCACGGAGCCGGTGAAGCTCACGGAGCCGCAGCCGGCGCGGGAGACCGAGAAGGTCACGGCCGCGTAGTGACGTAGCCGGAACCAAGTCCGGCGCCAACTGGTCCGGGGCGCGCCTCAGCGGCGCGCTCCGGACCTTCGCGTGTCCGGCCCGGCTCCCTGGGCATGGCCCCGACCCCGATTGAAGGCATATCGTTACATCAGCAGACGAATCGGACCTCTGGACGGGGAGGTCGGCATGGTCGAAGAGCTGATCGGGGCGGTGGCGGCGGCCGGAGCCGCGGGGCTGGTGTATCTGGCCTCGGCGGCGCGGGTCGTCAAGCAGTACGAGCGCGGGGTCGTGTTCCGGCTCGGACGGCTGCACGGGGAGGTGCGGCGGCCCGGGTTCAACCTCATCCTCCCCGTGGCGGAGCGGATGCGTAAGGTCAACCTGCAGATCGTGACCATGCCGGTGCCCGCCCAGGAGGGCATCACCCGCGACAACGTGACCGTGCGGGTCGACGCGGTCGTGTACTTCAAGGTCGTGGACCCGGCGGCCGCGGTCGTCAACGTCGAGGACTACCGTTTCGCGGTCTCCCAGATGGCACAGACCTCCCTGCGCTCGATCATCGGCAAGAGCGAACTGGACGACCTCCTGTCCAACCGGGAGAAGCTCAACCAGGGCCTGGAACTGATGATCGACAGCCCGGCCGTGGAGTGGGGCGTGACCATCGACCGCGTGGAGATCAAGGACGTGTCCCTGCCGGACACGATGAAGCGTTCCATGGCCCGCCAGGCCGAGGCCGACCGCGAGCGGCGGGCCCGGGTGATCAACGCCGACGCCGAGTACCAGGCCTCGAAGAAGCTGTCCCAGGCCGCCCAGCAGATGGCCGACACGCCCTCGGCGCTCCAGCTCCGCCTGCTCCAGACGGTCATGGCCGTGGCGGCGGAGAAGAACTCCACGCTGGTGCTGCCCATCCCGGTGGAGCTCCTGCGGTTCCTGGAGAGGGGTCACCAAGAGGGGGCCGAAGGGGCTCATCAGGAAGGGGACCGGCCGGCACCGGCATCTGCGGACCACCCTGTCGACACGGCCGAACAGGCCATCGACGAGCTGCGGCGGGCGGTAGAGCAGTGAGCCACGCTACGCGCGTGGTTCCCGCGACCCGCACCAGGTGATAGACACAGCGGGATCACAGTTCCTGTCCGCCAGCAGGAAGGTTTCCGCATGTCCACATCCGGTCGTATCGCCACACGACGTCAGATGCTCGCCGGGACGGGCGCCCTGGGCGCCGGGATCGCGTTCTCCGGCGCCCTGTCCGAACTCTTCGCCGGCACCGCCGCCGCCCAGGACCTCGGCCACGGCGGCGGCTACGGCCCGCTCGTCCCCGACCCGAAGGGCCTCCTCGACCTGCCGGAGGGCTTCCGCTACCGGGTCCTGTCCCGCGAGGGAGACCCGCTGCGCTCCGGCGAGGGCAAGGTCCCCTCGAACCACGACGGCATGTCGGCCTTCGCGGGCAGAGGCGGCCGGGTCCATCTGGTCCGCAACCACGAGAACCGCGCCGACGGCAGGGTCCCGGTCCCGACGGTCGAGGGCCTCACCTACGACCCGGCGGGCAAGGGCGGCTGCACGGCCCTGACGCTGGACTCCCGCAACAACGTCCTGTCGGAACGCGTCGCGATCGCCGGCACGGCCGTGAACTGCGCGGGCGGCCCCACCCCCTGGGGCACCTGGCTGACCTGCGAGGAGACCGAGGACAGGGCGGGCACCAACGGCTACACCAAGGACCACGGCTTCATCTTCGAGGTCGACCCGGTCGACCCGCACCGCACGGGAGCGGTACCGCTGACCGCCATGGGCCGCTTCCAGCACGAGGCGATCGCCGTCGATCCCCGGCGGGGCGTGGTGTACGAGACGGAGGACGCCTTCCAGAAGCCCTTCGGCCTGTTCTACCGCTTCCTGCCGAACCGGCCGCTCGGCGGGCGGGGTTCGCTGCGCGCGGGCGGCCGGCTCCAGGCCATGCGCGTGCCCGGCGTGCCGGACCTGTCCACGATCCAGGACACCGGCGCGGAGTTCGACGGCATCGAGTGGGTGGACGTACCGGACCCGCAGGCGGCGCAGACGCCGATCCGGTTCCAGGACTTCGGCCGCGGGGGCATCACGCACGCGCAGAAGCTGGAGGGCTGCTACTGGGGTGGCCGGTCGGTGTACTTCGTGTCGTCGTTCGCCCGCAGCGCGGACGGGTCGGCGGCCGACCACTTCGGGCAGATCTGGCGCTACGACCCGGACCGGCGACGGCTGACCCTGGTGATCGTCTTCGGCCCGGACACCGACGTCCAGCTGCCGGGAGAGTCGCCGGACAACATCTGCCTCGCGCCCAGCGGCGGCCTCATGGTCTGCGAGGACGGCAACGGCGCCCAGCACGTCTTCGGCGTGACCCGGCGCGGCGAGGTGTACGCGATGGCCCGCGGCAGGCAGAACATCGGCTCCCCGGAGGAGCCCGAGTGGGGCGAGTTCGCCGGGGTGACCTTCTCGCCCGACGGCGACACGATGTACGTCAACTGCTACACCCCCGGCACCACGTTCGCGGTGACGGGCCCCTGGCGCCGGTAGGCACGCTCCGCTCCCGTCCGGGGCGCCGGATGCGCGACCCGGCGCCCCGGCGGACGATCGAGGCACAGGACCGGAAGGGGGCCCGGTGACGGCGAAGGACAAGAAGAAGCAGGACGGGGACGAGCGCGGGGCCTCGCTGCGGGAGCGGCTGCGCCTGACCGGCGGCGAGCCGGTCGACCTGGCCCGTCACGACGCCGCCGCCACCCCCGGCGGTCCGGACGGCAAGGCCGCGGGCAAGGCCGCCACGGCCCGGATCGGCGAGCGGCTCGCCGGACTTCAGGAACGGCTGTGGGCGGCGAGCACCGCGGGCGACCGGCGCCGCGTCCTGCTGGTGCTGCAGGGCATGGACACCAGCGGCAAGGGCGGCACGGTCAAGCACGTCATCGGGCTGCTCAACCCGGCCGGCTGCCGGATCACGGCGTTCGGGGCACCGACCGCCGAGGAGCGCGCGCACTCCTTCCTGTGGCGTGTGGAGAAGGCGCTCCCGCTCCCCGGCGAACTGGGCATCTTCGACCGCTCGCACTACGAGGACGTCCTGGTCGCCCGCGTCCGGGACCTCGCGCCACGCGCCGTGATCGAAAGCCGCTACGAGCGGATCAACCGTTTCGAGCGGTCCCTCGCCGACGACGGCGTGACCCTGGTCAAGTGCTTCCTGCACCTCTCCTACGACGAACAGCGCCGCCGTCTGCTCAGGCGCCTCGACAAGCCGGAGAAGCGCTGGAAGTTCGCCCCGTCGGACATCGACGACCGCGCCCTGTGGCCCGCGTACCAGGACGCGTACGAGAGGGCCCTGGAGCGCTGCGGCACCTCGTACGCACCCTGGTACCTGGTCCCGGCCGACCACAAGTGGTACCGCAACTGGGCGGTCAGCACGCTGCTCCTGGAGCACCTGCGGGAGCTGGATCCGCGGTATCCGGAGCCGGACTTCGATGTGGCGGAGAGCCGGAAGCGGCTGCTGCGCCAGCCCTGATCCGGGGCGGTCGGCCCTGATCGGGGAGGTCAGGCGGCCAGCAGGGCGTCGATCTGGCCGACGGCCTCCTTCAGGCCCTCCTCCATGCCCATGGAGACCAGCTGCTCCATCTGCTCACGGGAGTCGAAGAGGGAGCGCATCTCCATCCGGGTGCCGCCGCCGTGCTCGGTGAGCCGCACCGTCACGGACATGGTCGGCATGTCGTCCTTGGGCTTTCCGTCGTCGTCGGCGAAGCCGTCGGTGAACTCCAGGGCCGTCGGCTCGGTGACCGAGGAGACCCGCCACCAGCCGCGGTGCCGGTCGCCCTCCGGGCCGGTCATGAAGTACGTGACCTCTCCGCCGGGGGTCAGGTCGTGCTCCTCCACGGTCGCCGGGTAGGACGGCGGGCCCCACCAGCGCTCCAGCTGCCGGGGGTCGGCCCACAGCCGCCACACCCGCTCCACCGGGGCGGCGAAGTCGGCGATCAGCGTGAGGGTGAGGTGGTCGAGGTCCTTGTCGACACTGGTGACGCTCATCTCTCGGTTCCTTCCGGGGTGTCGTTCTCTTCGCTACCGGGGTCCTCCGCGAGCAGGCAGGCCATCCGGTCCACGCGCCCGCGCCATGCCGACTCGAGCTCGTCGAGGGCCTGGCGGGCGCGGCCCACCGCGTCGGGGTCGGTGCGCACGAGCTGCTCCCGTCCGCTGCGCTGCTTGGCCACGAGGCCGGCCCGTTCCAGCACCGCGACGTGCTTCTGCACTGCCGCGAAGCTCATCGGATAGGCCTCGGCCAGCCGGGAGACCGACAGTTCCCCGCGCACGCAGCGGCGCAGTATGTCCCGGCGGGTGGTGTCCGCCAGGGCGTGGAACAGCCGGTCCACCGTCTCGTCGTTCAGCTCATCAACTTCTACAACCATTTGGTTGTACGTTAGTCCTGCCGGCCCCTTCTGTAAAGCGACACACCGGACACTGAAGCGGGCAGTCGGGGGTACTCGGTGGCTCATGAGCGAGAAGCAGCAGGTCAGCAGCTCGTACTGGATGGAGACGGCACCCGACGGCCGCCATCCGGCCCTGACGGAGGACCTGGACGTCGACGTGGCGGTGATCGGCGCCGGGATCGCCGGACTGAGCACGGCGTGGGAGCTGACGCGGGCCGGGCGCAGCGTGGCGGTACTGGAGGCCGGGCAGGTCGCGGCCGGGGTCACCGGGCACACCACCGCCAAGGTCACCGCCCTGCACACGCTCGTCTACGACAAGCTGCGCCGCACCCGCGGCCCCGAGGGCGCGCGGCTGTACGCCCGTTCGCAGGCCGAGGCGATCGAGCGTGCGGCCGGGATCGCCGGGGAACTGCGCATCGACTGCGACTGGGAGACCCGGAGCGCCTACACGTACGCCTGCGACGCGGGCCGGGTGGAGGAACTGCGCGCCGAGGCCCGGGCGGCCGCCGAGGCCGGATTGCCCGCCTCGTTCGTGACGGAGACCGGGCTGCCCTTCCCGGTGGCGGGCGCGGTCAGGGTCACCGGCCAGGCCCAGTTCCACCCCCGCAAGTACCTGCTGGCCCTCGCCGCCGACCTGGTCGAGCGCGGCGGGCGGATCTTCGAGGACACCACGGTCCTCGGTTTGGACGAGGGCGAGCCGTGCCGGCTGTCGACCACGACCGGGGCGACGGTGCGGGCCCGGGACGTCGTCGTCGCGACGCACTACCCGATCTTCGACCGGGCCCTGCTGTTCGCCCGGCTGACGCCCAAGCGCGAACTGGTCGTGGCCGGGACGATCCCCGCGGACCAGGACCCGGACGGCATGTTCATCACGCCGGACGAGAACACCCGCTCGGTGCGCACGGCACCGTACGAAGGGGACCGGCGGCTGCTCATCGTCACCGGTGAGCACTTCACACCGGGCACGGGCGACCCGCGGGCCGCTTTCGAACGCCTCACCGCCTGGGCCGTCGAGCACTTCCCGGACCTGGACGTCACCAACCGGTGGGCCACGCAGGACAACACCCCGACCGACACCGTGCCGATGGTCGGCCCCCTGCACCCCGGCGCCCGGCACGCCTATGTGGCCACGGGCTTCGGCGGCTGGGGCATGACCGGCGGCATCATGGCGGGCAGCCTCCTCGCCGCGCAGATCACCGGCGAGGAGCGCGAGTGGAGCGGGCTGTACGACCCGCGCCGGCTGAAGCCCGCCGTGCGGGAGGCGCCGGCGTTCCTGAAGACCCAGGCCAAGGTCGCCGGCCACTTCGTCGGGGACCGGCTGCGGCCCTCGCCGCCGGTGGAATCCCTGCCGCCCGGCGAGGGTGCCGTGGTCCGCGCCGACGGGCACCACCGCCTCGCCGTCTACCGGGACGACGACGGGAACCTGCACTCCGTCTCCGCCCGCTGCACCCATCTGGGCTGCCTGGTCGCCTTCAACTCGGCCGAACGTGCCTGGGAGTGCCCCTGCCACGGCTCCCGCTTCGACATCGACGGCAAGGTGATCCAGGGCCCGGCGACCAAGCCGCTGGAGCAGCGGGACCTCTGACGGCCGGGTGACGCCCGGGCCTACGCTGGACGTATGAGCGAGGACGACTACTGCCTGATCGACGCGACCAGGCCTCCCAGGGCGGAGGGGCCGCCGTACGCGGAGTGCGTGCTGTGCCGGGAGCCGACGGAGTACCCGGAGTCGTACAAGGGCATCACCCTCTGCCCGGTCTGCGAGTGGCAGGAGGCGCAGCGCACCGCCTGCTCAGGGTGATCTGCGGGCGGCGAGCGCACCGGCCAGGGCCAGCGCGGCGGCCGTGACCAGGGCTGCCGCGGCCAGGGGGAGCAGCGGCAGCGGGACGGTCCCCGACCGCGAGCCGGTGACGAGGCCCTGCACCGCCGCCTGGGCCGGAGAGCCGGTGGCCACGAGGGACAGCAGCGCCGCGAGCAGCAGGGCCGGGACGGCACGGCCCCGCGACCGCAGCAGCGGCCGGCTGGTGAGCGCGCCGACGGCCGTGCCGAGCAGCGCGCAGGCCGCGGCGGCGAGCAGCCCTGCCCCGCAGGCGGGGGCGAGCGGCACCGGGGTGCGGTGGTCCGAGGCGACCGGAGCGCTCAGCAGCGTCACGGCGAGGGTCGCGACCGTGCCCAGGGTCGTCGCGCCGGACAACGCCACCAGCAGGCAGGCCACATGGGCGCGCGCGGGCCCGGCGGCCGCCGCCACACAGCCACGCGCGGCCTGCGGCTCCGCCGTGACGCAGATCCGCGCCAGCCAGGCGGTGACGGGCAGCAGCGCGGCGGCCGTGTAGCCGAGCGAGTCGAGCACCGGCTGCCCGGCCTGGACGCTGATCGCGAGGAAGGCGGCGTACAGCAGGAACGGCGGCAGCCAGCGCTGGGAGCGCAGCAACAGGGCGGCGTGGTAGCGCAGGAGGGCGGTCATGGGAGGCTCCCGGGGGTGTCCGGCTGCCGCTCCACACGCACCACGTGCCAGGGCGGGCGGGCCGTGAGCAGGGCGCGGAGCAGGACGTCGGAGTGCGGGGCGGGGACGGTGAGGCGGTGGCTGCCCGGCGCGGTCTCCTCGGCGGAGGTGACGGTCCGCCGCACGTCGTCGGGAAGCCGTCCGTCCGGCGGGCCCTGGACCTCGACGGTGACCTGCGGTCCGGACGGCGACGGTCCCGGCACGGCCCGCTCGACAAGGCTCCCGTCGCGCACGGTGTACGTCGCGTCGGGCAGTCCGGCCAGGCGGCGCGGGTCGTGGTCGACGAACACCACGGATCCGCCGGCCGCCGTGCGCTCGGCGACCGCCCGCTCCAACGCGGCGCGGGCGTCGGTGTCCAGGCCCGTCCACGCCTCGTCCAGCACCAGTAGCTCCGGTTCCCCCAGAAGGGCCTGGGCGACCGCGACCTTCTGGCTGCTGCCCTTCGACAGCCGGGCCATCGGCGTATCGGCGTACGCGGCGGCCCCGAGGCGCTCCAGCCACTCGGCGGCGGCACGGGCGGCCGCCGCGCGGGTCAGGCCGTGCACGGCGCCGAGGTGGGTGAGGTAGCCGCCGGCGGTGAACGGCAGGGCCGGCGGGAACCGCTCCGGGACATAGGCGGTGCGCGGGCGGCCGGTGATCCGGCCCTCGCTGGGGGCGTCGATGCCGGCGAGCAGCCGCAGCAGGGTCGACTTGCCGGTGCCGTTGGCGCCCTCGACGCGGACGAGCCGGCCCGGGGCCACCGTCAGATGGACGCCGCGCAGCACCCAGGGGCCGCGCAGGCCGTAGCGGCGGCCCGCGTTCTCCAGGCACAGGTCGGGTCGCATGGGCCCCATCCTCCACGATCTTCCGGCTGGCACACTGGGATTCGTGAGCGAAGACCCGACGCCCGTGAGTGACAGCCCCTTCCGTTCCGAGCCCTCGGACCGCGACACGGCACCGCAGTTCGTGCTGCCGCTGGTCGTGCGCATCGAGCGGACGGACCCGCCGGCGCGTACGGACGCGCTGGAGACGGCGGCGCGGGCCGTGCTGACGATCCTCAGCGACGAGCGGTCGGCCGGCGACGGCCCGTGGGCACAGGCGGTGCGGGACTGGCAGGACGCGCGGATCCGCAAGGTGGTGCGGCGGGCGCGCGGCGCCGAGTGGCGGCGGGCGGAGGCCCTGCCCGGCATCACGGTCACGGGCAAGGCGGCCGAGGTACGCGTCTTCCCGCCGGTCCCGCTGGACGGCTGGCCCAAGGACCTGGCCCGCCTCCAGGTCTCCGGCACCGATCTGGACGACCCGGAACCGCCGGTGGCGGCGGACCCGGCCGCTCCCGTGCTGTGGCTCAACCCCGACCTCGGCATGTCGGCCGGCAAGGCGATGGCCCAGGCCGGACACGCCGCGCAACTGGCCTGGTGGGAGCTGCCCGACGAGGAGCGGGCCGCCTGGCACGACGCGGGCTTCCCGCTCGCCGTACGGACGGCCGACCCGGCCCGCTGGCCCGGACTGACGGGCAGCGGACTGCCGTTGGTCCGCGACGCGGGGTTCACGGAGATCGCGCCCGGCTCGTGCACGGTGGTCGCGGACCACCCGGCGCTGCGCCGGGAGCCGTACGCGGCGGGCGGCCCGGCGGCCACCCGTTCGGAGTAGCCGCAGGCGCGCCGGTCACGGCCGGGTCGCTCCACCCGCGCGGCGTGACACGCCCTCCGGGTCAGGAGGGTGGCGGGCGCCGGTCGCGTGCGGCGACCACCGCGTGCAGCCGGCGCGAGAGCGCGGTGGCCGCCGCCGTGAGGAAGACGAACGTGTACAGGATCTGGGCGACCGCGACCAGGCGGGCCTCCTGCCCGCTCGGGGTGATGTCCCCGTAGCCGACCGTCGCGAGCGTGACGACGGTGAAGTACAGCGCGTCGACACGGGTGTTCAGACCGGTGAACTGGCCCGGCCGCTGGGCGAGGGCGTAGTACCCCGACGAGAAGACCAGCACGGCCAGGCACATCAGCAGCGGGATCATGACGCCCGGCCGGGTGTGCGGCTTCTCCAGCACGACGTCGCGCACCTGGCGCAGCAGCAGCGCGGCCAGCAGCCCCAGGCACAGGGCGAACAGCGGCCAGCCCAGCCAGGCGCGGTCCTCGCCGAGCCCCTCCAGCGGGAGCAGGAAATAGGCCGTGCCGACGGCGACCACCAGTCCCCCGGCGGCGGCCCACACCCACCGCTCGCTGCCATCGCGCATACGTCCGGTCTACGACCTGTCGGGGGGGTGGCGCGACTTTGGTGCCTCCGTCGGTGGGGCCGGGACCGTCGGGGGCCGAACCTCAAATATTCCTCTGAAGGCGCCCGTGGCGGGGTTCGAGGGCGGGCGGCTGGGCCATACCTCCCTCACGTTCGAGGAACCGGCTGTGCGGAGGAGGGGACGATGGAGCGACTGGGGACGGGCATCGGCTGGCGACCGGAGATCGCGGACGCCGTGGAGCGCATGCCGGGCATCGACTGGGTCGAGACCGTGGCCGAGAACGTCTGCCCCGGGCATCTGCCCGAGTCGCTGCGGCGGCTGCGCGAGCGCGGCGTCACCGTGGTGCCGCACGGCGTCTCGCTCGGTCTCGGCGGTGCGGACCGGCCCGACGAGGGCCGTCTGGCCGCGCTGGCCGAGCGGGTGGAGGCACTCGGCTCACCGCTGGTCACCGAGCACATCGCGTTCGTACGGGCCGGTGGTTCCCTGACGGCGACGCCGCACCTGGAGGCGGGCCATCTGCTGCCCGTCCCCCGGACCCGGGACGCGCTGGACGTGCTGTGCGAGAACGTGCGCATCGCGCAGCAGGCGCTGCCGGTGCCGCTGGCCGTCGAGAACATCGCCGCACTGATCTCCTGGCCGGGCGAGGAGATGACGGAGGGCCAGTTCCTGTACGAGCTCGCCGACCGCACGGGCGTCCGGCTCCTCATCGACGTGGCCAACCTGCACACCAACAACGTCAACCGCGCCGAGGACCCGGCCAAGGCCCTGGCCGAGCTGCCCCTGGAGGCCATCGCCTACGTCCATGTCGCCGGCGGTTTCGAACGCGACGGCGTCTGGCACGACAGCCACGCCCACCCCGTCCCCCGGCCGGTCCTCGACATCCTGACCGACCTCGCCTCCCGCGTGTCCCCTGCGGGGGTCCTGCTGGAGCGCGACGAGAACTTCCCGGCACCGGCGGAGCTGGAGGCCGAACTGGCCTCGATCCGGCGGGCCGTGGAGGCGGGGGCCGTCGAGCGGGTGAAGGCGCAGGTACGCGCGGCGGGCCACGCGGTCGCCACCCGGCGGCCGGGGGCCGTCGGCACGCCGGCGCCGGACCTGCCCGGTGCGCGGTCCCGGGGCGGGCAGCGCGAGCCGCTCGCGGCAGCCGGAACGCCGCGGGGCCATGAGACCGGGGCGGCCGGGGCGACACGGGGCGCCTCCGGCCGGCCCGAACACAGGGGCGTCGACGAGGCCCGCCAGCGGCTCGGGGTCGCTCAGGCCGCGCTGCTGTCGGCGCTGGTCGCGGGGACGCCCGTGCCCGAGGGGTTCGACCGGGTGCGGGTCGGCGTACAGGCCCGGGCGCTCGCCGCGAAGCGGGCGGACGTCGTGGCGAAGGTCGCGCCCGAACTGCCGGAGATCCTCGGGGCGGACTACCGTACGGCCTTCCTCGCGTACGCCCAGACGCAGCCGATGACCGGCGGCTACCGGCTCGACGCGCTCACCTTCGCCGAGCACCTGCTGTCCGCCGGGCGGCCCGGGGACGCGGCGGCGCGGCGAGAGCTGCGGGAGTGGTGGCTGGAGCGGTCGGGACCGGCGCCGCGCTCGCGACGCCCGGTCCGCCGGCTGGCCCGCGCCACCCGGAAGGCTCTGCTCCGGCGTTGACGCGGGGATCGCCCCTCAGCGCTTCGGCGCCGCCTCGGCCCGCTCCTTCGGCACGGCGTCACCGGCAGCCGCGTCGCCACGGCCGTAGTGGTGGGTCGTGAACATGTACAGCACGCCGGCGCCCACCACCACCGCACCGCACAGCAGGACGATCCAGTTCTCCCACCAGGACTTCTCTGGGGTGCGGGCCCAGGAGATGTTGATGATGGCGAGAATGCCGTAGACCAACGCAGCGACGTTCACCGCGAGACCCCAGCGGCCCAGGGTGAACTCCCCCGCCGGACGCCAGCCCTTGAGCCGGGCGCGCAGCGCGGCCAGCACCACCATCTGGAACGAGCCGTAGATGCCGAGGATCGCGAACGAGACGATGTTGGTGAGGGCGTCTTCGGAGAACAATGAGGCGAAGGCGATGAGCAGCGGCACCGCCGCGGACACGAACAGCGCGTAGCCGGGCACCGCGCGGGCGTGGGCGAACCGCCGCAGCAGCCGGTGTCCGACGATCATCTCGTCCCGGGCGTAGGAGTAGATGAGCCGCCCGGCGGCGGCCTGGAGGCTGATCGTGCAGGACAGGAAGGAGATCAGCACCACGGCCATCACCAGCCGCGCCCCGGTCTCCCCCATGGCGTCGTACAGCACGGCCACCACCGGGTCGGCCTGCTCGCCGGAGATGATCGCGTTGAAGTCCGTGACCGACAGCAGCAGCGACATACAGGTGAACGTGGCCGCGGCACCGCCGATGTAGATGGTGCGGCGCATCGCGCGCGGGATGACACGGCCCGGGTGCGCGACCTCCTCGGCGGTGTCGCCGCACGCCTCGAAGCCGTAGTACTGGTAGAGGCCGATGATGGCGGCTGCCAGGAACGCCGGCAGGTAGGAGCCGTCTCCCCCGGCGCCGTAGGAGTCGAAGATGACGCCGAGGCCGTGGTGACGGTGGGTGGCCAGCAGGTAGATCCCGACGACGAGGGCACCGATGAGCTCGCCGGTGAAACCGATGATGGCCGCCAGCGAGAGCGCCTTGGTGCCCATGTAGTTGATGAGGATGGCGACGACGATGAGCACGGCGGTGCACAGCACGGTGGTGTGCACAGTGGCGTCGAAGCCGAAGAGGATGGCGATGTAGGGGCCGGCGCCGTAGGCGACGGAGGTGATGGTCACCAGCAGCGCCCACATGTACACCCAGCCGGTCATCCACGCCCAGCGCTTGCCCCACAGCCGCCGGGCCCAGGGATAGACACCGCCCGCGATGGGGTACTGGGCGACGATCTCGCCGAAGATCAGCGCGACGAGGAACTGGCCGCAGCCTGCGAGCAGGAACGCCCAGATCATCGGCGGCCCGCCCTCGACGATCGCGGTGCCGAAGAGGGTGTAGGTGCTCACCACCGGGGAGAGGTAGGTGAAGCCGAGGGCGAAGTTGGCCCAGGGGCCCATGTCCTTGCGGAACTCCGAGCCGGGCTCGGCCGAGGGGGGCCCGGCCGCCGGTGCGGGGGGCTGTTGACCGGTCACTGGCGGGCCTCCTGTTTCGACTGTTCCGCGGGGCCGGGTCGGTCGAGGATCAGGTCGGCGGCGCGTTCGGCGGCGAGCAGGACGGTCACCATCGGGTTGATGGTGGGCATCGTCGGGAACACCGACGCGTCGACGATCCGTACCCCCTCGGCACCGAGCAGTCTCAACTCCGGGTCAAGGACGGCCATCCGGTCGTCCGGGGCGCCCATGCGGCAGGTGCCCGCCGGGTGGTAGACGGTGTGCGCCGCGCGGCGGCCGTACTCGGACAGGCCGGCGTCGGAGACGACGTCCGGGCCGGGCGCGACCTCGCGGACGAGCCAGTCGCGCAGCGGGTCGGTGGCGGCGACCTCCCGGGCGACCTTCAGCCCGTCCACGATGGTGCGCTCGTCGTGGCCCTCGGGGTCGGTGAAGTACCGGAAGTCCAGGGCGGGATGCTCGGCGGGGTTGTTGCTGCGCAGCCACATGCGGCCGGTGGAGCGGGCGCGCGGCACGTTCGGCGTCATGCACACCCCGTGCGCCGGCACGGGGTAGCCCAGGCGCTCGGTGTTGACGGTGAACGGCACCTGGTAGAAGTGGAACATCAGGTCCGGGCGCGGCTGGTCCTTGTCGCGGCGCAGGAACAGGCCGGCGTCGGAGTCCATCGCGGAGTTGGGCGGCAGCGGCCCCGCGGTCTCCCAGACGATCACGGACTCGGGGTGGTCCAGCAGGTTCTCGCCCACGCCGGGCAGGTCGGCCCGTACGCCGATGCCCAGGGCCCGCAGGTCGTCGGCCGGGCCGATGCCGGAGAGCATCAGCAGGCGCGGGGTGTCGATGGCGCCCGCGCACAGCAGGAGTTCGCGTTCGGCACGCACGGTGGCGGGTTCCCCGTCGGCGCCCCGGACGGCGACGCGGGTCAGCCGGCCCGACTCGTCCGGGATCAGCCGGTGCGCCCAGGTCTCCAGCAGGAGCGTGAGGTTGGGCCGGTTCAGGACGGGGTGGAGGTAGGCGACGGACGCGGAGGAGCGCAGGTTGCCCTCGGGCTGGTAGGCCAGCGAGAAGAAGCCGGTGCCGTCGGCGAAGGGCTCGGCGTTGAAGTCGTCGACGACGGGGACGCCGAGGGCGCGGGAGGCCGCGGTGACGAAGTCCACGGCGATGGGATTGCGGTCGGCCTCGGCGACCGGGACGATCTCGGTGAGCAGCCGGTCGCGGTAGGGCAGGATCGTCGCCGGGTCCCAGCCGGCGCAGCCCCGGCTCACCCAGTCGTCGAGGTCCTGCGGCAGCGGCAGGAAGCTGATCAGCGTGTTGTGCGAGGAGCAGCCGCCGAGGACGCGGGCCCGTGAGTGCAGGATGTGGGAGTTGCCGCGCGGCTGCTCGACGGTGGTGTAGCCGTAGTCGAACTCCGAGCCGAGCAGGTTGATCCAGTTGCGCAGGCGCAGGATGCGCTCGTCGCCGACATCGCTGGGGCCGCCCTCGACGACGCAGACGCGGCAGTCGGGGTCCTCGCTCAGGCGGGCGGCGAGCACGCAGCCGGCGGTGCCGCCGCCGACGATGACGTAGTCGTAGGCGGATTCGGCGCCGTGCGCGGGTGTGGGGGCCATGCGGTGTCCTGCTTTCTGTGTCGTTCAGCCCTTGAACCAGCCGGAGGGGGCGGGCGCGAGGTTCTGGTAGATGTGCTTGGCCTCCTGGTACTCGCGCAGCCCGGTGGGGCCGAGTTCGCGTCCGACGCCGGAGCGGCCGAAGCCGCCCCACTCGGCCTGCGGCACGTAGGGGTGGAAGTCGTTGATCCAGACGGTGCCGTGCCGCAGCCGCTGGGCGACGCGCTGGGCGCGGCTCGCGTCGGAGGTCCACACCCCGCCGGCCAGGCCGTAGCGCGTGTCGTTGGCCAGGTCCACCGCCTCGTCCTCGGTGCGGAAGCGCTCGACCGTGACGACCGGGCCGAAGACCTCCTCCTGGACGATGCGCATGGACCGGTCGCAGTCGGCGAAGATCGTCGGCAGCAGGAAGAAGCCGCGGCTGAGGGCGGGGTCGTCGGGGCGGGTGCCGCCGGTGACGAGCCGGGCGCCCTCCTGCTGGGCGACGGCGATGTAGTGCTCGACCTTCTCGCGGTGCTCGGCGGAGCTGAGCGGGCCGCTCTCGGTGCCCTCCTCCAGGCCGTTGCCGAGCCGGATCGCCCGGGCGCGCTCGGCGTAGGCATCGACGAACCGGTCGTGCAGCGCGTCCTCGACGAGCAGGCGCGAACCGGCCGAGCAGACCTGACCGGAGTGCAGGAAGGCGGCGTCCAGCGCGTAGTCGACGGCGGCGTCGAAGTCGGCGTCCGCGAAGACGATGTTGGGGTTCTTGCCGCCGAGTTCGAGGGCGATGTTCCGCGGTCCCTCGGCGGCGCTCGCCATGATGGACCGTCCGGTGGTCAGGCCGCCGGTGAAGGACACCAGGTCGACCTCCGGGTGGCTGGTCAGGGCCGCGCCGACGGTCGCCCCTGAGCCCAGCACCAGGTTGGCGACGCCGGGCGGTGCGCCGGCCTCCTCGATGAGCCGGATCATGGCGATCGTGGTGAGCGGGGTGGTCTCGCTGGGCTTGAGGACGAAGGTGTTGCCGGCGGCCAGCGCCGGGGCGACCTTCCAGGAGGCCTGGAGCAGCGGGTAGTTCCAGGGGGCGATGAGCGCGCAGACCCCGACCGGCTGGTAGACGACGCGGCTGAGGACGCCCGGGCCGACGTCGACGACCCGGCCGCCGTCCTGGCCCGCGAGTTCGGCGTAGTAGCGGAAGGCGTTCGCCACGTCCTCGACGTCGATGCGGGCCTCGGCCAGCGTCTTGCCGGTGTCGAGGGTCTCGGTGCGGGCGATGTCCTCCTGGTCGCGCAGCAGCAGGTCACGGACGCGCAGCAGGACGTCGGCGCGGTGACGGGAGCCGGCGTCGGCCCAGTCCCCCTGGTCGAAGGCGCGCCGGGCGGC
>NZ_MUKA01000239.1 GCF_002150735.1 Streptomyces africanus
CGCCACCGGGAATGTCGCCGTGGTACCGGGGGAGACGTTGCGCATCGTCGTCGACCTGGGGGGAGGTCCCGGTGGCGGGGGCGGAATGAGCGGCCTGTTCAGTCAGCGGCTCGGGCAGACACTTTTGATCGCTGGAGGCGGTGGAGCGTGCTCGCTGGTGGGTGCCTCCGATGCCGCCGCTGCGCGCGGTGGTGCGGGAGGCGGCGCCGGCGGTTCCGACGCAGTGGGCTACTCGCGGGGCGGCTCGCCAGGTACGCCGGCACGTGGAGCATCGGGGTCGACGGGCGGTGCTGCGGCTTCCAGGTACGACATGAACGGGGGGCGTGGCGGCAACACCGGGCAGAACGGCGGCGCCGACCCGAACGGGACTGCCGGAGGCCAGGTGCCGATCCCGGGCATGGGGGGAGGCGGGGGCGCCGGCTACGGCAGCCACGTCAGTGGAGGCGCCGGCTACGCAGGTGGCGGTGGAGGGATGGCCCTCGGCAACGCGGAGAGCGCCTACTTCAGTGGCGGTGGTGGTGGCAGCAGCTTTGTGAGCGGCTCCGGTGTCAGCGAAGGGCGTACGGCACCCGGCAGCGGCACCCGCGCAGGCGGTCAGGATGACCCCTTGTACCAGTCGCCTGTGGGTGACGCGGGCAACCGTGGTCAAGTGGTTCTGCAGTGGTCGGAGTTCACGGTGACACCGGGCGGTCCGCCGGACGTGCAGCTGGTCCAGGGCGGGGCGGCCGGGTATCCGGGGGTGCGGGTGGATGCCGATGTGGCATTCGATCCGGTGTCGGTGACGGTGGCCCTGCCCGCCGACCGGGGTCTGCTGTTCGGCACGCAGACACTGGCCGACTACCAGCTGACCGTGCAGGACGCCGGCGGACAGACGGCCCAGTACGTGGGAGTGCTGTCGCAGGACGGCATGTCGCTGGTCTTCTCGGACGTGGATCTGCAGGTGCCCGGCACGTCGGTGATGTGGGTGGCGGTGAGCGCCCATCACGACGCCGACCTCGGTGCCACGAACCTGGACTTCACCGTGGGAGGCAAAACTTCTCCTTCCACCACGATCGTCGTCTCACCGAACTTCACCGTCTCTCCGGGGGGCGCCCCGGTGACCGCGGAGCGGGGAGGACCGCCGGTGTATCCGGGAGTGGAGGTGCGCAACAACGGCACGCACGAGATCCCCCTGCAGACGGTCACAGTGACTCTTCCCGCGGGTACCGGACTGCGGTTCGGTACCGCAAACAGCCCCGATCACCAACTGACGGTCTGGAACGCCAACGGAGACATCACCGTGTACGTGGGAACCATCTCCGGTGACGGTCAGTCGCTGACGTTCTCCGATGTCGATCTGGGCACTCCCGACGACGGGTCGCAGTCGGTCATGTGGGTCTGCGTGAGCGCCGGCGACGACACACCTGTGGGCGACACCAGCGTGGAGTTCTCTGTGGGAGTTCGTACCTCGCCGTCCACGACCATCCACGTCATCTGAGCAACCCGGCGACAACAGCGGCCCCGCTGCGCCTGAACAGCGCAGCGGGGCGATTGCTCAGCAGTTGCCCCGCGTTCCGCGCAGGCGTGAACAAGGGCAGTAGCTCTGCGGAAGCCCTGGGCGGCATCCATGCGGGCCAAGGAGCGGACGTGACCGGCGAGGGCCTCCAGTTCGGGGCAGATGGCGAGCGCGGCCTCCAGCCGCAGGGAGCAGCCGGCCGGAGACTGTCCTGACCGAAGGCGGCCGGGCGTCCGGCGGCCGTTGTGTCGTTCGCAGAGGGCGCAGGTGGTCGCGGACGGCGCCATAACCGCCGCGGTAGCCGCGCTCGGTGATCTCCTCCCACAGCTGCCTGCGGGGTGCCCGCGGCGGACGTTCGACTGACGTCACCACCACATCGGTGCGGCTCGCGGTGTTCCCGCTTCGCTTCGAGGATCCGTGAGAGCGCCTTGGTGCAGGTGTCGCGGAACTCGGGATCGTCGAGGTCGTCGCGGCTCAAACCGTGGCGGGCGATACGGATCTGCCGAGCGGGAACCTCCCGGGAACAGGACGGGATGTCGTCCCCCGACGATGTTCGAGGCACATGCCACACCTCCACCAACGAAGCGGGGTCATGACCGTTCACTCACTGGAGCGTGGCGGTCGCGCGGGCGGCTCCGAGTCGTAGCGCCTCGCGGTTTCCGGTGTTTGCGGCCGGCGGTCACACGGTGAACAGCTCGTCTCAGGAGGGGACGACTGCCTGCCTCGTGGAGGGCGAGTTCGATAGTCAAGGGGGAGCTGTCTATGCCAGACATCGTTCTGGATCGATTCCACTCGAGTGCGTGGCACATCGCGCCGGGGGGCGGGGACGCCTCCGCGGCCCCGGAGGAGAAGTACCTGGGACACCTCGCCGACCTTGCCGAGGTGCTCGGCGAGCACCTCGGCGACGTGGCGATCAGGTCGATCGACGCCGGCTGGGAGGAAGAAACGCTGGACGGCGCGGATCTCCTGGTGCTTACGCTGCCCACAGCGGACGAGCCGCCGTTGACGGCCAAAGACGTGGCGTTGCTGCGGGAGCATCTCGCCGCTGGGCGGAACCTGCTGGTCCTCGGCGCTTCCGCGATCGGCACCGCGCCCTTCCCGCTGTCCGATCTGGTGCCGGGGCTGTCCCTGGACGCCGACTTCGTCGCCGTCCGCCAGGCGCCGCCGGCCGGCCACCTCCTGACCTACTCCGTCTCCGCCGACGCGCTGCCGGGTCATCCGGTGACCGAAGGCGTCGAGGAGTTGTACTTCCACCGGGCCAGGGGCCTGGCCGTCTCGGGCGCCGCCGTGACCGGCCTTGCGGTACGGGACGGGCGCGTTCTCGCCGCGGCGGGCGACGCCGGCGCCGGACGGATCGTCGTCGTGGGCGGCGGCGAGCTGTTCGCCCTGCCCTTCCTGGGGCGTGCGGACAACGCCAGGTTCTTGCTCAACACGCTCACCTGGCTGTTCAACGGCCAGTGCGCCCCGAGCGGCTCGGAGTTGGTGAAGACGGTGACGCACGAGCGCTTCTTCGAGGTCCGTTCGTTCTCCGACGAGGAGGATCTGGCGAACGTCGAAGGCCCGCACGTTGTCGACGCGCGGCCGTACCGTTCCCTGCTGGAGCGGATCGCCGGGGGCGCCCTGCCCGACCCCTACCGGGACCAGGCGGCCTTCCTGGTCGAGGCGGAGCTGCGCTTCGACGAGATACCGCGGGCGATCAGGGAGGCGGTGACCACCTTCCGGCACCGGTCGAACGACTACGAGGGACTGCTGGTGCGGGGACTGCCGGTGGACGCGGCGCTTCCCGAGACCCCTGCGGACCCGGGGCTGCGGGTGGACAAGCCGACATGGCTGAGCGAACTCTGGCTGGCCGGATTCGCGTCCGCGCTGGGTTTCCCGCTCGCCTACATGCAGGAGAAACAGGGCCTGCTCTTCCAGAACGTGGCGCCCACACCGCACAACGCGGTCAACCTCTCCTCGGAGAGTTCCGCGATCCTCCTCGACTTCCACACGGAGACGGCATTCCACCCGCACATGCCGGACTTCCTCATGCTGCACTGCCTGCGGAGCGACCACGACGGCATCGCCAAGACCATACTGGCGAGCGTCCGGATGGCGCTGCCCCACCTGAGTCTGGCGGACCGCTGCGAACTGTTCCTTCCGCAGTTCCGGACAGGGGTGGACTACTCGTTCGGCAGCGCCAACGGAGTGCAGGGCAACGGCCCCACGCTGCCCGTCCTGTACGGCAATCCCTATG
Source organism: Streptomyces africanus (assembly GCF_002150735.1). Taxonomy (GTDB): domain Bacteria; phylum Actinomycetota; class Actinomycetes; order Streptomycetales; family Streptomycetaceae; genus Streptomyces; species Streptomyces africanus. The sequence goes on from NZ_MUKA01000239.1 coordinate 3,732, forward strand.
ACCCGTACATGACCTTCGATCTCGATCTGATGGTCGGCGAGACACCGCACGCGCAGCAGGCGCTCGAAGCACTCCGGAGCGCTGTCAACAAGGTGCAGCGCTGGGTCCGCCTGCAGCCGGGTGATCTGCTGATCGTCAACAACCGGCGTGCGGTCCACGCCCGTTCGGAGTTCTCCGCGCGGTTCGACGGCCGCGACCGCTGGCTGCAGAGGGTGTGTCTGGTGAGTGACCCGGTGCCCTCGGCTGCCGACCGGCGCGGCAGTGGACGCGTGGTCGAGACAGCCTTCGCCGTCTGATCGGCAGTGCCATCCGAAACCGAACGAGGAGCCGAACAGTGATCGAGTCGTTCATCGACTTCTTCGAAGCACACGTGGCAGCCACGCCGGACGCCACGGCCATCGTGTCCGCGACGGGCACGCTCAGCTACCACGAACTCGACGCCCTGGCCCGCCGCCAAGCGCTCGAGCTGATCGACAGGGGAGTGCAGCCCGGGGCGTTGGTCGGCGTATACGCCGCGCCCGGGTCGGCCATGATCGCCGCGATCCTGGGCGTACTCAAGGCGGGCGCCGCCTATGTGCCGCTCGACCCCGAATACCCGGAGCAGCGGCTCGACTACCTGGTGGAGGACTCGGGGATGTCGGCGGTGCTCGCCGAAGAGCATCGGGCGCCGCGCCTGTCCGGCCGGGGGCTGCCCGTCATCGGTGTCCCGAGCTCCGCCGAGGCAGGGTCCGCTCCGGCCGTCGAGACGGTACGCCGAGGTCCGGACGACCTCGTCTATGTCATCTACACGTCCGGATCGACAGGCCTCCCCAAGGGGGTGCGGGTCACCGAGGCCAACGTCGTCAATCTCCTGAACGCCGTGGGCGAGAGCTACAAGCTCTCCGAAAGCGATGTCACCATCTTCACGCACTCCTTCACCTTCGACGCGTCGGTGCTGGAGATCTTCGCCCCGCTCGCCTTCGGAGCGAAGCTGGTCGTCGCGGCCGCCGAGGAACGGCGGGACGCGGCGAAGCTCGTGGCCGCGGTCAAGCGGCATGGCGTGACGATCTGGGACATGGTGCCGGCCATGCTGGCCCAGGTCGTCGACCTCCCGGACTTCGCCGTCGACTGCGCGTCGCTGCGCCTGGCCATCTCCGGGGCCGACGTCCTGCCGCCCGGTCTGGCCCACCGGTTCCTGACCCTCGCGCCGTGGTGCGAACTGCAGAACCAGTACGGGCCCACCGAAGCGACCGTCATCACCACCATCTGGCCCTGCACGACGGACACCGCGGCCGGGCCCGTGCCGATCGGATTCCCGATCGCCGGAACATCCGTGCACATCTTGGACGACCGGCTCGCACCGGTCGAGCCAGGGAAGATCGGCGAGATCCACATCGGCGGCGCCGGCGTCACGGCCGGCTACCACGGGCGGCCGGAGCTGACCGCGGAACGCTTTGTCACCGACCCGGACGGCGTGCGCCTCTACCGCACCGGGGACCTCGGGCGCCTCCGCGCCGACGGGGCGCTGGAGTTCCACGGCCGTGCCGACCGGCAGCTGGCCGTCCGCGGGTTCCGGGTGGAGCCCGGCGAGATCGAGGACGCACTCTGCGCCGACCCGGCCGTGCAGAACGCGGCGGTCGTCACCCGGGGCAGCGGCAACGACGTACTCCTGGTCGCCTACGTCACCCCGTCCGCCGACGGATCCCTCCTGGTTCCCGCCCTCCGGGCGCGTGTCGGTGAGATCCTTCCGGAACACCTGCGGCCCAATGTCTACGTCGTCCTGGACAAGCTGCCGCTCGGGATCAGCGGCAAGGTGGACCACCGCGTGCTTCCCGCCCCGCCCTCGACCCGGCCCGAGCTCTCGGTGCCCTACGTCGCGCCGGGCGACCAGGACGAGCAGAAGGTCGCCGCCACGGTGGCGCAGACCCTGGGCCTGGACGACATCGGCGTCGACGACAACTTCTTCGAGCTCGGCGCGCACTCCCTGCTCGTGACGAAGATCATCACGCGGGTGCGGGCGGAGTTCCAGACGGACATCCCGGTCTCGGTCGTGTTCGAGCACCCGACCGTGGCCGGTCTGGTGGGATGGCTGCGGGTCAACGCCGACGCCGCCACCAAGGTGCAGGGGCCGACCCGGGCCGACCGGACCGGGCCGATCCCGCTGTCGCTCCCGCAGGAGCAGGTGTGGTTCCTGGGCAAACTGGTGCCGGACAGCATCGCGTACGCCACGCAGGCCTACCTCGACCTGCGCGGGCCGGTGTCGGTCGCGGTGCTGGAGGAGTCGCTCGGCGAGATCGTCCGCCGGCACGAGCTGCTGCGGACCACCTTCGTCGAAGGTGCCGACGGGATGCCGGAACAGATCATCCACCCGCCCTTCCCGGTGAGCGTCCAGGTCGAGGACCTGAGCGGCGAGCCGGAGGAGATCCGGGAGATCCTGGCGCTCGACCGCATGCAGACGATCGTGGCCCGTCCCTTCGACGTCGGACGGCTGCCGCTGTTCCGCTGGGTGCTGTTCCGGCTCTCCGCGGACCACCACATGCTGCTGCTGGTCGAGCACCACTTCATCCACGACGGCTGGTCGTTCGGCGTCCTGATGCAGGAACTGCGCGAGTGCTACCGGGCCTTCGATGCGGGCGGCCGGCCCCGGCTGCCGGAACTGCCCGTCCAGTTCGCCGACTACGCGGTCTGGCAGCGCCAGTGGCTGGCCGGCGACGACGCCGAGCGGCAGTGGGAGTTCTGGCGGGAGAAGCTGCGCGGGGCCGAGGAACTGCTGCCCCTGCCGACGGACCGCCCGCGGCCCCAGGTGCAGAGCCACCACGGTGACGTCGTGGTCATGCCGGTCCCGGCCGATCTCTACCGGAGCATCCGGCTGCTGGGTGCGTCCACGGGCGCGACCGGATACATGGTCATGACGGCGATCTTCACCATGCTGATGAACCAGTACTCGGGCAGAACCGACATGACCATCGCGATCTCGATGGCGAACCGGCGGTTCGAGTCGACCGAGCGGCTGATCGGCATGATGATCAACGGCGGTCTGCTGCGCGCGGACCTGTCGGGCGACCCCACCTTCGGTGAGCTGCGCGCCCGCATCACCGAGGCGGCCCTCGACATCTACCGCAACCAGGACTTCCCGTTCTCGAAACTGGTCGAGTACCTCAACCCGGAGCGGAACCTGGCGTACAACCCGCTGTACCAGGTCGCCTTCTCCTACCACGACGCCCGGGTGCCGCAGATGTCCCTGGGCGACACCCCCGCGCAGATCCACTACCTGCAGAACTACAGCGCGAAGCACGACCTCGACGTCATCGTCATTCCGCGCGGGGAGCAACTGGCGACGGTCCCCGGATCCGACCCGGCCGACGAGGTGCTGATGGAGTGGATCTATTCGACCGACCTCTTCGACCGCCCGACGATCGCGGCGATGGCGGAGGAATTCGTCGAGCTCTGCCGGCGCGTCGTGGACTCTCCCGACAAGACCCTGTCCGAACTGGTCGGGCGCGCTGCCGCCGACCCCTCCGCGTAAGGCGTGATCATGAACACTGGCCTTGAAGTTGGTTCCGAGAGCACGGCCGTCTCCCTCTTCGAGCACCACGCCGCGGACCGGCCGAACGCGGTCGCCCTCGAGTCCGGCGGGGAACACGTCGGCTACGGCGAACTGAACGCCTGGGCGTCGCACATCGCCCGCGGGCTGCAGGACACGGGTGCGGGTGCCGTGGTCGGCATCATGGCCCACCCCGGCCCCGACATGGTCGCGGCGACCATCGCCGTTTTGAAGACGGGGGCGGCCTACGTGCCGCTCGACCCGTGCTACCCGCGCGACCGGCTGGCCTTCCTCGTGGCCGATTCCGGCATCACGTCGATACTCGTCCAGGCGGACTTGGCCGACGCTGCCGCCGGCCTGTCGGTTCCCGTGGTGGCGGTGCCGGACCGGTCCGGGGCGGGCGAGGCGGCGCACCCGCCGCTGCCCGGCACGGCCGGACCCGACGACCTGGCGTACGTGATCTACACCTCGGGGACCACCGGCAACCCCAAGGGCGTCGAGGTGACGCACGGAAACCTCGCCAACACCCTGCAGGTGATCCGTGAGCACAGCGGCTACCGCGCCCAGGACGTGGGTCTGTTGAAGTACTCGTTCAGCTTCGACTCGTCCGTGATCGAGATGTTCGCGCCGCTGACCAGCGGAGCCCGTCTGGTCATCGCGGCAGCGGATGAACGCAAGGACCCCTTCCGCCTGGTGGAGCTCATCAGCACCCACAAGGTCACCCAGCTCGACTCCGTGCCGCTGCTGCTGGCGCAGATCCTGGAAGTCCCGGGCGTGGCGCAGTCCTGCGCCTCCCTGCGCGTCGTGGTCTCCGGCGGGGACGTGCTGCGGCCGGAGATGGTGAAGCGGTTCTTCGAACTGCTGCCGGACACCTCCCTGCAGAACCACTACGGGCCGACGGAGACCACCAACGACTCCACGATCTGGTACGTCGACGCCGCCCAGGCGGACGAAGCGGTGCCGATCGGCTTCCCGGTCCGGAACACCTTCGTCTACCTGCTCGACGAGGAGCGCAAGCCGGTGCCCCCGGGCTCCGTGGGCGAGATCTGGATCGGCGGCGCGGGCATCGCCCGCGGCTACCGCAACCAGCCCCGCCTCACCGCCGAGCACTTCCTGCCGGACCCGTTCACCGACGGCTCACCGCGCATGTACCGGACCGGTGACCTGGGGCGGTTCCGGGACGACGGCGCGCTCGAGTTCCAGGGCCGCGCCGACCGGCAGTTGAGCATGCGGGGCTTCCGGGTCGAGCCGGAGGAGATCGAGGCCGCGCTGATGAAGGACCCGACGGTCGGCCTGGCCGTCGTGACCGCGGGTGCGTCGGCGGCCGACCAGCGGCTCGTCGCCTACGTGACCGCGGCGGAGTCCGAAGAGGCGCCCGACCCCGCTGCACTGCGCGCCCACATGAAGGAGCTGCTCCCCGCCCACCTGGTGCCGACGCACTACGTGGTCCTCGCCGACCTGCCGCTCAACGCGAACGGGAAGGTCGACTACCGGGCCTTGCCGGAACCCGGTGGTGCGCGGCCGGAGCTGCGCACCGCGTATGTGGGGGCGTCGACGGAGGTCCAGCGGCAGGTGGTGGCCGTCTGGCAGGACGTGCTGAACATCGAGCGGATCGGCGTGCGGGACAACTTCTTCGAGCTGGGAGGCCACTCGATCCTCGCGATCCAGGTCGTGGGCCGGTTGCGGGACGCCTTCGACGGACAGCTGCCCATGACGGCGATCTTCGAGAACCCGACCCCCGGGCAACTGGCCACGGCGATCGAGGAGCGGGGGAGGACACGCGCGTCGCGGGCGACCGACGACACCCTGCGCCAAGTGCTGGAGGCCGACGCCGAACTGGGCGTCCACCCGGTGGTCACCACCGCCGCCGACCTGCGCCGGATGCGCGAACCGGAGCACATTCTGCTGACCGGAGCCGGCGACTTCATCGGCGCGCACCTCCTCGCCGAACTGCTCCGGCGCACCTCGGCGACCGTGACCTGTCTGATCGGTGAGGCCGACGAGCGCCGGGCCAGGGCGCGCCTGGCCGCTTCCCTGCACACGTGCGGGATCGAGCTGTCACGCCCGCAGGACGTGTCGGTGATCGCCGGTGACCTCCGACTGCCCCGCCTGGGCCTCGGCGAGCGGCGCTGGGAGGAGCTGGCGAACCGGATCGACGTGGTCTTCCACCACGGGGCCACGGAGAATCTGGCACAGCCCTACACCGCGCTGCGTGCCGCCAACGTGTCCGGAACCCGGGAGGCGATCCGCTTCGCGGCCCTCGGTAAGGTCAAAGCACTCCACTTCACCTCCACCGTCTCCGTCATGCCCTGGAAGGCGGGCCCGGCCGAGCGGATCTGGCCGGAGCTGCCGGTGGAGAGCCCCGACGGCCTGGACTACGGCTTCGCCCAGTCCAAGTGGGTCGCCGAACAGCTGGTGGCCGGTGCGCAGAAGGCCGGCATCCCGGCGACGGTGCTACGGATCGGCCGTGTGGTCGGCGCTGCGGCCAGCGGACGCTGGCCCGAGGACGACCTGGCACGGATGCTGGTCGTCGGCGGCGCCCAACTCGGCGCGGTGCCGCGGCGCGCGGTCGCGGAGCCCTGGCTCACCGCCGAGACCGCGGTGTCGGCCATGTGCTCCATCGCTCTGGGGGACGAGGTCTTCGGCCGGGTGTTCCACGTCGTCGACGGAACGATGGTGGACTTCGACCTCGTGGCCGGCTGGATCAGGGACCACGGCTTCGACGCGGAAGTGCTCCCGCCCGGGGAGTGGCTCGCGAGGCTCGCCGAACAACCCGGGAACGCGGCGTTCGGGCTGCTCGGAGTGCTCGACGAGGACGATGAGTCGACGGCGGGACGCGGTCGTGACCGCAACCCCTTCGCCCAGGACAACACCCAGGCCGTGCTCGGCCGGCCGGGCCCCGGCCGGGCTGTGACCGGTGAGCTGATCGGCCGCCTGCTCGACTCGGCCGTGCGGAACGGCGAACTGCCGCAGCCCGCGCCGACGCACTGACCATTCCGCCCATCCCGCCGACCGGTCCGGCCCGTCCCCCGCGAGGGGCCGGACCGGTCGGCGGCACAGACTTCAGTGAGGACGACCACGTGCGCGACGATGTCATGACCCCGGCGGCCGCAAGCGACTGGGTCGCGGACAGGATCCGTGACTTCTGCGAACGCTACAAGGACGGGAACGGCGAGAAACTCCTGCCGCTCGGCGCCGCTGTGCCGCTGACCGGATTCAGCCTCGACGAGGTGCGCTCGGCGGTGCCCGAGATCCTCCGCGCCAAGGGGCTGATCCTCCGGCACCTGCTGTCCGTCCTGGACCGAGCGGCCGTGCTGCAGATGTTCGGGGTCCCACCGGAGCTCGTCCCGTGGATGCCGGTGCTCGACGACCCCGAGGGGTACGAGTGCCCCGTCATGCGGGTCGATCTCATCCCCCTCGCCGACGGCTCGGTCCGGATCTGCGAGCTGAACCTGGACTCGAGCGTCGGCGGCCCGGAGACGGGTGAATTCCGCAGGTACGAGGAGCTGGCGGCGGGACTGCCGCTCACCCCGACCCCCTACGAGCAACTGGCACGCCAACTGGCGCCGGTCATACGGGAGAAGGGCCTGAACAAGGTCTGCCTGCTGGACTGGAGCACCTGGGAGGGTTACGGCCAGTTCGACCTCGAGTGGATGCGGGAGACGCTGGCGCACCAGCTTCCCGCCGGGATCGATGTGTTTGTCGCGACCGAGAAGTCGGGCGCGGAACTGATCGACGCGCAGACCCTGGTCTACCGGGTCTTCATGGCCGACGACGCGCTGGGCGACGTGGAGTTCGTCGCCGGGGTGTTCGACACGGCCGGGCACGTGGTCGGCGACTTCTCCGGCGAGGTGATCGGGAGCAAGGTGTGGATGGGGCTCCTCCACGACCCCGAGTACCGCGCACTGCTGCCGGAGTCGATGTGCGCGGCGATCGACGCCTTCGTGCCGCGGACGCATGTCGTCACGGCCGCGAACATCGAGGGGCTGATCGCCGGCAGGTCCGGCTGGTTCTTCAAGTCGGCCGCCGACTTCGGCGGTGCCGGAGTCGTCGACGGCCGCACGGTCACTGCGGACGAGCTGCGCGAGAGGCTCGCGGGCGACAACCGCGGGAGCTGGATCGCCCAGGAAGTCGTCGAGCCCGCCGCCTTCGACGTACGGACGCTCGAGTCGGCGGACCCGGTGTCCCGGCAGTGCGTCCTCGGCCTCTACCGCTACGGCGGGAGGTGGTCCGGATGCTTCCTGCGGAGCGGGTCCGGGTCCTCCGTCATCAACATGTCGGCCGGCGCGGCCGTCAGCTGGGCTTACGAGGTGCCTTGCGTTGAGGCGTGAACTGAGGCAGCTGCTGGCTGCCGACACCTTCGTCCGGCTCACCGGACTGGCGTACTACACCGTCTTCACGGCCGGTATCTACCAGCTGACCGGACGGGTGGCCGACGTCGGACTGATCGGCGCAGCCACCTTGTTGCCTGCCCTGCTCATGGTGGTGACCGCCGGCCGTCTCACCGCGTGGCTCACGGCGCGGCGCACCCTGATCTTCTTCACCGGCGCCCGTGTCGTGCTCTTCGCCGGAGCTGCGCTGCTGCCGATGACCACCGTGAGTCTCCTGCTGGTCGCCGGCCTGAACAGCCTGATCCACCAGGCCGTCCTCAGTGCCAAGCGCACCTTCGACGCGGATGTGCTGCAGGAACACGAGCGCACGTCCTACAACGCGCAGCGGACCATGGTCGGAAACGTCCTCGTGATCGTCGCACCGCCACTGGGCGGAGTCGCGGTGACCATGCTGGGACTGACCTGGAGCCTGGTGATCGGAGCGGCGCTCGGCGTCGCCCTCTTCCCGCTGCTGATCGCGTTGAAGGCCGTTCCCACGGCTTCGCACGTGGAGGATGAAGAGGGATCGGTCAGCGCGTCCGCCTCGCTGCGCCATCTTTTCCGTATGCCGCAGGTGATGTCCATGGTGACCACCTACTGTCTCGTGGTCATCATCCTCGAGGTCGAGTCGCCGCTGATGTTCCCCTTCGCGGAACAGGCCTACGGGCTCGACGGCAGTTTCACAGGACTGCTGCTCGGCCTCGGCGGCCTGGGCGGAATCGTGGGAGCCGTCCTGACCCAGCGCTTCCCGCGCGTGTTCACCGACGCGTCCCTGTCCTGGATGATCGTCTTCGACGGTCTGGTGTTCTTCGCCTTCACTCAGGCGGACTCCGTGCCCCTCGCCTGTGCGCTGTTCACCCTGCTCGGAGCGATGGGCTCGGTGAGCATCGTGCTGGTCGAGGGCGCGGTCCAGGAGCACGTCGCCTCGGCGCACCGGCCGTTCGTCTTCTCCGTCATGCAGTTCGCCGGCGGGGCCGGGGGAGCCGCTCTCGCGGTGGTCGCCGCCTACATCGCCGATTCGGTGGGAGCGCAGTCGGTGCTGGCCTGGTGCGCGCTGATCGAGGTCGCCGCCGGACTCGCCTGCGCGCTCGTGTGGCAGACCGTACGAACGCGGCAGGTACGCCAGGCACCGGCCGAGCCGGCGGTGGTCCGGGTCCCGGAGTCCTGACAGCGACGTCACGGAGGGGAGGGCCAGTGGGCCGGATGGACATGCGGATCCTGTTGATCGAACCGGAGCCATCATTGCTCAGAGCGGCAAGGGAACTGGGTTTTGAAGCATGGTCGCTCTGGAGCCCCGACATGGACGTACGGCCGGCGGCGGGCCCTGACGGACGGCATACGGCGTCGGGGCGCACGGACCGCAATGCGTTCCGGGTGCGCATCGCCGAGACAGCCCGCGTGCACGGCATCGGGCACATCCTCTACGTCGGCGACCGCCCGGCCCTCCACCACACCGTCGAGGAGGCACTGACGCTGGTGTCCCCGGGGCGGGCTGCCTCCCTGCACGCACTCCAGGACCCGGCCATGATGCGGCGGACACTGAACCAGGCCGGTGTCTCCAGGGTCAACGCCGTGGTGGTGCGTTCGATGAGCGCCGCGCGCGTCTGGCTCGAGAGCCTGCCCCATCCGGCGGTCATCAAGACCGGCCCCGGACACGGCATCGACATCATCCGGGACATCGGCGCAGCGGAGGCGTGGTTGGCCGGTCGGCCCTCGCTGCCCTGTGTCATCGAGGAGTTCCTCGAGGGACCGCGACTCATCGTGGACACCTTCACCCATGCCGGCATGCACCATGTGCTCGGCATGACCGGCGCCGGCCTCACCGGAGGGCATCTCGTGCATCCCGCCGACCTGGCAGAGGTGCCCGCGGCGGCGGCCCGGGCCACCGTACGCGCGCTGCTCGACCTCACCGGCCTCGAGAGCGGGCGGGCACGCACCCATGTGGTCCTCACACCCCAAGGGCCGCGCATCGCGAGCGCCCAGGCGTCCCCCGTCCCCGGGCCGGTCGCCCGCCTCAGAACAGCAGTCACCGGCCAGGACCCGGGTGCGGAGGTGCTGGCCGTGCTGGCCAAGCGGGCGGGACCCCGATTCCTCACGGGACGTGGCTGACGTGTACGCCCCACCGGACAGTCCTGCGGACGAGCGGCGGATGGTGGCGGCACACCACCGTGCCGCCACCAGGCTCGACGTCACCGTCACCGGCCCCGCGTCATGGGGCTGGAACGGCCGGACTCTCGGCAGGCGCGCTCATCACCGTGAGCACGGCGACTGCTGGCTGCGGCTCGACTCGGCGCCCGTCGCACGACGCCCCGACGTCCTCTGGGAGGGCACGTCCGTGGCGTGGACCGCGCTCCCCGGTGTACCCCAGCCGCGCCTGTACGCCGTCGACGAGAGCAGTGCGGACGGGATGCTGTACCGCGCGGAGCTGGCTGCCTACCTCAGCAGCCCGGTCTGCTCCGCCTTCCCGGTCCTGCGGACGCCCCTGGATCTGCCGGATCGCTGGTGGGCCTCGCTCAGGGACTCCCTCACCCTCGTCTCGGCCGCACGGACCGATCGCCCGACAGTGCGCCGGCAGTGGCTCGACCGTGCCTTCCCCCGCTTCCTGGGGCTTCCCGCGCCCCGGCACATGGAGTTCACGGCCGCCCACGGCGATCTGCACTGGAGCAATCTGACCCACCGGGGACCGGTGCTCCTCGACTGGGAGGCGTACGGAACCGCACCCCGGGGCTACGACGCCGCACTGCTCCTCGCCTACTCGCTGCTTGTCCCGCAGACTGCGGCCCGGGTCCGCGCCGAGCTCGCACACCTGCTGGACACTCCTGCGGGACGCATCGCCCGGCTGACCGCCGCCGCCGAGCTGCTGCAGAACGCCTCCCGCGGCGACCACCCCGAACTCATCCCGAAGCTGGGCGAATTCGCGGCCGAAGCAGGTGCTCCGGCCGTGTATCCGGTCGCCTCATGACCGTCCGGGAGCCCGGGAATCGAGGGGAGTGCGCAGGGAGTGCGGTGGGACTGATCCGGGAACGGGTGCGACCACTCTTGGAGGTGCAGAAACCACCACACACCCACGGGGGATCACATGCTTTTCGCTCTCACGAAGACCGTCGGACTTGTCATGGCGACGATCCTGGCCCTCGGCGCCATGGCCGTAGCGACGCCCACCGCCGGCACGGGGCAGGCCGGCCACCAGATCGTCGCCGACTACCAGGGTCCGGCGGTCGTCACCCGATGAGGCACCAGGCGGCGTGCCCCGTCGAGTCCATGGAGCGGAGCAGTTCCTCCGCCTCCGCGGCGTGATGGGAGGCAGCCTTCGCATCGCCGAAGGCTGCCGCGGCCTCCGCCATGCCGTACAGCGCATGCGCCTCCTCGGTGCGGTACCGCATGGCGACGGCCAGTTCGTGCGCATGGGTGTGCAGGGCCATCGCCCGCTCGAAGTCCCCGCGCCGCCGGTACAGCCGGCCGACCAGGTTCTCGACCTTCGCCTGACGGGTCGGACTGTCGCTCAACTCGGCGAACTGCAGGGCCTCCTCGGCCAGGGACGGCGCCTCGGCGGACCGCCCGAGGCATTCGAGGACCTCCGCGGACAACGCCAGGGTCAGCGCCACATCCCCTGGCGGGCTGGAGGTGTCACAGCGCGCACGGGCCAGCCCGAGCTGTTCGTCGGCCTCCTCGTACCTGCCCTGCCCCGCGTGCGCGAAGGCGAGATCCGTCAGGGCCATCACATGGTTGTCGCGATAGTCGAGCGAACGATGGATCTCCAGCGCCTGCCGCGCGGCGGCTGCGGCTTCCTCGTACCTGCCCCACTGCATGAGCAGCGTGCTGAGATTGCTGAGGCTCTCGGCCTCCGCCCGCGGAAGACCGAGCTCGCGTTCCAGGTCGAGGGCACGTTCCAGGTGGGACAAGGCCTCTGCGTGTCGGCCCTGCACCGTCAGCAGCAGCCCGATCATGGACTCGCTGTGCGATTCGGTCCGCCGGTCGCCCAGTCGAACGGCGACATCGCGTCCCTCCTCGGCCGACCGGATCCCCTCCTCGAGGTGGCCCAGGCGCCAGCAGGCGACACCCAGGCTGGACAAGCTGCTCCCCAGCGCCGCGAGGTCGCTGCTGCGCCGCGCCGTCGCCACCGCCAGCCGGCTGAGCCGCTTGAACTCCTCGAAGCGTCCCGCGGAGTTGAGCCAGAAGACGATGTTCCTGGTGAGCCAGACCGTGTACTCGTCCAGGCCGTGCCGGTCGGCGAGTTCCACCGCGGCGATGAGGCTGGCACGCTCCCGGTTGAACCAGTCGGTTGCCTCCGCCGCGGTCGTGAACACCGGAACCTCTCCGGTGTAGGGCGCAATGACCGCCTGGCTCCTGGTGCGCCCGGGGAAGAGCACCTCGCAGGCGGCCTCCGTCGCCTTCCAGTAGTAGCCGAGGAGACGCTCGACGGCCGTCGAGTCGTCGTGCGCCGTGGCCGGTGAACTCAGGCTCCGGGCGAAATCGCGCACCAGGTCGTGGAACCGGTACACGGCTATGTGAGACTGCTGCAGCAGATGCACGTCCAGCAGCCGCTCCAGAATCTGCTCCGCGCCGTAGATGTCCGTCGCCAGCAGGGCGGCGCCCGTGTACACATCGATGCCGGCGTCGCCGTAGAGACCCAGCAGCCGGAGCGAGGTGCGGTGCTCCTCGTCCATCGCCTGGTACGAAAGCTGGAGCGTGGCGGCGACACTGCGCTCACCCGCGCTCAGCTCCCGCAGACGGCGCGTCTCGTCGCACAGGCGCTCCACGAGGTAGCGCACGGTCCAGCGCGGCCGGTTGCGCAGCCGTGCGGCCGCGATGCGCAGGGCGAGCGGCAGCCCACCGCACAACCGGACGAGATGCTGCACGGCCTCCGGCTCCGCGGCGGTGCGGGACGCCCCGAGGACCTCCTCGATCAACTGCATACCGTTTTCGGGGGCCATGGGACCTATGGAGATCCACTTGGCGCCGTCGAGGTCCATCAGCCGCGTCCGGCCGGTGATCAGCACCAGACACCCCGGGGAACCCGGAAGCAGCGGATACACCTGACTCGTGTCCACGGCGTTGTCCAGGACGAGCAACATGCGGCGGTCGGCGAGCAGGGAGCGCCACAGGGCCCTTCGTCCCTCCAGGTCGCCCGGAATGCGGTCGCTGGGCACCCCGAGCACCCCCAGGAGGCTGTCCAGCGCGGCGGCCGGCGCCATGGGCGACTCGCCGGGGGTGAACGCCCGCAGGTCGATGTGGAGCTGGCCGTCGGGGAACTCGCCGGCCACCCGATGAGCGGCCCGCACGGCGAGACACGTCTTGCCGCTGCCTCCCATCCCGTCGATCGCCACGACCGGGCTGTGCCCGCGCGTCTCCTGTCCGGTGATCATGCAGTCGAGCAGTGACTGCAGTTCGTCCTCACGGCCGGTGAAGTCGGACAGGTCGTAGGGCAGCGTGCACGGGGAGAACGCGGGCTCGGGTGTGTCCGCATCAGCGGCGGCCGGTTCCGGCGCATCCGTGACCGCCTCCCCGGGGAGGCTCAGTTCGGGTGCCTCGCGGAGAATCGCCTCGTAGAGGCCGCTCAGCTGCGGGCCGGGGTCGATCCCGAGCTCCTCCACGAGCAGTTCCCGCATCTTGCGGTACTCGTCGAGGGCCTCGGCCTTGCGTCCACTGCGGTACAGAGCCAGCATCAGCTGGGCGTACAGGGACTCGCGAAAGGGGTGCTGGGCGGCCAGGTCCCGCAGGTCGGCGACCAGCCCCCCGGAGTGTCCCGCCCGCAGGCACAGTTCGAAGACCTGCTCGGCCGCGGTCACCCGCCGTTCCTCGAGCCGTGCCGCGGCCGCTTCGAGCGCGTCGCTGCCCAGACCGGACATGCGGCCGCGCCACAACGCGAGGGCGCCCTGCAGCGCGGCTATGGCATCGGAGGGCCTGCCCTCGGCGACGGCCCGGTCCGCCTCTCCCGTGCGGTCGCCGAACTCCACGAGGTCCAACCCGGCGCCGTCCAGTACGGCTCGATACCCCTGGCCCTCGGTGACGATGAAGTCGCTGCCGTTCGGAATGCGGGAGCGGAGATCGGCAACTGCCTTGCGGACCTGGTGGGTGGCGGTCATGGGCGGTTCGTCGTTCCACGCCGCCTGTACCAGCCAGGAGACCGGTACAGTCCGGCCCGGTTCCAGCAGCAGACTCAGCAGAACACGTTCGTGAATCGTTCCGCCAAGGTGTAGCCGTGAACCGTCGGACCAAGCTTCAAGGCCCCCCAGAACGTTGAAACGAAGCATCCTGCCCCCCTGCGTCGACCTCGGCACCGAGTCCGCCAGGTCGATGTAGCTCCCCGTACGCTCGCTGGTCCAGTGAGCGTAGTTCCCCGTGCACTCGTGTCACTCGAGCGCGAACGACTGGTCTGTCGCGCCAGCATGATGACATACGACGGATTCGCCGGTCAGCCCGGCGCGGGGCCGGTCCCTCGTGTCAGGCGTGGTCAGGCGAGGGACAGCTCGTGCTCCCGCATCCAGATGTCCGCCTCCAGCAGGGGGGTCAGCAGGTGCGCGGTGCCGGCGTGCGTCATGGTGGGCCCCTGCCCGTCCGCCAGTTCCGCTACCCTGCCGTGGTCGAGGAGGCCGGCCATCGGGGAGGTGCGGTCGTCGAGCATGGTCCGCACCGCGGTGATCACCGCCGCGTCGTGGACGGGGTCGTGCAGGGCGGGATAGGCGGACTTGGGCCGCATGAGGATCTCCTCCGGCAACAGGTCCGCCACGGCCATGCGCAGCAGGCTCTTCTCCCGGCCATCGGCGGTCTTCACCGTCCAGGGCACGTTCCAGACGTACTCCAGCAGCCGGTGGTCGCAGAACGGCACCCTGACCTCCAGACCGACCGCCATGCTCATCCTGTCCTTACGGTCCAGCAGCATCGCCAGCGGCCCCTGAAGACTGAGGAACAGCACCTCCCGCATCCGCGCGTCGATGCCCTGCTCGCCCGCCAGTCGCGGTACCTGGGCGCGCAGGGTCGCGTAGCGGTCGGCCTCCAGTTCGGCCGGTCGCAGTGCCTTGCGCAGGTCGGGGGCGAGGCAGTCCGCGAGTCTCGGCGCGTTGCCGAGCCAGGGGAACGTCTCCCGCCAGACCGTGCCGGGGTCGTGGAACCACGGATAGCCGCCGAACACCTCGTCCGCGGCTTCCCCGGACAGCGCCACCGTCGACCGCTCGCGCAGAGCCGCGAACATCAGGTACATCGAGGTGTCGAACTGCCCGAGACCCGGCAGATCGCGGGCCCGCCGGGTGAGGGGAGCGGCGGCCGCCAGCTCTTCGGCCCGCAGTTCCACTTCGATGTGTTCCGTACCGAGGTGCTTCGCCGCCAGCGCCGCGTACGGCGCGTCCCGCTCGGGCCGCAGCGTGGTGGGCCGGAAGTCCCGCTCCTCGCCCGTGAACCGCACCGAGTACGTGATCAGCGGTCCCTCGCCCGCGCGGGCCAGGCTGCGGGCGGCCAGCGCGGCCGTGGCACTGGAGTCCAGTCCGCCGGACAGCATCGCCGCCCTCGGCACATCGGCCACCAGCTGACGCTCGACGATGTCCTCCAGCAGGTCGCGCACGCCGCGCACCGTGCTGTCGAGATCTTCGGTGTGCGGCCGGCTGACCAGCTGCCAGTACGGGGACTCGGAGCATCCGCGGCGGTCGATCCGCACCACATGGCCGGGCTTGACCTCGTGCAGGCCGTTGATCGGCGTCTCGCCTGCGAGGGCCAGCCTGGGGTTGAGCAGAAGGTGCAGCGCCCCTGCCGACATGGTGGGGGTGAACCCCGGATGGGCCAGAATGCCCTTGGGCTCGGAGGCGAAGACGACGCCGTGACGCCGCGGCGCGTAGTAGAGCGGCTTGACACCCAGTCGGTCCCGGGCGAGCACCATCTCCTCGCGGACGGAGTCCCAGATGGCGAAGGCGAACATCCCGTTCAGCCGCTCGACGAAACCGGCCCCCCACTCGATGTAGGCGCGCAGCACCACTTCGGTGTCCGATCTGGTTCGGAAGCGGTGCCCCAACCCGGTGAGCTCAGCACGAAGTTGCCGGAAGTTGTATACCTCACCGGTGTACGCCAGGACCACGGGGGAGCCGTCGGGGCCCACCTCGGCGGTCATGGGCTGCGCGCCGCCGGCCGGATCGATCACGGCGAGTCGCCGGTGGCCGAGTGCCGCGTGCCGCCCCAGCCACGTTCCGCGGGCGTCGGGGCCACGCTCGCGCATCGTGTCGGTCATGGTGTCGAGCACGGTCTGCTCACCGCGCAGATCCCTGGCGAACTCGACCCAGCCTGCGAAACCGCACATCAGTCGTCCCCTCCTCGGACGGGGTCGCATCGCAGACGCGACACCGCCTCTTCGAACACGGACATGTCTCCCGCGAAGACGCCTTCGCGTCGCGGAAAGGCCACCACCACGTCGGTGAAGCCCAGGCCGGCACATCGTCCGACCAGGTCGACCAGCCGCTCCGGCGACCCGTACGGGTCCTCCACCACGCGGCTGAGGTTGACCAGCCTGCGCAGCCCGGCCGGCGGCCGGCCCACCTGCTCGCAGGCGCCGGCCAGCATTTCGAGCTGGCGGCCCAGGGTGACGAAGGCCTCGCGCTCGCTCTGCCCACCCGGCGCGCGGGCATCGCCGATGGTGATCCACGTATCGCCGTACTCCGCCGCCAGGCGCAGACCTCGCGGACCCGTCGCCGCGACGGCGAGCGGGATCCCGCCCTGCCGCAGGCCGCCGGGGACCATCAGGACCTCACGAGCGGAGAAGTAGCCACCCGTGAAGGTGGTCGTCGGCTCGCGCAGCAGCCTGTGCGTGAGCTGCACGAACTCCGCGAACCGGTCGGCCCGTTCGGCCGGCGACAGGACGGATCCGCCCAGCGCCGTGCTGTCCGGCCCGGACGCTCCCGCGCCCGCGCCGAGCACGAACCGCCCGCCGCTGATGTGGTCCAGGGTCATCGCCTGCCTGGCCGTGACCACCGGGTGCCGGAAGTTCGGCGAGACGACCATGGTCCCCAGCTCGACCCTGCTCGTCACGGCCGCGGCGGCGGTGAGCGTCGTCAGCGCATCGAACCACGGCTCGCCCGGCGGAAGACGCCAGGACAGATGGTCCAACGTCCAGGCATGGTCAAAACCGAGATCCTCGACCCGGCGCCACACCTCGACACCGCCCGGCCCGGGGCGGTCGGGCAGCACCAGAGCGCCGAGACGCACGCGTCCGCCCGTCATGCCGTGCTTCGCCCGGCCGTGCCGCAACCGCGGCGCAGGGCCCAGTGCGAGGCCGCGAGGGTGCCGACCCCGCCGACCGCGTACAGCCCGGCGAGCACGAACCACCCCGCCACGCCGCCGTCGACCAGCAGTACCGTCATCAGACCGGGGGCAAAGGTCAGTGCGGCGGCCTGGCCGGTGGAGAACATCCCCTGGTACTCGCCGTGCGCGTCGTCGGGGGTGAGCGCCACCGAGAGACCGAACCCGCTGCTGACGAAGAACAGTTCCCCCACCACATGCACTGCCGCCCCCACGGCCAGCAGCAGGAGCACCGTCGTGGCGGAGCCGCCGTCGGTACCGGCGAACACCACGCACGAGACGGCCAGGAGAACGCCCGACCACAGCCCCAACCGCGCCGCGCCGCGCACCGTGACCGCCATCCGGCTGACCCGGTTCTGGAAGAGGACCACCACCACCGCGTTGGCGCCCATCAACACGCCCATCACCCAGAGCGGGGCCTGTGTGTGCTGGGTGATCCACAAGGGCACACCGGAGTCGAGCATCCCCCAACTGAGCGCCAGCAAGCCGTTGAACAAGGTGATCAGCAGGAACGGGCGGTCGCGCAGCACGAGGACGCTGCGGCGCACCTTGCGCTCGTTGAGCGACTCCACGTGAGGCACCCGCCGCAGCAGTGCCGAGCAGCCGATGCTGGACGTGCCGTAGACCAGGACGAGCCCGAGATAGCCGACGGAGTTGTCGAGAGCGAGCACGTAGGCGCCTGCCAGCGCGCCCACCACGATGCCGCCCTGGGTCATGGCCCGGTTGGTGGAGATGCTCTCCATCCGTTCCTCGCCCGTGGTCAGCCCGGAGATCAGCGCGATGCGGATACCCGGGGTGGCACGGTCGGCGGCGATCATCACGCAGGTCACCAGCACGGCCGGCCAGAACCCGTGCACGAACATGTAGGAGAGAATCGCCAGCCCCTGCACCATCCCGAGCGTGATCAGCGTCTCGCGCGCGCCCACCCGGTCGGCGAGGTAGCCCAGAGGGCCGCCGGCCAGCATGCCCACCACACCCGCCGCGGTGATGCCGAAGCCGAACTCGGTCGTGGAGAGCCCGACCGAGTGCAGGAAGAACATCGCCCAGCAGGTGAACCATGCGCCCTTGCCCAGCGACAGCGTCAGCGAGGCGAGGTAGACCGGCCCCACCGGCCGCCGCCACCAGGACGCCGTGGTCCAGCCCGGCCGGGCCGCCTTCTCGGACAACCGGCTCAGCACGGCAGCGACTCCCTCACGGCGGCGCCGAACCGGGCCGCGTGTGCGGCGAGGTCGCCGTCCACCCGGGGCGGGACCGGCTGGTCCTCCCCGGTCAGGACACAGTGCAGGAATGTGGGCGCCGCGCAGGTGGCGGCCATCGTACGCACCGTGGCCGTCAGGTCACCTGCCCGCTCGATCCGCTTCACCCTCGCGTAGCCGCAACTCCGGGCCAGCAGCGCGAAATCTGTGCCCCAGGAAGGGACGTGCTGGCCGCCGGTCGAGGTGTAATGACCGTCGTCGAGCAGGATGTGCACCAGAGGCAGCGACGCCAGCGCTCCCGCGGTGACCAGGCCGGCCGGGTTCATCAACAGGCTTCCGTCGCCGTCCACGACGACGGTGGGCCGGCCGGTCTGCTCCGCGATTCCGATCGCGATCGAGGAGGCCAGGCCCATCGATCCGGTCATGTAGAAGTGGTTGGGGCGGTCCAGGACGTCCTGGGCGATCCGGCACGCGTAGCCGGTGGTGAACACGATCGGTTCCTCGCTGGTCGCCTCGATGACCGCGCGGATGGCAGAGGACTTGTTCACGGCCGCCATCCGAATGCCGCCGGGGTCACCAGGAGCGCTGCCGGACGGGACTGCCGGACGACGACCTCGTGCGCCCAGGCCGCTCGCGCGGCCGCGTCGTCCGCCGTGTCCAGGGTCGCTGTCTCGATACCGAGGCCGCCGAGCAGCGGCTCGGTGATTCTGCCCATCACCACGTTCTCCTGGGTCCGATCCGGTTGTATTCCCCGCAGGCTGACGATCAGCAGGATCGCCAGGTCGTACGGGACGATCAGGGAGGCGAGGACGTTGACGGACTGGCCCAGGCCGGAGTTCTGCATCAGGACGACCGGCGCCCGTCCGGCCAGTGCGGCCCCGGCCGCCAGGCCCACTGCGTTGTCCTCGCGGACCACGGGACGCAGCCCGGTGCGATGGTCGATCGCGGTGAACAGCGGAGCCAGGATTCCGCACGGGGTCCCGTAGAACGGCCCGAAGCCGCTGTGGACCAATCGTTCGGACAGTTCGTCGGCGAGACCCGTGACAGGTGCCTGCATGTCGTACCCCCAGGTCGAACCGGTCAGACACCGGTCAGGAATTCGTCCAGATCGATCGCCCGCGCCCCGTGCACGCCCGGGCCGTCGGCGCGGATGTCGGTGCGGGGTGGTCGCGTGCTGTCGAAGAAGTGCGTGGCGACGATCCGGTCGGAGCCGTCTACAGTGATCATGGGCGTGGCGACCAGGAAGTCACGGACCGCCGGCGTGTCCCTGGTCGCACGCAGGTACACCCGCCGGTTGCGGAAGTGGTCGACCGGGTGGACGACCGTCGGATGCAGTCGGCGTTTGAACTGGTAGACGCCCTGGCCGGGGAACGGGTCTCCGCCGGAGAAGTTGACGCGGGTCACGCCGTGCTCGGCCGCCCATTCCATCGTCAGGTAGTACACGGCCTTCACCGCACCACTGCGATAGTGCTCCTCGGCACCGTCGAGCACACCGAGCAGGCGCATCCAGAGCGTCCGGCCGCCGTCCTCCAGCCTGGCCAGGACGCCTGCCACCCGTCTGTCGCCCTCCCGGACGAACAGCACCAGTCCGTGCCGGAACAACGCGTGCAGGGCGATGTCCCAGTCAGCGCTGCGGGCCTCCTCACCGTGTCGGGAGGCCATGGTGGGCAGGTGCATCCGCCGGTAGAAGAACTGCAGGTCCGCGAGGTCCGTGCCGACCTCGCAGGTCCAGCCGTGGCTCCGGCGCAGCTTCGCGAACTGCCGCCGTTCGTTGCCCGAGACGCCGCTGTGCACGGCTTCGGCGTTGATGTCCAGCATCATGGTGATCCGGAAGGGCAGCACCACCGAGCGGGTGGCCGGCAGTCGGCGGACCCGCTCGCGAGAGCAGCCGAGCACCAGCAGGTCTGCCGTCGGCCGGTGCACCGCGCGGAGCATCTGCCGCCAGGTGGGCGGCCGTTGCTCCGAAGCGGAGACCGAACCCACCTGGGCCGACATCTGGCTGCGCAGGTGGGGCAGGAGGTAGGTCGTTCCCTCAGGACAGCCCTGATACGCCAGCGACAGCCGGCCCTCGGCCGAGCTGAGGACCTGGTGGACGAAGCGGCGTCCGGGCAGGTCCGCCCAGAGCTCCCGAACCTGGGCCCAGCCCCCGCTACCGGTGGCCCATCGGTATCTCGCCCAGACCGGGAGCGGTACGGCGGTCATCGGGAGGTCCCGGGGCTCGCCGCGTCGAAGAGGACCTGCCGCAGTTGCCCGGCACCGGAGACCGCACACAGCCGGCCGTCCGCAATGGGGGTGAAGTCCTGTACGGCGTACGAGCCGGACCCGTGCACGACGACCTCGTCGGTGTCGAGCAGGCCGCGCTCGATGCCGACCAGGACACCGGTCAGCGCCATCACCAGGGACCACTCGCGCAGTTCCCGGGGATCGAACGGCAGATCGATGTCCGTGCCCGCGAGCAGCGCCCTGATCTCGCCGTACCGGGAGAGGCACTCATGCAGCGAGACCACCACACCGCCTCCGCCGTGCGTGCGGATCAGCTCGTTCATCGCGGGTGAGGTCGCGGGCGAGCGGGTGTAGAAGGTCGGTTCGAGGTTCTCGGCCGGGTCGAAGGTCGCGCCCGGGTAGTGCGGATCCTCGTCCTGGCGGTGCAGCCCGGTCGTGGGATCGAAGCGGTACTGCGGCGCCGTCATGTCGTACAGGCTGAGCACCATGTCGGGCGTCGCCATGTGCTGCACCAGGAAGTACTGCGGCCGCGCCGACGTCTCGGGCAGCAGGGTGGTGCCGAAGTGGTGGCCCAGCAGGCCGAAGGCGCTTGACACCGCGTGCGCGTGCGCCCGCGTGACGCCGGGCGCTTGCGGCAGCTCGGCGCGCTCGGCGAAGGCGCGGACGGCATCGGAGCACTTGTAGTTGTTCAGGTCCAGTGTGTGCCAGAGCCGGAACCCGGTACGGGCGGCCAGTGCCTGTGCGGTGGAGTCGGCCACCTGCTTGGTGAGCGGCTTGACCCCGGGTCCACCTGGCGCAAGCACGCACAGTGGGTTGCGTGCGGCCAGGGCGGTGTCCTCGCTCAGGGCGGAGGCCCAGAGCTTCGACCGGGCGCTCTCCGGGACGACGCTGACGATCCGCAGCCGGTCCGGGTTGCTGAGACCGGTCCGGTATGCGCGGAGCACCGCATCTCGCAGAGCGGTCGCCTTGTTCGCGGAGGAGGGCGTCACGATCATCACCGGCTCACCGGTCCGCTCGGTGTGCAACACCGCGCGGGCCACGATCACCAGGGAGGCCAGGGTCTTGACCGTACGGGTGGCCGGATTGCCCATCAGGTCGAGCAGGACGAGCCTGCTCCGTCCCACCATGCCGAGCTCCGCGAAGCGCGGATCGGCGACGGAGAAGAATTCGTTGAGAGCGGCCGAGGGGGCCGGCAGCTCGAAGGGAGGGGCGAACCCGGAGTCGGAGGAGGAGATGCGCCCGACCTGGCCGAGGGCCTGCCGGAGCTGGTTCTCGTACTTCGTGAGGACATGTCCACGGTGCAGAACGTCGCTGGTCAACGTGCTCCTTCGATAGATTCTCACGCCTTTCCGCGGCGCGCCGGGCCTCACGACACCGGGAGGCCCCGCCCCACGAAGGCCGTTCGGGGGTGAGCGCGGTGACCGGTGTGGTCAGGACCCAGACTCCGGCCCGACGCTCCCGGCCCGGTACCGGATCGCTACCGGGCGGGTCCTTCGAACGAAGACGACGCAGTCCGGCCGAACGAGGCAGAGCCCATACGGACCTCATCGACACAGGCGGCTGTGACGGAGCAGTGATCTCCGGGGAGCTTGGCCGCTCCTGTCCGGCGTCCTTCCTTTGCGTCGGGATTTTGAGCTGGGGGAGGAGTCACGTTCGGGCGTAAGGATCAGGCCAGGGTGGGCTGCAGAGCGCCGAGCGGGGACCGCGGTCTTTCTTCATCGCGCGCAGTTCCACCCGGTCGACGTCCGGGTGCGCGGCGACCACCGCGTCGACCGACGCCGTGGTGCACAGCGCGACGTCGACGGCCCCGGCCCGGCCCGGCTCGTGCCGAAGCGGACCTCGATCGACCGCGGCGAGCGGATCCATCCGAGCGGAGTGTCGGCGGCGGCCAGCTCTGCCAGGTCCTCACGCTGGCAGACCTCCGCGACCCGACCGGGGTGGTGCAGCGTCCCGTCGGGGTTCGCGGCTCAACTCGGCGAGCAGTCCCCGGTCGACGAACCGCGGACCAGAAGGCCGTCACGTTCGCCATCTCACCGGTCACGTTCGGGGCGCCCGGGGCTCCGGCTGGGACGGCCGCCTTCCCTCGTCCGGCGGTACGGCCGGCCCGAGCGGCAGTCGTTGAACGGACATGACCACCACGCTCCTGGCACTCCGCTGCCGCCACGTCCCTGAAGGAGGCCACCGCTGCCAGCGCCCGTTTTCACCCTGACCTACTGCGTAACCCCGGAGCAGGCTCCTGGGACGGGGAGAGGGCCGCAGGTGATGAGGGTGGCGCGTTCACCTCCGCCTTTGTATTGACCGACCGTCAGGCTTCGAAGCGCCCCCGTGCGGACTCGATGTGCCGGAAGTACCGGTAGGTCCAATCCCACGTCCTGTCGACCGTCGCCCGCAGTCCGTGGCCCGCTTCGGTGAGGGTGTACTCGACCCGAGGCGGGACGGTGGGGTGGACGGCAGGAATCGGCGCGCCGCAGGTCGGCATCCTCGGCCAAGCCGCTGAACTGCTTGGTCACCATCAGGTTACCCAGTCACTGAAAAGTGCGTTCTTCCATGTCACCGCACACTCTCCTACAGTTCCTGAGTAACTGCAAGAGACCGCATTTGGTCTGATTTTGACGAGCACGGGCTTTCAGAGGCCCGGACCAGGAGACGGACAGCATGGCCATCACCCTGAGAAACCCCGAGGGACTGCCGAAGATCGATGTCTACCAGCAGGTGGCGATCGCCTCCGGTTCGAAGCTGGTCTTCATCGCCGGGCAGGTCGCCCCTCGCCGCCCAGGTGGAGCAGAGCTACCTCAATATCGCCACCGCGCTGGCCGAGGCCGGCGGTTCCTTCGACGACGTGGCGAAACTGACCTTCTACGTCGTCGACTGGACGGCCGACAAGATGCCACCGCTCCTGGAGGGAATCTCCAGGGCGGCCGCAAAGCTGGGGGTCACTCCGGTGCCTCCGGCCACGCTGATCGGCGTCGCGGCGCTGGACGTCCCCGAGCATCTGGTTGAGATCGAAGCCACCGCGGTCCTTGACTGAACATGTGTCACTGAGCGCCGTAGCGGCTGGCTACGAGACTCGGTTCCTTGACGGCGTCACCCATGTCCTGGCAGGAGTTGAGGATGAGGGAGGGCGGGAGGGGTGGCGCGGACGCAGCCGGGGATCGGGGCGCGCTCACGGTGTTGCGCGTCGGTGGGGG
>NZ_MUKA01000240.1 GCF_002150735.1 Streptomyces africanus
CACATGGTGCGGCATCTGGGGTCGCTGAGAGTGGATCCTGAGCGGACCGTGGTGATCGGGGATGCCGCGGATGACGCGGTGGCCGCGCGGCATGTGGGGGCCCGGGCCGTGCTGTATACCGGCGGGTCGCACAGTCGGGCGAGTCTGGAGGCGGTGGGGGTGCCGGTCGTGGACACGCTGGAGGAAGCCGTGGCGGAGGCCGAGCGGCTGGCGGCGTAGCTGGGTGCTCGGCGTNNCCACCCGTGCCGCCCTGGGGGTACCTCCCAGGCCCTTGAGGCACTGGGGGAGGCACGATTGCCCGCAGCTATGGCCGTCGGAAGGTGGCCGCACTGTGCAGAACGTCAAACTTCCAGGCCTGGTTTTGTACACATACGGCTCATGACGGGCCCCCTGTAAGGAGCGATAGCCTTGGTGGCGTGATCAGCGCGATAGTTCGCGGGGACGTCGTCGTCCCTGCCCTGCGCCCGGAGAGCACGGACTACATCCGTGACCGGGCGGCGGTCGCTGGTCTTCGCGGGCGGGACGGGGCTTCATACCCGTGGGGGAGCTCAAGATTGGCTCAGACACCCCCGCTCATCTCACCTTGCGGCATAGCGTCGGAACAGACCGGATACCCCGTGTCACGGCGTGACGTCGTAAGCGCAGAGGCCGTACTTCCTTCTACGTCACGCAACGGCGCGCGACAGGAGCCAGAGGACAATGCAGACCAAGCTGGACGAAGCCAAGGCCGAGTTGCTCGAGAGGGCCGCCCGGGTAGCTGAGAACAGCCCGGTCGGGGGGCACCTACCGACCGGGTCGACGGGCGAGGAGACCCCAGACGCCCAGGAAGCCCCGGATCGTGAGTCCCTTCTCTCGTTCCTCCAGCGTTACTACCTGCACACGGCCCCGGAGGACCTCACCGACCGCGACCCGGTCGATGTCTTCGGAGCCGCCGTCTCGCACTACCGGCTGGCCGAAAACCGTCCCCAGGGCACGGCCAACGTGCGGGTGCACACCCCTACGGTCGAAGAGAACGGGTGGACGTGCACCCACTCCGTGGTCGAGGTCGTCACCGACGACATGCCCTTCCTCGTCGACTCCGTCACCAACGAGCTGACGCGACAGGGGCGCGGCATCCACGTCGTCATCCACCCGCAGTTCGTCGTGCGGCGCGATGTCACCGGCAAGCTCATCGAGGTGCTGCCCAAGCCCGCGACCGGCATGCGCGACCTTCCGCACGACGCGCACGTCGAGTCCTGGATCCATGTCGAGTTCGACCGCGAGACCGACCGGGCCGATCTGAAGCAGATCACCGCCGACCTGCTGCGGGTGCTGTCCGACGCCCGTGAGGCCGTCGAGGACTGGGGCAAGATGCGCGAGGCGGCGATCCGGCTGGCGGAGGGGCTGCCGGACGAGCCCATCCCCGGTGACCTGCCCGGTCCCCAGGTCGAGGAGGCTCGCGAGCTGCTGCGCTGGCTGGCCGACGACCACTTCACGTTCCTCGGGTACCGCGAGTACCAGCTGCGCGGGGACGACTCGCTGGCCGCCGTGCCCGGCACCGGCCTCGGCATCCTGCGCGCCGACCCGCACCACTCCGACCAGGAGAGCCACCCGGTCAGCCCGTCCTTCGAGCGGCTGCCCGCCGACGCCCGGGCCAAGGCGCGCGAGCACAAGCTGCTCGTCCTGACCAAGGCGAACAGCCGGTCGACCGTGCACCGGCCGTCGTACCTGGA
Source organism: Streptomyces africanus (assembly GCF_002150735.1). Taxonomy (GTDB): domain Bacteria; phylum Actinomycetota; class Actinomycetes; order Streptomycetales; family Streptomycetaceae; genus Streptomyces; species Streptomyces africanus. The sequence continues at coordinate 1,713 of NZ_MUKA01000240.1, forward strand.
CTACATCGGGGTCAAGAAGTTCGACACCGAGGGCAATGTCGTCGGCGAGCGGCGGTTCCTCGGGCTGTTCTCCTCCGCCGCCTACACCGAGTCCGTGCGCCGGGTCCCGGTGATCCGGCGCAAGGTCGAGGAGGTCCTCGAACAGGCCGGGTTCTCGCCCAACAGCCACGACGGGCGCGACCTGCTCCAGATCCTGGAGACGTACCCGCGCGACGAGCTGTTCCAGACCCCGGTCGACGAGCTGCGCTCGATCGTCACCTCCGTCCTCTACCTCCAGGAGCGCAGGCGGCTGAGGCTCTACCTGCGCCAGGACGAGTACGGGCGCTACTACTCGGCCCTCGTCTACCTCCCGCGCGACCGCTACACCACGGCCGTCCGCCTGCGGATCATCGAGATCCTCAAGGAGGAACTGGGCGGCATCAGCGTCGACTTCACGGCCTGGAACACCGAGTCGATCCTGTCCCGGCTGCACTTCGTGGTCCGGGTCCCGCAGGGCACCGAGCTGCCCGAGCTGTCCGACGCCGACAAGGAGCGCATCGAGGCCCGGCTGGTGGAGGCCGCCCGCTCCTGGGAGGACGCCTTCGCCGAGGCGCTCAACGCCGAGCTCGGCGAGGAGCAGGCGGCGGAACTGATGCGCCGGTACGCGCACGCCTTCCCCGAGGGCTACAAGGCCGACCACAACCCGCGCGCAGCGGTCGCCGACCTCGTCCACCTCGAACAGCTGAACGCCGAGGAGGGCCAGGACTTCGCGCTCAGCCTCTACGAGCCGGTGGGCGCCGCCCCCGAGGAGCGCCGCTTCAAGATCTACCGCACGGGTGACGCCATCTCCCTGTCGGCGGTGCTGCCGGTCCTCAACCGGCTCGGCGTCGAGGTCGTCGACGAGCGGCCGTACGAGCTGCGCTGCTCGGACCGGAGCGTGGCCTGGATCTACGACTTCGGCCTGCGCATGCCCCGCTCCCGCAGCGGCGGGGACCACCTCGGCGACGACGCCCGCGAGCGGTTCCAGGACGCCTTCGCCGCCACCTGGACCGGCAAGGCGGAGAACGACGGCTTCAACGCCCTGGTGCTGAGCGCCGGGCTGACCTGGCGCCAGGCGATGGTGCTGCGGGCGTACGCGAAGTACCTGCGGCAGGCGGCGTCCACGTTCAGCCAGGACTACATGGAGGACACCCTCCGCAACAACGTCCACACCACCCGCCTGCTCGTCTCCCTGTTCGAGGCGCGGATGTCGCCGGACCGGCAGCGCGCGGGACACGAGATCGTGGACGCGCTGCTGGAGGAGGTCGACGCGGCCCTCGACCAGGTGGCCTCGCTCGACGAGGACCGGATCCTGCGGTCCTTCCTCACCGTCATCAAGGCGACCCTGCGGACCAACTTCTTCCAGGAGGCGGCGGGCGGCAAGCCGCACGCGTACGTCTCCATGAAGTTCGACCCGCAGGCCATCCCGGACCTTCCGGCGCCGCGCCCGGCGTTCGAGATCTGGGTGTACTCGCCGCGCGTCGAGGGCGTGCACCTGCGCTTCGGCAAGGTCGCGCGCGGGGGCTTGCGCTGGTCCGACCGCCGTGAGGACTTCCGTACGGAGATCCTCGGCCTGGTCAAGGCGCAGATGGTGAAGAACACCGTCATCGTGCCGGTCGGCGCCAAGGGCGGATTCGTCGCCAAGCAGCTGCCCGACCCGAGCGTCGACCGGGACGCGTGGATGGCCGAGGGCATCGCCAGCTACAAGACGTTCATCTCGGCGCTGCTCGACATCACCGACAACATGGTGGCCGGCGAGGTCGTGCCCCCGGCGGACGTCGTGAGGCACGACGGGGACGACACCTACCTCGTCGTCGCCGCCGACAAGGGCACCGCGACCTTCTCCGACATCGCCAACGGGGTCGCCGAGCAGTACAACTTCTGGCTCGGTGACGCCTTCGCCTCCGGCGGCTCGGCCGGCTACGACCACAAGGGCATGGGCATCACCGCCCGCGGCGCCTGGGAGTCCGTCAAGCGGCACTTCCGGGAGCTGGGCGTCGACACCCAGACCGAGGACTTCACGGTCGTCGGCATCGGCGACATGTCCGGTGACGTGTTCGGCAACGGCATGCTGCTCTCCGAGCACATCCGGCTGGTGGCCGCCTTCGACCACCGGCACATCTTCATCGACCCGAACCCGGACGCCGCCACCTCCTACGCCGAGCGCCGCCGCCTGTTCGAGCTGCCGCGTTCCAGCTGGGAGGACTACAACAAGGAGCTGCTGTCGGCCGGCGGCGGCATCTTCCCGCGTACGGCCAAGGCCATCCCGGTCAACGCGCACATCCGCGAGGCCCTCGGCATCGAGGCCAAGGTCACCAAGCTGACCCCGGCCGACCTGATGAAGGCGATCCTCCAGGCGCCGGTGGACCTGCTGTGGAACGGCGGCATCGGTACGTACGTCAAGTCCTCCGCCGAGTCCAACGCGGACGTCGGCGACAAGGCCAACGACGCCATCCGCGTCGACGGCAAGGACCTGCGCGTCAAGGTCGTGGGCGAGGGCGGCAACCTGGGCCTGACCCAGCTCGGCCGGATCGAGTTCGCGCTGCACGGCGGCCGGATCAACACCGACGCCATCGACAACAGTGCGGGCGTGGACACCTCCGACCACGAGGTGAACATCAAGATCCTGCTCAACGGCCTGGTCGCGGACGGCGACATGACCGTCAAGCAGCGCAACAAGCTGCTCGCCGAGATGACCGACGAGGTCGGCCACCTGGTGCTGCGCAACAACTACGCGCAGAACACGGCGATCGCCAACGCCCTCGCCCAGTCCAAGGACATGCTCCACGCCCAGCAGCGCTTCATGAAGCACCTGGTCAGGGAGGGCCACCTCGACCGGGCGCTGGAGTTCCTGCCCACCGACCGGCAGATCCGCGAGCGGCTCGCCCAGGGGCAGGGCCTGACCAGCCCGGAGACGGCCGTCCTGCTGGCGTACACGAAGATCACGGTCGCCGAGGAGCTGCTGCACACCTCGCTGCCCGACGACCCGTACCTGCGGGGCCTGCTGCACTGCTACTTCCCGACCGCGCTGCGCGAGGAGTTCGCCGAGCGCATCGACGGCCACCCGCTGCGCCGCGAGATCACCACGACCGTCCTGGTCAACGACACGGTCAACACCGGCGGCACGACGTACCTGCACCGCCTGCGCGAGGAGACCGGCGCCTCCCTGGAGGAGATCGTCCGGGCCCAGACCGCGGCGCGTGCGATCTTCCGCTCCGCCGAGGTGTGGGACGGGGTCGAGGCGCTCGACAACAAGGCCGAGGCCGACGTCCAGACCCGCATCCGGCTGCACTCGCGCCGCCTCGTGGAGCGCGGGACGCGCTGGCTGCTCAACAACCGGCCGCAGCCGCTCCAGCTCGCCGAGACCGTCGACTTCTTCGCCGACCGGGTCGAGCAGGTCTGGACGCAGCTGCCGAAGCTGCTGCGCGGCGCCGACCTGGAGTGGTACCAGAAGATCTACGACGAGCTGACGGACGCCGGCGTCCCGGACGAACTCGCCACCCGCGTGGCCGGGTTCTCCTCCGCCTTCCCGACGCTCGACATCGTCTCGGTCGCCGACCGCATGGGCCGGGAGCCGCTGGACGTCGCCGACGTCTACTACGACCTCGCCGACCGGCTGCGGATCACCCAGCTCATGGACCGCATCATCGAGCTGCCCCGCGCCGACCGCTGGCAGTCCATGGCCCGCGCGGCGATCCGCGAGGACCTGTACGCGGCGCACGCGGCGCTGACCGCGGACGTCCTGGCGGTGGGCAACGGGACCTCGACGCCCGAGCAGCGCTACAAGGCGTGGGAGCAGAAGAACGCGGCGATCCTCGGCCGGGCCCGCACCACACTGGAGGAGATCCAGAGCTCCGAGGCGTTCGACCTCGCGAACCTGTCGGTGGCGATGCGGACGATGCGCACGCTGCTGCGGACGCATTCGTAGCAGTACGGCCTCCTGGGCGCCCCGGGCCGATTACGGCCCGGGGCGCTTTCTTCTCGGCGCGTCTCAGGGCGATTCGAGTGGAGGACTTACCGTTTCCGGCTAAGGCTTGGGACGTGACAGTGAACAGACCGGCGGCCCTCGCCGTGCAGGCGGCGGCCGCGGTGGTCGTCCTGCTGCTGGTCCTCGTGATCGTCCGGCTGCCGTGGGCCGGGGACCTCGGCATGCACGCCGCGACCGTCCAGCGGCTGCGCCACGATCTCGTCGACCCGGGCAATCCGCTCGTCGACGCCGACACGCCGAGCCCGTACTACTCGCCCTGGACGCTGGTGCTCGGCTGCGTCGCCCGGGTGAGCGGACTGTCGGTCTTCGTGGTGCTGCGGCTGGGGGCGCTGGCCGGGCTCGCGCTGCTGCTGTCGGGGGTGTGGCGGTACGTGCGGACGCTGAGCGGCCATCGTGCCGCGCCCCCACTGGCCGTACTGAGTCTGCTGTTCCTGTGGGGGACGGTCCTGTTCAACTGGAGCGGCTTCTACGGGCTCAACTCGCTCGCGCTGACGGTGTCGTATCCGAGCGTGTTCGCGCTGGGGCTCGCGTTCCACTTCTGGGCGTGGCTCGGGCGGGCGGTGCGCGGTGACGGTGACGCGCGGTGGGGCGTGTGGCTGGGGCTGGGGGCGCTGTGGGCGGTGATCCTGCTGTGCCATCAGTTCTCGGGCGTGGTGGCCACGCTGGGGGCGCTCGCGACCGTGGTGGCCGCGCGGCCGGGCCGGTCGGTGTGGCTCCGGCTGGGCGGTGGGCTGGTGCTGGGACTGGTCGTGCTGCTGCTGTGGCCGTACTACGACTTCTTCGCGCTGTTCGGGGCCGGGGCTGACCTGGAGTCGGTGCACCGGCCGTTGTACGAGGACCTGGTCGGGCGGTACTGGCTGGTGCTGCTCGGGGTGGCGGCGCTGGGGGTGCGGTGGCGGCGGGACCGGTGGGATCCGCTGGTGCTGTTCTTCGTGCTGGGGGTCGTCGTGGTGGCGGCGGGCGGGGTGAGCG
>NZ_MUKA01000241.1:0-216 GCF_002150735.1 Streptomyces africanus
GCGCCGCCGAAGTGCAGCACGTTGTCCCACACCCAGCTGTACGCGTTCAGGTAGGCGCCGTCGTCACCGCCCCGGTGCAGCACGACGAACGTCGCCGGCGGGGTCCCGTCCGGCTCCGGCAGCAGTTCGGGCAGGAGCGCGTACGCCGCCTTCTCCACTTCGGGCGCGATGCCCTCCGGGTCGGCGGTGACGTGGTAGCGCTTGATCCACCGGCCG
>NZ_MUKA01000241.1:250-42980 GCF_002150735.1 Streptomyces africanus
CGCCGCGCAACTCGCCGAGGAGCTGGAGGTCTCGGTCCGTACCGTCTACCGGGACGTCGAGGCCCTCGGTGCCGCCGGGGTCCCGCTGTACGGCGACGCGGGCCACGCCGGCGGGTACCGTCTGCTCGACGGCTACCGCACCCGCCTGACGGGTCTCACCGCCGACGAGGCAGAGGCCCTCTTCCTCGCGGGCGCCCCCGGCCCCGCCGCGCAGCTCGGTCTCGGCTCCGTGCTCGCCGCCGCCCAGCTCAAGGTGCGCGCCGCCCTGCCGGCGGAGCTGCGCGCACACGCCGACCGGATCAGCGGCCGCTTCCACCTGGACGCCCCCGGCTGGTACGCGGACGCCGACAAGGCCCCTCACCTCCCGGCCGTCGCGGACGCCGTCTGGAGCAGCCGCGTGCTGCACGTCCTGTACCGCCGCTGGCGCGAGCCCACCGACGTGGAGCGCCGCCTGGAGCCCTACGGGCTGGTGCTGAAGGCGGGCCGCTGGTACGTCGTCGCCGGGCCCGGCCCACGGACCTACCGGGTCGACCAGATCCTCGAACTCACCGCCCACGACGAGGAGTTCACCCGGCCCGGGGGCTTCGACCTGGCCGTGTACTGGGCGGCGTACCAGCGCGGCTTCCACGACCGGCTGCACCGCGGGGAGGCGGTGGTGCGACTGGCCCCGGGGACGATGCTCACGGGCCCGGCGGGGGAGGCCGTACGGCGCGACGGACGTACGGACGACGAACGGCTGGACCCGCGCCACGGTCCCCATCGAGTCCGTCGACCACGCCCACGCCGAGTTCCTGCGCCTGGGCACGGGCATCGAGGTGCTGGCCCCGGACGAACTGCGGTCGAGGATCGCCCGGACCGTGGCCGAACTGGCCGAGCGGTACGGCAACTCCCGTGCGTCCGGCGGCGACTGAGAGGCGGAACCCGCCCGTCCCTCCAGGAGGTCCGTCCCGTGAAGCACCCCCACAGGCACCGCAGACGCCGCCTGCTTCTGCCCGTCGCCGCCGTCACGGCCGCGCTCACCGGCGCCGGCCTGACCACGTTCGCCACCGGCGACACCGCCGCGGCCGCCACCGCCCGCCAGGTCGAGAAGCTGGACCGGGGCGTGGTCAGCGTCCACACCGGCAGCGGCAACCTGGTCAGCTGGCGCTGGCTGGGCACCGACCCGAACGACGTGTCGTTCAACGTGTACCGGGCCGGCACGAAGGTCAACGCGACCCCGATCACCGGCTCCACGAACTACTTCCACTCCGGCGCCCCCGCACAAGCCGACTACACCGTCCGCGCGATCGTGAACGGCGTGGAGCAGGCCGACTCGGTGCACGCGATCCAGTTCCGCACCGGCTACAAGGACGTCCCCGTCTCCCCACCGGCCGGCGGCACCGCCCCGGGCAACTCGGCATACACCTACGAGGCCAACGACGCCTCCCTGGGTGACCTCGACGGCGACGGCGCCCTGGACATCGTCCTGAAGTGGCAGCCGACCAACGCCAAGGACAACTCCCAGTCCGGCTACACGGGCAACACGATCGTCGACGGCATCAAGCTGGACGGCACCCGGCTGTGGCGTATCGACCTGGGCCGCAACATCCGCTCCGGGGCGCACTACACGCAGTTCCAGGTGTACGACTACGACGGCGACGGCAAGGCCGAGGTCGCCATGAAGACCGCCGACGGCACCAAGGACGGCACCGGCGCGGTCATCGGCAGCTCCTCGGCCGACCACCGCAACTCCAGCGGCTACGTGCTCTCCGGCCCCGAGTTCCTGACCATGTTCAACGGCCAGACGGGCAAGGCGATGCAGAGCATCGACTACGTCCCGGCCCGCGGCACCGTCTCCTCCTGGGGCGACAACTACGGCAACCGCGTCGACCGCTTCCTCGCGGGCACGGCCTACCTGGACGGCTCCCGCCCGTCGCTGATCATGGCGCGCGGCTACTACACCCGCACGGTCATCGCCGCCTGGGACTGGCGAGGCGGCCAGTTCACCCGCCGCTGGACCTTCGACACCAACTCCTCCACCAACAGCGGCAAGGGCTACGACGGCCAGGGCAACCACAGCCTGTCCGTCGCGGACGTCGACGCCGACGGCAAGGACGAGATCGTCTACGGCGCCATGACCGTCGACGACAACGGCAACGGGCTGTGGACGACCAAGCTGGGTCACGGCGACGCGGCCCACCTCGGGGACCTCAACCCCTCCCGCGCGGGCCTGGAGTACTTCAAGGTCTCCGAGGACTCCAGCAAGCCCGGCTCCTGGATGGCCGACGCCCGCACCGGCCAGGTGCTGTGGCAGACGGCCTCCGGTTCGGACAACGGCCGGGGCGTCGCCGCCGACATCTATGCCGGCAGCCCGGGCGCCGAGGCCTGGTCGGCATCCGACACCACCCTGCGCTCGGCCACCGGCGCCTCCCTCGGCCGGGAGCCGTCCAGCATAAACTTCCTGTCCTGGTGGGACGGCGACCCCGTCCGTGAACTCCTCGACGGCACCCGCATCGACAAGTACGGCACCTCGGGCGACACCCGCCTGCTGACCGGATCCGGCGTCTCCTCCAACAACGGCACCAAGTCCACGCCCGTCCTGTCCGGCGACATCCTGGGCGACTGGCGCGAGGAGGTCGTCTGGCGCACCAGCGACAACACCGCGCTGCGCATCTACTCGACCCCGCACGAGACCAGCACGAAGATCACGACCCTGCTCCACGACACGCAGTACCGCACGGCCCTGGCCTGGCAGAACACGGCCTACAACCAGCCCCCGCACCCCAGCTTCTTCATCGGCAACGCCATGCCGACGGCTCCCCGTCCGACCGTCTACACCCCTTGAGAAGGCCGAGGGCGTATGCCGTCTCCGGCATACGCCCTCGAAAAGGCGCGGTCAGGCCACCGTGCAGCTCTGGTCACCCAGCTTGAACGCCGTCGGTTTCGTGTTCGTCCCCGACGAGCCGGCCGTGAAGCCGAAGCTCACGGACGAGCCCGCCGCCACGCCGGCGTTCCAGCCGACGTTCTTCGCCGTCACCGCCGTACCCGACTGCGTGACCTCGGCGTTCCACGCCTGGGTGAGCTTCTGGCCGTCGGCGAAGGACCAGCCGAGCGACCAGCCGTTCCAGGCGCCGGCACCGGTGTTGGTGAGCTGCACGTCCGCCTGGAAGCCGCCCGACCACTGGCTCGTGACCTTGTACGTCACCTTGCAGGCACCGGCAGGCCCGGGGTCGGGCCCGGGACCCGTCGTGCCGCCGTCGGAGCTGTCGCCGTAGATGACGCCACGGCCGTTGGTCGACATGTACACCCGGCCGTACACCCTCGGGTCACCGGTGATGGCCGCGCCCGTCCAGCCCCACTGGTGGGCGTCGTCGTTGATGCGGGTCCAGGTCGCGCCCTTGTCCGTGGAGCGGAAGATACCGCGCACGCCGCCGATCTTCGCGCTGGTGTAGAGCGTCTGGTACGAGGCGCCGGGGGCCGCCTTGCCGAAGCCGATGGTGTCGGCCTGCTCGACGTTCGACAGCTTCGTGAAGCTCGTGCCGCCGTCCGTCGAGTGCCACAGGCCGTACGCCCCGTCGCTCGCGCCGCCCGCCAGCCAGACGTCGCCCTTCCCGCCGGGCAGGGCCTTGAAGCGGACGCTGTCACCACCGGGCAGCCCCGTCGCCGGTGACTCCTTGAACGTGGCCCCGCCGTCCGTACTGACGTAGAACTTCCCGGACTTGAAGCCGTAGAAGGTCTTCGGGTCGACGCGGTCCGACTCGACGATCGCCCCGGAGGGGATCCCGCCGGACGCCTGCCACGACGTGCCGAAGCCCGTCGTGTGGTGCACGCCGGCGCCCTCAGGGCTCCACACGAACCGGCTGCCGTCGGCCGCCGCCGCTACCGTGCCGCCGCCGCTCACGCCCGAGGGGTCGGTCCCCGCGAACCAGTTGGCGCCGTTGTCCGTCGAGAACGAGATGTGCGGACCCGAGTCGAGGTTGCCGACCCGGACGACCGTGTCCGGGTTCGACTCGGCGAAGTCCAGGCTCGTGGTCGTCGTGAAGTTCGGCTGGGTGAACATCATCGACGGCACCTTGGCCAGGTCCGTGTGCCGGAAGCCGCCGACATCACCGAGCGCGCTGAACAGCGGGGCCCCGGACGGGGGAGAGGCGAGGTCGTTGACCGCCGTCTCCTCCAGCCCCCGCACCATCGGTTTGACGGCGAACTTGCCGCCGCTGTCCCAGTTCGTGAGGTTCTCGGTGCCGTAGATCGTCGCGCCCGTTCCGTACATCATGCGGTTGGAGTTGAACGGGTCGATCTCCAGGGACTCCGTCATCCACCCGAGCTTCGGGGTCTGCTCCGGCGGCTGCGGGTTCGCGCCCCAGGTCAGCCACGGCGAGGACGACACGTCCATCGTGTAGCGGTTCTCGCGGTTCGGGTACGACGTGTAGTCCCACGCCTTGGTCCAGGTGGCGCCGCTGTCCGTGGAGCGGAAGATCTGGGTGTCCGGCCACCAGGCGCTGTACGCGGTCGCCATCACCGTGCCGGGCTTCTGCCGGTCCACCGTCAGACCGCTGAAGCCGTAGAACGTGTCGGCCTCCGCCACCGGGCTGATGTCCTTCCAGGTCCCGGTCCCGGTCGCGTACCGCCACACCTGTCCCTTGCCGCCGTCGTACGGGCCGCCCTTGTCGCTGTAGGCGAGGTACAGATAGCCGTTCTTCGCGTCCAGGACGCCCTTGTGGGCGAGCTGGCCCGTGGGCTGCCCGGCCAGCCGCTGCCAGGTCGCGCCGGCGTCCGTCGAGCGGTACACCGCGTTGTCCTTGTCGGCGACCCCCACGTAGATCGTCTTGGTGGCGCTGCCCGAGGTGCCCGTGGACTCGTCGAAGGTGACCCAGACGATGCCCTGGTTGTCGGAGGCGTAGCCGCTCGTGTCGCTCGGGTCCTGCGCGTAGTTGCCGACGTTGGGGAAGTTCGCCACCTGTGACCAGGTCACACCCGAGTCCGTCGACCGCCACAGCCCCTTGCCGCTGGGCGCGCCCAGATACAGCACGCTGTTCCGGTTCGGGTCGACGGCCAGCCGCTCGCCCATGCCCCGCCCCGGCATGTTGCCGCCCAGCTTGAACGGCAGATTCGCCTTCTGCCAGCTCGCCCCCCGGTTGGAGGAGCGCATGACGGCGCCGTTCTTCGGATCCCAGCTGTTGGTGTACGTACCGACCGCCGCGTAGACCTTGTCGGGGTCGACGGAGTCGGAGGCGATGCTGACGACCCCCGTGTGCCCCCAGTCGTCCCAGCCGACCGAGTCCAGCAGCGGTGTCCAGGTCTTCGACGCCTCCTGCCACCGATAGGCACCGCCGATGTCGGTCCGGGCGTAGGCGAGGTTCTTCTCGCTCCGGTTGAAGACGATCCCGGGGACGAAGCCGCCCCCGTCGATCCGGGCGTTCTTCCAGGTATAGGTGTCGGCGGTGATTTTCGGCGACGGCGGATCGGCGGCCAGGGCGGTAGGAGCGCCCGACAACAACCCGGCCGCGAGCGCGAGCACGGCCGTGAGAATACGGGTTCTTCGCACGGTGGGGTTCCTTCCGTGAGGGGGAACGTGCGAGAGCCGGGCGGCCCCAGTGCGGGTGGAGCCGCCCGGCCGTGGCCCCGCGTCAGGTGCAGGGCCACGTACGCAGAGCTTCGGACGCTGTTTTGGGGGCGCGGGGAACTGCGCGACCAGCCACACACGGCCCGCAGACGAAAACCGCCCAACCCGCGGAGCGCCCGGCGGGGACTATTCGAGAAGCTCCGCGTACGAGCCCATGGCCAAGGCGATATCCGCCTGAGCCCAGAACCGGTGATACGTGAACGACGGCACCGCACCGCCCGCGAGATAACTTTCGATCTTCGACCAGGCCGGGTCGTCCTCGTAGAAGGACCGGATCGAGTCGAACGTCGACGACGAGTTGATCGCGTCACCGTTCGGCATCGTGCCCGTCCAGCCACTCGGAATGGACACCGAGTCGTCGAACCGGTTGTAGTCCGCGCGGTTCTCCGGAACGGCGATCCCGAGATCGTCCTGGTTGTTCGCCCACATACCGTCCAGCAGCTTCTTCGCCGCCGCCGCGGCCTCCGTGTCACCGGAGCGGTCGGCGTAGTACGTCAGGGTCTTGGCGTACGAGGCCGCCACACCGACGTCGTTGGTGTAGTCGGCGACCGTGACGTGCAGCCCGCTGTTGGAGCCGGGGCTGGACGCGTTCCAGGTGTCGGGCTGGCCCGACCACTGGAGCGTCGACGGGATACGGAACGTGCCGTCCGGGTTGAACGTGGTCTTGGACAGCGCCCAGTCGACCCACTTGTCGAGGACCGTCTTGGCCTGCGCGTTCCCCGTCTGCTGGTACAGCTCGGCGACCCGCTCCATGGACCACGCCTGGAAGCCGAACCACTGGTTGGACGGCGGGTCGTGGTACACCGGCTTCTCGTCGTAGTACATGCCGTAGAACGTCGACTTGCCCGAAGGCGGGGTCGCGTACCGGCCCGCCCAGCTGTTGGTCGCGCCGCCGGCGATGGCGCCCTCGTCCGACTGCAGCCAGCGGTAGAACTCCAGCTGCCGGTCCATGGACTTGGCCCAGTCCGCCGCGCCCGTCGCCGACTTGGGCTTCAGCGGGGCGTAGTTGCTCAGCGCGTAAGCGGCGAGCGGGTTCTGGTAGCCGCCGTGGGCGTGGCTGGAGCCGATGCGCCAGGCCCAGCCGGCGGAGGTGTCGGTGGCACCGCCCCAGGCGTAGTACCAGGACATCAGGTACATCGAGGCGTCCTTGCCGGTGCCGGCCGCACAGGTCGACGGACCGACGCAGTTGCCGATCTTCTTGAAGTACTTGTCGAACATGGAGTAGCGCAGGTAGTCGCCCATCTTGGCGGCCTTGCCGACGGTCGCGGACACGGCACTGCCCTTGCCCTGCTCCTTCGCCCAGACGTCCGCCCAGTACGCGGCCTGTACGGCCCGTGCGTCGGCGTCCGGCGCGTTGGTGAACTTCCACTGCTTGGCGTAGGAGGCGTCACCGGTGAACAGGTCCAGATAGCCGTTCTTGCCGCCGTACTTGAAGGCGTCACAGGTCGGCTGCGGCACCGTCTCCCACACCGACTCCTGCGCGCCGCGCTGGAAGGTGTTGATGTACGACGGGCCGGTGTCCGACGGTCCCGTCTCGCACTTGCCGGGCGAGTTGCCGTAGCCGTAGACGTTGTCGACGTCCTGCAGCCAGTGCATGCCGTAGACGTCGTCCGTGCCGTACGCGCTCTTCAGCTCGGCCGCGATTGGGTCCCTGCCGACCGAGACGCCGGTGTCGAGCTTGGCCGGGTACTCACCCGGGGTGTCCAGCTCGGGCGCGTAGGTCGCCGGCTTCGAGGCGTTGTAGAAGGAGTTGGTCGGCTGGTCGGCGTGGGTGGGGATCATGTACTTCTCCATGAGCTCCCACGCCCCGTTGAACTTGGACCAGTCGCCCGTCACCTTGCCGTACATGGCCTGGAGCCACAGGAGGTAGCTGTACGCCTCCGAGGTGGTCTCGTGACCGTGGTCCGGCGCCTCGACGATCAGCGTCTCGACCGAGTGGTAGGGAATGCCCTCGGGGGAGAAGTAGCCGTTCGCCGGGTTGGTGATCTTCCCGTAGAGCTCCAGGAAGCGGGCGTCGTACGCCTTGGTGGCCGCCAGCTGGGTGACGGTGACCGAGGCCTTGGCGTGGCCCGCGGCCGTCGACTCGAACACGGCGGAACCCGTACCGGAGTTGGCTGCCGTGACGGTCACCTTCTGCGCGGTGTTCCAGTTCTGCGGGGTGAAGGTGAGCGAGGCACCGCCCGTGACCGACAGGCCCGAGTTGCCGCTCGCGCGGGCCGACGTCACCGTCACATTGGACGCCGGCTGCTTGGACAGCTTCACCTCGTACGTGCCCGACTTGCCGGACTGCACGCCCAGTTGGAGCGGCGAGGCGACGACGGTGGGGCCGGAGGCGACCGTGATGCCGACCGGGGTGGAATCGGCGGAGGCGCCCATGCTGTCGTAGGCCTTCGCCACCAGGGAATGACTGCCCGCGGTCAAATCCGAGACGGACAGCGCGTAGGGCGCGCTGGTGTCCGTGCCCAGCAGCTTGGTGTCGTCGTAGAACTCCACCTTGCTGATCGTGGCGTTGTCCGCGGCGGCCGCGGTGGCGGCCAGCGGGACCGCCTGGCCCTGGGTGTAGACGGCGCCGGAGGCCGGGCTGGTCAGCACGGCGATCGGCGGCTGGTGCGCACCGGTACAGGGGGTGCCGTTCACCGTGAACGACGTGGGCGCGGTGTTGCTGCCGCTGTAGGTGAACTGGGCGCCCGTGGAGACGGCGGCGCCCGCGGCGACCCGCGCGTTGTGGGCGGCGTTCTTGACGGTGATGTTCTGGCCGGACTGCGACCAGGTGCCGTTCCAGCCGCTGCCCAGCTTCTGGTTGCCGGAGTAGGCGTAGGTCAGCGTCCAGCCGTCGATGGCGTCCGTGCCGCGGTTGGTGAGGGTCAGGTCCGCGGTGAAGCCGGAGCCCCAGTCGTTCGTCTTGTAATCGACACTGCACTGAAGTGCGGCCGCCTGCGCGGTGGCCGACCCTGAGGAGAGCATCGTCAGCGGAAGCGCGAGAGCTGCGAGTGCGGCGGTCCACAGACGCCGCACGGCTCTCCGCCTCCGGGGTGGGGGATGCATGGTGCTGGTTCCTCCTTGCGGCTCGGAGAAGTCAAGGCTTGAACCAGTGGGAGCGCTCCCATAGTGAGGACGGGTGTGGTACCGGTCAAGGTCTTTGAAGAGTCGAAAAGATTCGACACCTCGTGTTGAGCGAAAGTCAGCGACTCCCCTGTTCTTTGCTGACACTTGGCGCTACCTTCCTTGACACCAGTGGGAGCGATTCCATCAGTCGACGCGTCCGTCACGACGGGCCCGGCCTGCAAGGAGTCGCTCAAGCGACACCCCTCGCGTTCAGTACTTTGAGCCGCCGCCTTCGCGGTCGTCCCCGGCTGCGCGAGTGCCGGTGCCGGGTTCCTCATGTCCTTGTCGGAGCGCCCTGAACGGCTGACACCCCCACCACCGAAAGGGAAACCCGCACTCATGAGCCGTACGAGAACAGCGTTACTGGCCGCCATGGCCCTGGTGGCCGGAGCCACCGGCACGGCGTTCGCCGTCGACCCGGGCGGCGCCGGCACCGCCGCCGTCCCCTGCACCGTCGACTACAAGGTGCAGAACCAGTGGAGCACCGGCTTCACCGCCGCCGTGACCGTCACCAACAACAGCGCCGCGAAGTCCTCGTGGTCACTGAAGTGGTCGTACGCCGGCAACCAGAAGGTCACCAGCGGCTGGAACGCCAAGATCAGCCAGAGCGGTGCCGACGTCACCGTGGCCAACGAGAGCTACAACGCCCAGCTCGCGACGGGCGGTTCGGTCAGCTTCGGCTTCCAGGGCTCCTACAGCGGCAGCAACGCGATCCCGGCCACCTTCACCCTCGACGGCGTGACCTGCAACGTCGACGGCGGCGGTCCCGGCGGCCCCACGGATCCGCCGGACCCGAGCGGGCCTGCCGACCGGGTGGACAACCCCTACGACGGCGCCAAGGTGTACGTGAACCCGGAGTGGTCCGCGAAGGCCGCGGCCGAGCCGGGCGGCAGCCGGGTCTCCAACCAGCCGACCGGCGTCTGGCTGGACCGGATCGCCGCGATCAACGGTGCGGGCGGCAAGATGGGCCTGCGCGCCCACCTCGACGAGGCGCTGCGCCAGAAGGGCTCCGGCGAGCTCGTCGTCCAGCTCGTCATCTACAACCTGCCCGGCCGTGACTGCGCCGCCCTCGCCTCCAACGGCGAGCTCGGCCCGACGGAGATCGACCGCTACAAGACGGAGTACATCGACCCGATCAAGGCGATCCTCGCCGACTCGAAGTACTCCTCGCTGCGGATCGTCACCACCGTCGAGATCGACTCGCTGCCGAACCTCGTCACCAACACCGGCAGCCGCCCCACGGCCACCCCGCAGTGTGACGTGATGAAGGCCAACGGCAACTACATCAAGGGCGTCGGCTACGCGCTGAACAAGCTCGGCGACGTGCCGAACGTCTACAACTACGTCGACGCCGGCCACCACGGCTGGATCGGCTGGGACGACAACTTCGCTCCCTCCGCGACCCTGTTCAAGGAGGCGGCGACCGCCGAGGGCGCCACCGTCAACGACGTCCACGGCTTCATCACCAACACGGCGAACTACAGCGCCCTGAAGGAGGACCACTTCTCCATCAGCGACAACGTGGCCGGCAAGTCCGTCCGCGAGTCGAAGTGGGTCGACTGGAACCGCTACGTCGACGAGCTGTCCTTCGCCCAGGCGTTCCGCAACCAGCTGGTCTCGGTCGGCTTCAACTCCGGCATCGGCATGCTGATCGACACCTCCCGCAACGGCTGGGGCGGCACCGCCCGGCCCACCGGCCCCGGCGCCCAGACCTCCGTCGACACCTACGTCGACGGCGGCCGTTACGACCGCCGGATCAACCCCGGCAACTGGTGCAACCAGTCCGGAGCCGGCCTCGGTGAGCGCCCGAAGGCCAGCCCGGCCGCCGGGATCGACGCCTACGTGTGGATGAAGCCGCCGGGCGAGTCCGACGGGGCGAGCAAGCAGATCCCGAACGACGAGGGCAAGGGCTTCGACCAGATGTGCGACCCGGCGTACAAGGGCAACCCGCGCAACGGCAACAACCCGTCCGGTGCCCTGCCGGACGCCCCGCTGTCCGGGCAGTGGTTCTCCGCCCAGTTCCGGCAGCTGATGCAGAACGCGTACCCGCCGCTGTCCTGACGCGCTGACCCGTCCCCACGGATCCGCCGGGGCTCCGGCCCCGGCGGATCTTTTTTGCGGGAGCGGCAAGAGCGGTGGCCTTCCCCCGGTGCGTCGGCGCAGGCTGACGGCATCCGAGGGAGAGGCTGACCAGCATGGCGCACGACCACGACCACGAGTCCGGGCACGGCCACGGCCATCACCACGGCCCCACGGACATCGACTGGGCCGAGATGGGCCCGAAGCTGGAGTCCCAGGCGGAGCTGTTCGCGTCCCTGTACGAGCGGGCCATGGCCTGGCTGGCGAAGGAGGTGACCGAGCCGGGCCTGATCGTCGACGCGGGCAGCGGGCCGGGCGTCGTGTCGTGTCTGTTCGCCGAGACGTTCCCGGGCGCGCGGATCGTCGCGGTGGACGGCTCCGAGCCGCTGCTGGAGCGGGCGCGGGCACGGGCCGAGCGGCTGGGGGTCGCCGACCGCTTCGGCACGATCGCCGGTGAACTCCCGGATGTGCTCGACCAGTTGGACTACCCCGCCGACCTCCTTTGGGCGAGCCGCAGCCTGCATCACCTGGGTGACCAGCGGGCCGCGCTCACCGCCTTCGCCGCGCGGCTGGCGCCCGGGGGCACGCTCGCGCTCATGGAGGGCGGACTGCCTCCGCGGTTCCTGCCGCGCGACATCGGCATCGGCCGGCCCGGGCTCCAGGCGCGGATCGACGCGGTGGAGGCGGAGTGGTTCACGCGGATGCGCGCGGAGCTGCCGGGGCATGTCGCGGAGACGGAGGACTGGCCGGGGCTGCTGGCCGCCGCGGGGCTGAAGCACACCAGGACGCACACGTTCCTGCTCGATCTGCCCGCGCCTGCCTCGGAGCGGGCCCGTGCCTATGTCGTGGCGTCCCTGTCGCACATGCGGGAGCGGCTGACGGACGGGCTCGATGCGGAGGATCTCGCGACGCTTGACCGGCTGCTCGATCCTGACGACGAGGCGAGTCTGCAGCGGCGGTCGGATGTGTTCGTCCTGGAGGCCCATACGGTGCACACGGCTGTGCGGGCGGGGTAGTGGGGCTGCCGGTTGATACGAGGTGCTCGGCGTTGGTGCTGGAGGCGGGGCGGTGCGCAGCCCGGCGTGCCGGGGTGCCGCTGCGCCCACCCGTGCCGCCCCTAGCGGCACGACTGCCCGCAGCTCAGCAAGCTGCGGGCAGTCGGGGGGTACGCTCAGGCGCCGTCGAACGTTGCCGGGTTCGGGCCCAGGCGGCGGTCCTCGTTGAGGGCGCTGATGGCCGCCAGGTCCTCCGTGTCCAGGCTGAAGTCGAAGACCTCGATGTTCTCCTTGATCCGCGCCGGCGTCACGGACTTGGGGATGACCACATTGCCCAGCTGGATGTGCCAGCGCAGGACGACCTGGGCCGGAGTCCGGTTGTGCTTGCGGGCGATGGCCACGATCGCCGGGACCTCCAGCAGCCCCTTGCCCTGGCCGAGCGGCGACCAGGCCTCCGTGGCGATGCCCTGCTCCGCGTGGTACTCGCGGGCGGCGCTCTGCTGGAGGTGCGGGTGCAGCTCGATCTGGTTCACGGCCGGGATGACCGACGTCTCGCCGATCAGCCGCTCCAGGTGCTCGGGAAGGAAGTTGGAGACACCGATGGCCCGGATCCGGCCGTCGGCGTGCAGCTTCTCGAACGCCTTGTACGTGTCGACGTAGGTACCCCGGGCCGGCAGCGGCCAGTGGATCAGGTACAGGTCGACGAAGTCCAAGCCGAGCTTCTCCAGCGAGGTGTCGAAGGCGCGCAGCGTGGAGTCGTACCCCTGGTCGGCGTTCCAGAGCTTCGTGGTGACGAAGAGCTCCTCGCGGGGGAGACCGGACGCGGCGATGGCCTTGCCGGTGCCCTCCTCGTTGCCGTAGATCGCCGCTGTGTCGATGCTGCGGTACCCGGCCTCCAGCGCCGTCGCGACGGCCGACTCGGCCTCGTCGTCCGGCACCTGCCAGACGCCGAAGCCCAGCTGGGGCATCTCGACGCCGTTGTTCAGGATGATCGGGGGGACCTTGCTCACGAGCTCTCGATCCTTCGGTTTGCGGTCAGGTGTACATCCCATCGTCAACGATCACGAGCCGTGATGCATTCCTGACGGGAGAATTCCGGCGTCCGATTCACCTGTTACCCGGCTGTTCACGCCCGGTACAGCGCCTCGACCTCGTTCTCGTACGCCTTTTCGATCGCCTTCCGCTTCAGCTTCAGGGACGGGGTCAGCAGCCCGTGCTCCTCGGTGAACGGCTGGGCCAGGATACGGAAGGTGCGGATCGACTCGGCCTGCGAGACCAGGGTGTTGGCCGCGACCACCGCGCGCCGCACCTCCGTCTCCAGATCCGCGTCGCGCACCAGCTCTGCCGCGGACATCGGCGGCTTGCCCCGCATCGTCAGCCAGTGCTCCACGGCCTCCTGGTCGAGGGTCACGAGGGCGGCGATGTACGGGCGGTCGTTGCCGACGAGGATGCACTGGTTGACCAGTGGATGGTCACGGACGCGTTCCTCCAGCACGCCGGGCGAAACACTCTTGCCGCCCGATGTGACCAGGATCTCCTTCTTGCGGCCGGTGATGGTGAGGTAGCCGTCCTCGTCGAGCGCACCGAGGTCGCCGGTGGCCAGCCAGCCGTCGTGCAGGGTCTCGTCGGTCGCCTTGGGGTTGTTGAGGTACCCCTGGAAGACGTTCTGGCCGTGCAGCCAGATCTCGCCGTCGTCCGCGATGTGCACGGTCATGCCGGGGATGGGCTGCCCGACCGTGCCGAACCGGGTGCGGCCGGGCGGGTTGGCGGTCGCGGCGGCCGTGGACTCGGTCAGGCCGTAGCCCTCGTAGATGTGCACGCCCGCCCCGGCGAAGAACAGGCCGAGCCGCCGGTCCATCGCCGAGCCGCCCGACATGGCGTGCTTGATACGGCCGCCCATCGCGGCGCGGATCTTGGTGTAGACGAGCTTGTCGAACAGCTGGTGCTGCATGCGCAGGCCCGCGGAGGGGCCGGGGCCGGTTCCCCAGGCCTTCGCCTCCATCGCGTCCGCGTACTTGATGGCGATGTCGACGGCCTTCTCGAACGGGCCGGAGCGCCCCTCCTTCTCGGCCTTGCGGCGGGCCGCGTTGAACACCTTCTCGAAGATGTACGGCACGGCCAGGAAGAACGTCGGCTTGAACGCGGCCAGGTCGGGCAGCAGGGCCGCCGCGTTGAGCTGCGGCTGATGGCCGAACTTCACCTTGCCGCGGATCCCCGCGACCTGGACCATGCGCCCGAAGACGTGGGCCAGCGGCAGGAACAGCAGGGTGGCGGCCTCGTCGCCCCGCTTGGAGTGGAACACCGGCTCCCAGCGCTCGATGACGGTGTCCGCCTCGTACATGAAGTTGCCGTGCGAGATGACACAGCCCTTGGGGCGGCCGGTGGTGCCCGACGTGTAGATGATCGTGGCGACCGAGTCGGGGGTGACGGCCTGCCGGTGGCGGTGCACCACCTCGTCGTCGAGGTGCGCGCCGGCGTCGTACAGCTCCTGAACGGCGCCCGAGTCGAGCTGCCACAGGCGGCGCAGCTGGGGCAGCCGGTCGATGACGGTGGCGATCGTCATCGCGTGGTCCTCGTGCTCCACGACCGCGGCCGTCACCTCGGCGTCGTACAGCATCCAGAAGCACTGCTCGGCCGAGGAGGTCGGGTAGACCGGCACGACCTGGGCGCCGATCGTCCACAGCGCGTAGTCGAACAGCGTCCACTCGTAGCGCGTACGGGACATGATCGCGACCCGGTCGCCGAACCGGATGCCGCTCGCCAGCAGGCCCTTGGCCAGGGCGAGCACCTCGTCGCGGAACTCGGCGCTGGTGACGTCGCGCCACTGCCCCGACTCGTCCTTGCGGCCCAGCGCGATGCGCAGCGGGTCCTCCTGGGCATGCTGGAAGACCACGTCGGCCAGACCGCCCACCGGAGGTGCCAACTCCAACGGAGGGTTGGTGAACTCGCGCAAACCCCGCTCCCCGCTCCTCAGCGCTTCGGTTGAGTGACGCCCCGCACAGCGCCGTGAAAGCTACCCCAACCGGGCAGAAGGCGGGAGGGGTGTCGAAGGCGAGCAGCGCTTTTGTCCGCGCTGGTCAGGGAGGGAAAATGCGCTCACATGGGGAAGGGTCGGACAGAATCCTGACGGTTGAGTAAGTTTCGGAGCCGTAATCTCCACCGAATCTGTACGACCGGGTCACGGCCCGACGCTCCTGGTGCGCGGTGTCCGGCCGCCTCTCCTGTCAGCGCCCCTGGGGCGGATTTCGTCACTCCGGTTCAGTCGGTCGCCGCCCGCCAGGATCGCCGCGGCCAGGGCGTCCGCCGCTCCCTGGGCCGAGGGGCGCCGCCGGCCGTGGACCACGACGAAGTCGACCTGCCCCAGTTCCGGCAGCCCCGCCCGGTCCGGGACCCGGACCAGGCCCGGCGGGATGAGGCCGCGGGAGTGGGCCATCACGCCGAGCCCCGCCCGGGCCGCCGCGACGAGGCCGTTGAGAGAGCCGCTCGTGCACACCACACGCCACTCGCGGCCCTGCCGCTCCAGCGCCTCCAGGGCGAGCGCGCGGGTGATGCCCGGCGGCGGATAGACGATCAGCGGCACGGGACGGTCCGGGTCGAGCCGGAGGCGCTCCGCGCCGATCCACACCAGCCTGTCGTGCCGGACCAGCTCGCCGCGCGGATCCTCGGGCCGCCGCTTGGCCAGGACGAGGTCCAGCTTCCCGGCGGCGAGCTGCTCGTGCAGCGTGCCCGACAGCTCGACCGTCAGCTCCAGGTCGACCTCCGGGTGGTCGTGCCGGAAGCCCTCCAGGATCTCCGGCAGCCGGGTCAGCACGAAGTCCTCCGACGCGCCGAAGCGCAGCCGCCCGCGCAGCCGGGTGCCCGTGAAGAACGCCGTCGCCTGCTCGTGCACCTCCAGGATCCGGCGCGCGAACCCGAGCATGGCCTCGCCGTCCTCCGTGAGCTCCACCGAGTGCGTGTCCCGGGTGAACAGCGTCCGCCCGGTGGCGTCCTCCAGCCGCCGCACGTGCTGGCTGACGGTGGACTGCCGCAGCCCGAGCCGGCGGGCGGCCTGCGTGAAGCTCAGCGTCTGCGCCACCGACAGGAACGTGCGCAGATGGGCGGGGTCGTACATGCCCGCCAGGCTATCGTGGAACGTGATGACAGTGAGAGCGGTATGCGGGATTCCCGATCGCCGGGCCGAGGAGCAGGATGGAAGGGGGCCGTACCGGCCCTGCACCGCACGTAAGTACCGAGCAAGTGGAGCACCGTGAAACGCCTGCGCCGGCCGCGCCGGATGCCGATCGACCCGTACATCCTTCTCCTCCTCGCGACGGTGGGGATCGCCGCCCTGTTCCCGGCCCGCGGGACGGCCGCCGATGTCGCGTCCGGTGCCTCCACGGCGGCGATCGCCCTGCTGTTCTTCCTCTACGGCGCCCGGCTGTCCACCCGTGAGGCCCTGGACGGGCTGCGCCACTGGCGGCTCCACCTCACCGTCCTGGCCTGCACGTTCGTCGCCTTCCCGCTGCTCGGCCTGGCGGCCCGCGGGCTGGTGCCGGTGATCCTGACCCACCCGCTGTACCAGGGCCTGCTCTTCCTCACCCTCGTCCCGTCGACGGTGCAGTCCTCGATCGCCTTCACCTCGATGGCCCGCGGCAACGTGCCCGCCGCGATCTGCGCGGGCTCCTTCTCCTCCCTCGTCGGCATCGTCGCCACGCCGCTGCTCGCGGCCTCGCTGCTCGGCGGCAGCGGCGGCGGGTTCTCCGCCGACTCGCTGCTGAAGATCGTGCTGCAACTGCTCGTGCCGTTCCTCGCCGGGCAGCTGCTGCGCCGGTGGATCGGTGCCTTCATCACCCGCCACAAGAAGGTCCTCGCCCTGGTGGACCGCGGCTCGATCCTGCTCGTCGTCTACACCGCGTTCAGCCAGGGCATGGTCCAGGGCATCTGGCACCAGGTGAGCCCCCTCCGGCTGGGCGGGCTGCTCGTCGTCGAGGCCGTGATCCTCGCCGTGATGCTGCTGCTGACCTGGTACGGCGGCAAGGCGCTGGGCTTTGTCCGGGAGGACCGGATCACCCTGCAGTTCGCCGGTTCGAAGAAGTCCCTGGCCTCCGGACTGCCCATGGCGAGCGTCCTGTTCGGCGCGCAGGCCTCACTGGCCGTGCTGCCGCTGATGCTCTTCCACCAGATGCAGCTGATGGTCTGCGCGGTGATCGCCAAGCGCCGCTCGCACGACCCGCGCCCGGAGGTCACCGCGCCGGAGCAAGCCGCAGCGCCACGAACCGCGGTCGGTACAGGGACACGTTCCGGCTGAGCTGGGCGGCGGCGCCCGTCGTCTCCAGCCAGTTGACGTCGTAGCTCAGCACCAGACGCCCGTCGTCGCTCAGCACCGGGTGCGCCTGCGGGTTGTAGGCGGCCACCTGGCCCTGCGGCAGCGACGGGCTGAACTCCTTCGCGGGCCCGTGCCACGGCCCGGCCGGGGAGCATGCCCAGTACGAGGCGACGGTGGTCAGGCCCTTCGTGCCCGCGGCCATCGTGAACAGCACATACGTCCCGCCGTCCCGGACGACCGAGAACGCGCTGCCCACGCCCCTGCGCCGCCCGTCCCCGAGCACCGGCCGGGGGCGGGCGCCGGCCGCCCATGCCGAGCCGGTCCAGTACCGCCAGGCCGCCGGGTCCCCGAGCCTGCCCTCCGGCACCCGCGCCAGGTACGCGTGCGAGGCCGGGCGGGAGGCGGCCCGGCCGTCGTCGCCGCCGAAGACGTACGTCCAGCCGTCCTCCTCGACCAGCGTCGTGCCGAACAGCACGCGCCGGGACGGGTCGGGGACCAGCTGCTGGTCGAGCACGTTGACGACCGACTCGAGGCGCAGCCCGGGCAGCGACAGCGTGGCCACCTCGGTCGCGGTGGGCACGCCGTAGATCCACGGGGCCTGGCCGGCCGTGCGCACCCACAGCAGCACCCGGACGACCTGCTCGGAGGAGCCGGGGGAGCGGGGTTCGACACGGGCCGCCACCGGCCAGCGCCACTGGTTCGGCGCCGGGTCGGCGAAGAGCGGGGCGGGGAGGGTGGTCTCCAGCCGGCCGTCGCGCATCAGCACGGCCGAGTTGCGCACCAGCGGCGCGGTGGTGTCCCGCCAGGCGTAGGACTCGCCGGCCGGGTTGGGCGGGCCGTACACCCGGCCCAGATAGGTGTCCGAGAACAGCCACAGCACCCGGCCGTCCGGCAGCCGCACCGAGTGGGTGCCGTCGCCGCCGGTCCAGTCGTCGGTGCGGCTCGCGTCGTCGCCGTAGCGGGCGAACTCGGCGGTGAGGCCGTCGTCCGGCTGCCAGGAGCGGACCGTGCGCGCCCGGCAGGCGGTGCCCTCGTCGGGGCTCTCGTCCTCGGGGAGGGCGATGAGCAGCGCGGCCCCGAGAACCAGGACCAGCAGCAGGCCGATCCCGGTTCCCGTGCGCTGTCGTGCTCGTGCTGCACTTGCGTCGTCGGGCACGCCCCGTGACGTTAGTTGCTGCCGCTCACCCGGTCCATGGGGAGCCACAGCACCGTGCCCCTGCCGGCGGCGGCCCTGGCGCCGACGGCCAACTCCCCGTCGCTGAGCGCCCGGTTCCAGACCCGGACGTCGTCGATCGCCCCCGTCAGGAACGCCCGGCTGTCCATGCGCTGGCCGATGTGCACGCCGAACGGGGAGTTACGGCTGACCGAGCCCGGCACGTCCGGGGTGCTGACCGGCGTGCCGTCGAGGAAGAGGGTCAGTGTCCCGCCGCCCCGGCGCAGCACCAGGTGGTGCCAGCGGCCGTCGTTGTGGGCGCCGTCGGTCCACACCGAGGCCGTCCTGACGGTCGTCGCGCCCGACCGGGTGGTGACGAGCGCCCGGACCCGGTCGCTCGCCGGCTCCCCGCGCAGCCAGATCTGCGGCTGGCTGTTGCCGATGCCGCCCATCCACAGGAAGGGCTGTTCGCCGGTCGTGGCCGTGTAGCGGAAGAACAGCGAGGCGGTGAAGTCGCCCTCGCCGAGCGTCAGAGCGGACCGGTACGGCAGGCGTACGGCGTCGTCGGTGCCGTCGAAGGTCAGCGCACCGCCGCGGACACCGACCGTCCGCCCGGCACCGCCGAGCACGGCCGCGGGCCGTGCGCCCCACGCGACGTCGCGGGTGGTCGGGTCGGCGCCCCGGCGTGGTGTCAGCCAGTCCTCGGTGAAGCGGGCGAAGCGGATCTCGTCCCGGGCGTCGACCGCGCCGCCCTCGTACAGCAGGCCCACCGTCGAGGGGCCGACCGCCGCCATGTCGGAGTAGCCGGACCAGTCCGTGGTCACGACCGTGCCCCGGTCCACGCTGTCCCAGGTGCGCCCGCCGTCGTAGGAGGAGCGGACCGTCATCGTCCGGCGGCGGTCCGGATCCGCCGGGGCGGACAGCAGCATGCGGTGGTTCAGGCGCAGGATCGCGCCCTGGACCTGTGGGGTGTAGAGGTCCGGGAGGGCGCGGAAGGGCGCGGCGAAGCTGTCGCCGCCGTCCAGGCTGAGGGTCTGGGAGCGGTGGCCGAGGTCGGTGCCGTCCTGCTCCCGGCCGCTGACGAGGACGGCCCCGTCGGCGCGTTCGGCGAGCGTCACCTCCGAGGGCTTCTGCCGGAACATGCCGTCCTGCGCTATCGGCCAGGAGTCCGTGGCGCCGATCCGCCACTCGTGGCCGCCGTCGTCGCTGACGATGAGCGCGGCGTGGTTCGCGGTGACCCGGCTGCCGTCCCACGTCTCGGTGTTGACGCCGAAGACCAGCCGCCCGGCGTGTTTCCCGCGGGTGAGCTGGATGCCGTGCACGGGCCCGGTGGCGTACCAGGAGTTCCAGTGCCCGGGCAGGATCCGGTCGCTCAGGTCGCGCGGCTCGGACCAGGTCCGGCCGTCGTCGTCGCTGTACTGGAGGTGCGGCGTGCGGTCGCAGGGCACGGTGCAGTTGCCGGCGTCCGTACGGCCCGTGTTGTACGTCTCGGCCAGCAGGATCCGGCCGGTCCTGCGGTCCACGAGGGGCGCCGGGTTGCCGTGCGTGTCGCCCGCGCCCTCGTTGACGACCTGGAGCGGGCCCCAGGTGCGGCCGCCGTCGGTGGAGCGTTTGAGGACGATGTCGATGTCGGCCGCGTCACCGCAGTTGAGGACGCGGCCCTCGGCGAACGCGAGCAGTGTGCCGGCCGTGGTCCGCACGATCGCGGGGATCCGGAAGCACGCGTAACCGGGGTCCTGGGAGGCCCTGAAGAGGACCTGTTGCTCGAACTCCGGTAAGTCCGCGGCGGGTTGGGCGCGGGCCGGGCCGACGGGCGCGAGCAGCGCCGCGGCGGTGAGGACGGCTGTCAGGGTGGATCTCAGACGTGCGCGAAGACTTGACGGCATGGTGCGACCTGCCCTTCATGCGTCTGTCGGCTGGACCACCGAGGCATGGGAACGGAATCCGGGGAGCCGATATGCGGGCTTACATGCGAACCAACCGGACATCCCACGTCCCATGTGTGGGCCACAGACGGTACTTGGCTCACAGACCCCCCACAAGGAGCGTGCGTCAGGGGATGAGGACGACCTTGCCGAGGTTGGCCCTGGCCTCGATCTCCCCGTGCGCCTTCGCCGCGTCCTCCAGGGCGAACTGCCCGTGGACGACGGGCCTCAGCTCTCCGGCGGCGAACAGCCGCCACAGCTCCTCGCGCCACTGCTCGTACACCTCCGGCTTCCCGCGGGCGATGCGGGCCATCTGGAACCCGATCACCGACTTGGCACCCACGAGCAGGTCGTACGCCTGGATGATGCCGCCGCCCGAGCTGTACGCCACCAGCCGTCCCTCCGGGGCGAGTGCCGCGAGGGCCGGGGTGAGCAGCTCGCCGCCGACCGCGTCCAGGGCGTAGTCGACCGGGGTGCCCCAGGTGTCGTCGCCGTAGGAGACGACGTGGTCGGCGCCGAGGCCGCGGACGAAACCGGCCTTGGCCGGGTCGGAGACGGCCCCCACGACCCGCCCGGCGCCCCGCGTCCTGGCCAGCTGCACGGCCAGGTGGCCGACACCGCTCGCCGCCCCCGTGACCAGGGCCGCCTCGCCCGGCTCGGGTCGTGCCGCCTCCAGGGCGCCGAGGGCGACCAGGCCGCTGCGGACCAGGGCGACCGCGTCGACGGCGCCGGCCTCTGCCGGGATCGGGGAGGCCATGGCCTCGTGCAGGAGCGCGAAGTCGGCGTAGCCGTGGCCGAAGCAGAGCCCCGTCACGCGGTCGCCGGTGCCGAAGCGGGTGACGCCCTCGCCGACGGCCGTGACCTCCCCGGCGATCTCGCCGCCGAGCGGGACCGGCTCCGCCGCCTCGCCGACCTTGCGTACGACCGGGAGCGTGACGCCGATCGCCTCCGCGCGCACCAGCAACTCTCCGGGGCCCGGCTCGGGCACCGGTGCCTCCTCCATGAACAGGGGGCCGCCTCGGGATTCGTAGCGGACGCGGCGCATCGCACCTCCGGATGTCGTGGATGGTCCCCACGATTTCGTTGGGGTCCCCAACGGTATAGGAGGATCATAGGAGGAACCAACGATTTCTTGGTTAGGCTGCGGCCATGTCGGAAGCCCCCCTCCCCGCGATCCGCTCCCTGCCCAGCTGGCTGCTCGGCCGTGCCGCCGCCCGCGGCCGCGCCCTGGTGGCGGCGGCGCTGGCCGAGCAGGACATGCGGATGTGGCACCACGTGGTGCTGTCCGCCGTCCGCGACCTCGGCCCCGTCGCCCAGGCCGACCTCGGCCGCGGGGTCCGGCTGGACCCCAAGGACCTGGTCGGGATCCTGAACGACCTCCAGGCGGCGGGCCTCGTCGTGCGCGAGCCGGACCCGAAGGACCGGCGGAAGAACGCGGTGTCCCTCACCGCCCCGGGAGCCCGGCTGCTGACGCGCTGCGAGGAGGCGGCCCGCGCGGCCAACGACGAACTGCTCGCCCCGCTGTCGGAGGCCGAACGCGAGCAGTTCACGGGGATGCTGCTCCGGATATCCGGCACAGCCGACTGAGGACTCCCCGTTGTTGCGCGCGGGCCGAGACGGGGCCCCTGCGGCGCAGGGGGCGCTCCCCGCCGGTCGGGGCCCCGCCGCCGTGTCGCGGGAGAACCAGCTCAGCCCTGGGCGGCCGCGGCCCGCAGGGCGATGCGGTCCTCACCCGCGTACACGTTCATGGAGGCGCCCCGCAGGAAGCCCACCAGTGTCAGGCCCGTCTCGGCGGCCAGGTCCACCGCCAGCGAGGACGGCGCCGACACCGCCGCCAGGACCGGGATACCGGCCATCACGGCCTTCTGCGCCAGCTCGAAGGAGGCCCGGCCCGAGACGAGCAGGACCGTCCGCGACAGCGGCAGCTCCCCGTTCTGCAGGGCACGGCCGACCAGCTTGTCGACCGCGTTGTGCCGGCCCACGTCCTCCCGGACGTCCAGCAGCTCGCCGTCCTCCGAGAAGAGGGCCGCCGCGTGCAGGCCGCCGGTCCGGTCGAAGACCCGCTGGGCGGCACGCAGCCGGTCGGGCAGGCTCGCGAGCAGCTCGGGGGTGACCCGGACCGGGGGAGTGTCGGCTATGGGCCAGCGGGCCGTCGTCCGTACGGCGTCCAGCGACGCCTTGCCGCACAGCCCGCAGGAGGAGGTCGTGTAGACGTTCCGCTCCAGGGTGATGTCGGGTATGACCACCCCCGGGGCCGTCTGCACATCGACCACGTTGTACGTGTTCGAGCCGTCTGCCGTGGCCCCGGCGCAGTAGACGATGTTCCTGAGGTCCCGCTGCCCGCCCAGCACCCCCTCGCTCACCAGGAAGCCCGCCGCCAGCGCGAAGTCGTCGCCCGGGGTGCGCATGGTGATCGCCAGGGGCTTGCCGTTCAGCCGGATCTCCAGCGGTTCCTCGGCGACGAGTGTGTCGGGACGGCTGGAGACCGCCCCGTCCCGGATGCGGAGCACCTTGCGTCGTTCCGTGACTCGTCCCATGTCCTGATCAGCCCCGGTTCTGTACGTGCTGGTAGCCGAAGCGGCCCTTGATGCAGAGGTTGCCGTGGGTCACCGGATTGTCGTGCGGTGACGTGACCTTCACGATCTCATTGTCCTGCACGTGCAGGGTCAGGTTGCAGCCCACTCCGCAGTACGCGCACACCGTGGTCGTCTCCGTCTGCCGCGACTCGTCCCACGTACCCGCCGCGCGCATGTCGAACTCGGACTTGAAGGACAGCGCACCCGTCGGGCACACCTCGATGCAGTTCCCGCAGTACACGCACGCCGAGTCGGTCAGCGGGGCGTCGTGCTCCACGGCGATCCGGGCGTCGAAACCGCGCCCGGCGACCGAGATCGCGAAGGTGTTCTGCCACTGGTCGCCGCAGGCGTCCACGCACTTGTAGCAGAGGATGCATTTGTCGTAGTCGCGTACGTACAGGTCGTTGTCGATCTTCGGTTCCTCGTTGAGGCGGGCCGCATCCGGGCCGAAGCGGTCCGGCTTGGCCTCGTACTCCTTGAGCCACCCGGCGACCCTGGGCGTGGTCGACAGGTCGACGGAGGACGCGAGCAGTTCGAGGACGACCTTGCGGCTGTGCCGGGCGCGCTCGGTGCCGGTGCGCACCTCCATGCCCGGCTCGGCCTTGCGGGAGCAGGCCGGGACGAGGGTGCGGGCCCCCTCGACCTCGACGACACAGACCCGGCAGGCGTTCTTCGGGCGCAGGGTGTCGCCCTCGCACAGGGTCGGGATGTCCTTGCCCGCGGCCCGGCAGGCGTCCAGGATCGTCGAGCCCTCGGGGACCCGGGCCTGTTCGCCGTCGATCGTGAACTCCAGCATGCGGCGCGGGATCCCCAGCGGTGTGACGGTCATTCGTACGCCCCCAGACGGTCGATGGCGGATTCCACGGCGTTCCACGCGGTCTGCCCGAGACCGCAGATCGAGGCGTCCCGCATCGCGCGGCCGACCTCCCTGAGCAGGGCGATGTCGTCCGCGGCGGCGGCGCCGGTGCGCTCCGCGATCCGGTGCAGCGCCTCCTCCTGCCGCACGGTCCCGACCCGGCACGGCACGCACTGGCCGCACGACTCGTCGCGGAAGAACTCCGCGATGCGCAGCAGCAGCCGGGGGAGGGGCACGCTGTCGTCGAAGGCCATGACGACCCCCGAGCCGAGCGTCGTGCCCGCCTCCCGCGTCCCTTCGAAGGTGAGCGGGATGTCCAGCTCGTCGGCCCGGACGAAACCGCCCGCCGCCCCGCCGAGCAGCACCGCCCGCAACCCGTCCCGCACCCCGGCGAGGGCGAGCAGGTCGCCCAGCGTCGCGCCGAACGGCAGCTCGTAGACACCCGGCCGCTCCACGGTGCCGGACACGCAGAACAGCTTGGGCCCGGTGGACCTCTCGGTGCCGATCGCCGCGTACGCCGGGGCGCCGATGGTGAGGATCGGCAGGACGTTGACCAGCGTCTCCACGTTGTTCTCGACCGTCGGCTTGCCGAACAGACCCTTCTCCACGGGGAACGGCGGCTTCGAGCGGGGCTCGCCCCGGTAGCCCTCGATGGAGTTGAACAGGGCCGTCTCCTCACCGCAGATGTAGGCGCCCGCACCGCGCCGGATCTCGATGTCGAAGGCGTAGCCCTGGCCGAGGACGTCGTCGCCGAGCAGTCCCCGCGCGCGTGCCTGGGCGATCGCGTGCTCGAGCCGGTGCAGGGCGCGCGGGTACTCGCCGCGCAGGTAGAGGTAGCCCCGGTGGGCACCGGTCGCGTACCCGGCGATCGTCATCGCCTCGACCAGCGCGTAGGGGTCGCCCTCCATGAGCACGCGGTCCTTGAAGGTGCCCGGCTCGGACTCGTCGGCGTTGCAGACGAGGTAGTGCGGACGGTCCGGCTGGGACGCCGTAGCCTGCCACTTGCGGCCGGTCGGGAAGGCGGCGCCGCCGCGCCCGACCAGGCCCGAGTCGGTGACCTCGCGGATGACCCCGGCGGGGCCCAGCTCGAAGGCCCGGCGCAGGGCCGTGTAGCCGCCGTGGGCGCGGTAGTCGTCGAGGGACGCCGGGTCGACCACGCCGACGCGGTGCAGCAGCATCAGGCCGTCCTGCCCGGCCTGGGGCACCGCAAGCCCGGCCGGCGGCTCCTGAGGGGCCGAGTCGGGGGCGCTCGCGGCGAGGACGGCGTCGTGCACGGTCGCCGGCGCCGACACCGCCGTACGGACCGGGTCCCCGGCCCTGATCGCGAGTGCGGCCGGGGCGCGCTCGCACAGGCCGAGGCACGGGCTGCGCTGGACGCTCACCCCGCTGCCGAGCCCCAGCCGCTCCTCGATCCCCGCGCACAGCTCCGGCGCACCGGCCGCCGCGCACGCCAGGTCCGTGCAGACGTGGAGCACGGTCGCCGGACGCGGCTTGACGGAGAACATGGCGTAGAAGGTGGCGACCCCGTAGGCCTCCGCCGGCGGCACCGTCAGCCGCCGGCACAGGTAGTCCAGGGCGCCGTCGCTGATCCAGCCGACCCGGTCGTTGATCGCGTGCAGCCCCGGCAACAGCAGGTCGCGGCGGTCCCGGGCCTCACGTCCGCCGCGGGCCCACCTGAGATCGGCGTCGGAACGGTCGGCGCCCTCCCAGGAGGACTCCGGAGGCCCGAGCAGGGCGTCGACGGCCGCCCGTTCCTCGTCCGTCGGTTTGCTGTCACCGAAGTGCAGGTCCACAGTGCGTCACCCCACGATGGTCGCGATGGGCAGCTTCTCGATCCGGATCGCCGACGCCTTGAACTCCGCCGTCCCGGCGATCGGGCAGTTCGCCTCGATCGTCAGCGCGTTGGTGTCCACCTCGTCGGGGAAGTGCATGGTCATGAAGGCGAGCCCGGACCGCAGCGCGGGGTCCACCCACACGGGTGCGGTCACCGACCCGCGCCGCGAGGTGACCTGCACCTGCTCGCCGACCACCACCCCGTAGCGCTCGGCGTCCTCCGGGCTCAGCTCGATGTACTCGCCGCGCCGCAGGGGCGAGGCGTAACCACCGCTCTGCACGCCGGTGTTGTACGAGTCCAGGCGCCGCCCGGTGGTGAGCCGGATCGGGTACTCCTCGTCGGTGAGGTCCACGGGCGGGTCGTGCTGCACGATCCCGAAGGGCGCGAGCGGACCTCGTTCGGCGGGGTCGGGCTCCCACAACCGGCCGTGCAGATAAGTCGGTTCGAGCCCGTCGGTGCTCGGGCACGGCCACTGGATGCCCTGGTGCTCCTCCAGGCGCGCGTACGTCATGCCGTAGTGGTCGGGGGAGACGGACCGGAGCTCGTTCCACACGGTCTCGGCGTCGGCGTACTTCCAGTCGTGGCCGAGGCGGGCCGCGAGGTCGCAGATGATGTCGATGTCCTCGCGGGCCTCCCCGGGCGGGGTGACGGCCTTGCGGACGCGCTGCACGCGCCGCTCGCTGTTGGTGGTCGTGCCGTCGGTCTCCGCCCAGCCGGCCGTGGCCGGCAGGACGACGTCCGCGAGCTCGGCCGTCTTCGTCAGGAAGATGTCCTGCACGACCAGGAAGTCCAGGGCCTTCAGCCGCCGTACGGCCTGCTCACTGTCGGCCTCCGACTGGGCGGGGTTCTCGCCGACGCAGTAGACGGCCTTGAGGGTGCCGTCCTCCATCGCCTCGAACATCTCGGTGAGGTTCAGGCCGTAGTGCGGCTGGATGACCGTGTCCCAGGCCGACTCGAACTTCAGCCGGATGTCCGGGTCGAGGATGTCCTGGAAGCCGGGCAGGCGGTTGGGGATCGCGCCCATGTCGCCGCCGCCCTGCACGTTGTTCTGCCCGCGCAGGGGCTGCAGGCCGGAGCCGTAGCGGCCGACGTGCCCGGTGAGCAGGGACAGGTTGATCAGGGCGCGGACGTTGTCGGTGCCGTTGTGGTGCTCGGTGATGCCGAGCGTCCAGCACAACTGGGCCCGCTCGGCGCGGGCGTAGGCGTGCGCCAGCTCGCGGATGGCGGCGGCCGGAACGCCCGTCACCTTCTCGGCGAGCGACAGCGTCCACGGCTCGACCAGCGCCTTGTACTCCTCGAAGCCGGTGGTCGCCCGCTCGATGAACGCCTCGTTGGCGAGACCGGCGTGGATGATCTCGCGGCCGATCGCGTGCGCCATCGGAATGTCCGTGCCGACGTTGAGGCCGAGCCAGCTCTCCGCCCACTCGGCGGTCGACGTCCGGCGCGGATCGACCGCGTACATCCGGGCGCCGTTCCTGATCCCCTTCAGCACGTGCTGGAAGAAGATCGGGTGCGCGAAACGGGCGTTGGAGCCCCACATCACGATGACGTCGGTGTGCTCGATCTCCTCGTACGACGACGTCCCGCCGCCCGAGCCGAACGCCGCCGACAGGCCCGCCACGCTCGGGGCGTGACAGGTGCGGTTGCAGGAGTCGACGTTGTTGGTGCCCATGACGACCCGGGCGAACTTCTGGGCGACGTAGTTCATCTCGTTCGTGGCCCGGGCACAGGAGAACATGCCGAACGCGCCGCGATTGCGGGCAAGGCCCCGGGCCGCACGGTCCAGGGCCTCCTCCCAGCTCGCCCGGCGGAAGGGCTCGTCGCGCGCGTCCCGCACCAGCGGATGGGTGAGCCGCGTGTAGGTCTTCGGGGTTCGATCGCGTTTGCTCATGCGGCGCTCCTCAGCGCGAGCAGGTCCGAGAGGGCGTGCACGGTGCGCAGGGTGGGCACCTGAACGCCGGTGATGTCCGCCAGCTCGACGACCGCCGCGAGGAGTACGTCGAGTTCGAGCGGTTTGCCGCGCTCCAGGTCCTGGAGCGTGGAGGTCCGGTGGTCGCCGACCCGCTCGGCGCCCGCGAGCCGGCGCTCGATGGAGACGCCGACCTCGCAGCCGAGGGCGCTGGCGACCGCGAGCGTCTCGGTCATCATGATCTCGATGACCCTGCGGGTGCCGCCGTGCAGGCACATCTGCCGCATGGTCGCGCGGGCCAGCGCGCTGATCGGGTTGAAGGAGATGTTGCCGAGCAGCTTGAGCCAGATGTCGCCCCGCAGCTCCGGTTCGACCGGGCACTTCAGACCGCCCGCCCGCATGGCCTCGCTGAGCGCCACGCACCGCGCGGACACGCTGCGGTCGGGCTCGCCGATCGAGAACCGCGTGCCCTCCAGGTGCCGCACGACACCCGGCCCTTCGAGCTCGGTCGCCGCGTAGACGACGCATCCGACGGCCCGTTCGGGCGCGAGCACCGCACTGACCGCGCCGTCCGGGTCCACGCTCTCGACGCGGTGGCCGTCGTAGGGGCCGCCGTGCCGGTGGAAGTACCACCAGGGGATGCCGTTCTGGGCGGCCACGATCGCCGTCGTGTCGCCCAGCAACGGCGCGATCAGCGGTCCGCACGCCGCGTACGCGTTGGCCTTCAGGCCCAGGAAGACGTAGTCGACCGGGCCGACCTCGGCCGGGTCGTCGGTCGCGTGGGGGTGCGCGGTGAAGTCGCCGCGCGGGCTGCGCACCCGGACTCCGTGCTGCCTCATGGCCGCCAAGTGCGGTCCACGGGCGATGAGATGCACATCGGCGCCCGCGCTGTGGAGCGCGGCGCCGACGTAGGCGCCGATGGCACCGGCGCCGAGAACTGCGACTTTCACGGGAACACTCCGTTCGGTTTGAGGGATACCGCGGAGGTGACTGCCGTCGGGTGGCTACCGTCCGGTGACTGCCGTCCGGCTTGTGTCGACGGAATATTGTCTACAGTATGGACGGAGGGTCAGCAAGGGTCCGCGCGATGACCGTTCGGCGCATGCTTGATACCGCTCACCGCTTCCTCGATGCGCCGCCTTTTCAACAACCATGCGAATGCCTACGGTTCCGGGTTCATGAGTCCCCCCGTCGCACCCCCGGGCTGGAGCCGCTGGCTCGTTCCGCCCGCCGCTCTCTCCGTACATCTCTCCATCGGCCAGGCCTATGCCTGGAGCGTGTTCAAGCCGCCCCTGGAGTCCGCGCTCGGCCTCAGCGGCACGCAGAGCGCGCTGCCCTTCCAGCTGGGCATCGTCATGCTGGGCCTGTCCGCCGCGTTCGGCGGCACGCTCGTCGAGCGCAAGGGCCCGCGCTGGGCGATGACCGTTGCCCTGGTCTGCTTCTCGTCCGGCTTCCTGCTCTCCGCGCTGGGCGCGTCCCTGGAGCAGTACTGGCTGATCGTTTTCGGTTACGGCTTCGTGGGCGGCATCGGCCTCGGCATCGGCTACATCTCACCCGTCTCCACCCTGATCAAGTGGTTCCCGGACCGGCCCGGCATGGCCACCGGCATCGCCATCATGGGCTTCGGCGGCGGCGCGCTGATCGCCTCGCCGTGGTCCGCGCAGATGCTGGAGTCCTTCGGCGGCGACAGCTCCGGGATCGCGCTCGCCTTCCTGGTGCACGGGCTGTCGTACGCCGTGTTCATGCTCCTGGGTGTGCTGCTGGTCCGGGTGCCCCGCACCGAGAAGCCTGTGGAGAGCGGGCCGAGTGTCCTCGCCGGCCCGCAGGTCTCCGCGAACCAGGCCATCCGTACCCCGCAGTTCTGGTGCCTGTGGCTCGTGCTCTGCATGAACGTCACCGCCGGCATCGGCATCCTGGAGAAGGCCGCGCCGATGATCACGGACTTCTTCGCGGACTCCTCCACGCCCGTCTCGGTCACGGCCGCCGCCGGCTTCGTCGCGCTGCTGTCGGCGGCGAACATGGCCGGCCGCATCGGCTGGTCGTCGACGTCCGACCTGATCGGCCGCAAGAACATCTACCGCGTCTATCTGGGCGTCGGCGCGCTGATGTACGCGCTCATCGCCTTGTTCGGCGACTCCTCCAAGCCGCTCTTCGTCCTGTGCGCGCTGGTGATCCTGTCCTTCTACGGCGGCGGCTTCGCGACCGTACCGGCGTATCTGAAGGACCTGTTCGGCACGTACCAGGTCGGCGCCATCCACGGGCGGTTGCTCACCGCCTGGTCCACGGCCGGCGTGCTCGGGCCGCTCATCGTCAACTGGATCGCCGACCGGCAGGAGGAGGCGGGCCGGCACGGCGCGTCCCTGTACGGGCTGTCGTTCGTCATCATGATCGGGCTGCTCGTCGTCGGCTTCGTCGCCAACGAACTCGTCCGGCCCGTCCACCCGCGTCATCACGTCCCGGCACCGAAGGAGCCCGCGCATGTCCAGCGACAGCAGTCAGAGTCCGCCTAGCCCGGACCGGCGGTGGCTGATCGCCTTCGCCTGGGTGTGGGTGGGCCTGCCGCTCGCCTACGGGCTGTACGAGCTGGTCCGCAAGGCGACCCAGCTGTTCACCGGCTAGACGTCAGGCGTCAGGCGTCAGGTGCTCGGTCGTCCGAGGTCCTGACCGAAGCTGACAACGCGGGCACCTGTTTCCTGTCGCCTTGCCTGCCGTCGTACCCGCGAGTCACTGATCAGACTGGTGGATCCCGCTGCCCACGTTCCAACGAGGGGGACCGCCCACATGAACGGCTCGCGCATCGCCGCCGTCGGCCACTACCAGCCCGCCAAGGTGCTCACCAACGAGGACCTGGCGGGCCTGGTGGACACCAGTGACGAGTGGATCAGGAGCCGGGTGGGCATCCGTACCCGCCACATCGCCGGCCCCGACGAACCCGTCGACGAGCTGGCCGCCCACGCCGCCGCCAAGGCCCTCGCGGCGGCCGGGCTGACCCCCGCCGACATCGACCTGGTGCTGGTCGCCACCTCCACCGCCGTCGACCGCTCGCCCAACACGGCCGCCCGGGTCGCGGCCCGGCTGGCCGTCCCGCAGGCCGCCACGATGGACCTCAACGTGGTGTGCGCCGGCTTCACCCACGCCCTGGCCACCGCCGACCACGCCGTCCGCGCGGGGGGTGCGAGCCGGGCCCTGGTCATCGGGGCCGACAAGATGTCCGACGTGACCGACTGGAGCGACCGCACGACCTGCGTGCTCGTCGGTGACGGGGCCGGGGCCGCGGTCGTGGAGGCCGCCGACGAGCCCGCCATCGGACCGGTGCTGTGGGGTTCGGTGCCCGAGATGGGCAACGCCGTGCGGATCGAGGGCACGCCGCCGCGTTTCGCGCAGGAGGGGCAGAGCGTCTACCGCTGGGCCACGACGCAGCTGCCGCCCATCGCGCGGCGGGCGTGCGAGCGGGCCGGGCTGACGCCGGCGGACCTCGCCGCGGTCGTACTGCATCAGGCCAATCTGCGCATCATCGAACCCCTCGCGGAGAAGATCGGCGCCGTGAACGCGGTCGTCGCGCGCGACGTCACGGAGTCCGGCAACACGTCGGCCGCGAGCATCCCGCTCGCCCTGTCCAAGCTCGTCGAACAGGGCGCGATCACCACCGGCGACCCCGTCCTGCTGTTCGGCTTCGGCGGGAACCTGTCGTACGCGGGGCAGGTCGTCCGCTGCCCCTGAGGCCGCGCCGGGGTGTGACGCGGTCAACTCGCCGAAGTCCTGGCTCTTGTGCGCCGTAGACTGTAGACGAAAGACAATCGATACTGACGCTACGGCGACACCGGCGTCCGCCGCGCTGTGCACGGCCCTGCCGAGGAGGGGGACCGCGATGCTGTCGACAGGCCTGCCCCAAGGGGCGGTACCCAAGCTGGAACGCCCGGGTCCGCTGCGCGACCGTGTCTACGAGGCGCTGCTCGAACTCATCACCACCCGTGCCCTCCAGCCCGGCCAGCACCTCGTGGAGAGCGAACTCGCCGGGCATCTGGGGGTCTCCCGGCAGCCGGTGCGCGAGGCTTTGCAGCGGCTCAACACCGAAGGGTGGGTCGATCTGCGGCCCGCCCAGGGCGCGTTCGTGCACGAGCCGACGGAGGAGGAGGCCGACCAGCTCCTCACGGTCCGTACGCTCCTGGAGGCCGAGGCCGCCCGGCTCGCCGCGGCGGGCGCGGACAAGGCCGGCATCGCCGCGCTGGAAGCGCTGTGCGCGGAGGGCGAGAAGGCCGTCGAGGCCGACGACGTGGACGGGGCCGTCGCGATGAACGCCCGGTTCCACGCGAAGATCATGGAGCTCGCCGGCAACGCCGTCCTCGCCGAACTGGCCGCCCAGGTCGACCGCCGCGTCCGCTGGTACTACACGCCGGTCGCCCGCCAGCGGGGCCACCAGTCCTGGATCGAGCACCGCGCGCTCATCGCCGCGATCACCGACCGCGACGAACAGCGGGCCACCCACCTGATGCGCGAACACACCGAGCACACGAGGCGGTCGTACCACGCGCGAACAGGTTCGTAGGCCTCCGCCGACGGCCGGTGCCGTCTGAGTCTGCACTCGTCTTTGTCCTGTGAGTGGAAAAAGTCGGGGGTAATTCCTGCGCGACTTCTTCCCACCTTCGGCAGCCGCTGCTACGTTCCCTTCGAAAGCAAGCCACGACGTGGCGGAAAACCGGCGCGCACAGGCCGATTGAGGCGGGGAGGGGCTCGTGAGACGTATGACCGCACGACCCGGAAACGCCCACCAGGCCCGACTGCTCAAGCTGTTGCGTGACGGCGGCCCCAACTCCCGGGCCCAGCTGGGCGACCAGGTCGACCTCTCGCGGTCCAAGCTCGCCGTGGAGGTGGACCGGCTGCTGGAGACGGGGCTGGTCGTGGCCGACGGACTCGCCGCCTCGCGCGGCGGCCGCCGCTCCCACAACATCCGGCTCCACCCCGGGCTGCGCTTCCTCGGCGTCGACATCGGCGCGACCTCGGTCGACGTCGCCGTCACCAATGCCGAACTGGAGACGCTCGGGCACATCAACCACCCCATGGACGTGCGCGAGGGCCCGGTCGCGGTCTTCGAGCAGGTCCTGGCCATGGCCGCCAAGCTCAAGGCCTCGGGGCTCGCGGAGGGGTTCGACGGCGCCGGCATCGGCGTCCCGGGCCCGGTCCGCTTCCCCGAGGGCGTCCCGGTGGCCCCGCCGATCATGCCGGGCTGGGACGGCTTCCCCGTGCGGGAGGCGCTCAGCCAGGAACTCGGCTGTCCGGTCATGGTCGACAACGACGTGAACCTCATGGCGATGGGGGAGCAGCACGCGGGCGTCGCCCGCACCGTCGCCGACTTCCTCTGCGTCAAGATCGGCACGGGCATCGGCTGCGGCATCGTCGTCGGCGGTGAGGTCTACCGCGGCACGACGGGCAGCGCCGGCGACATCGGGCACATCCAGGCCGTGCCCGACGGCCGCCCCTGCGCCTGCGGCAACCGGGGCTGCCTGGAGGCCCACTTCAGCGGGGCGGCCCTCGCCCGCGACGCCACGGAGGCCGCCCAGCAGGGGCTCTCCGCCGAACTGGCCTCGCGGCTGGAGACCAACGGCGGCCTCACCGCCGTCGACGTCGCCGCCGCGGCCGCCGCCGGCGACGCCACCGCACTCGACCTGATCCGCGAGGGCGGCAACCGCACCGGCCAGGTCATCGCCGGCCTGGTCAGCTTCTTCAACCCGGGCCTGGTGGTGATCGGCGGCGGGGTCACCGGCCTCGGCCACACCCTGCTCGCCGCGATCCGCACCCAGGTCTACCGCCAGTCCCTGCCCCTCGCGACCGGCAATCTGCCCATCGTCCTGGGCGAGCTGGGACCCGCCGCCGGAGTCACCGGCGCGGCCCGGCTCATCAGCGACCACCTGTTCTCACCCGCGTAAGCAACTCAGTTCCGTACGGCGTACCAGCACAGCGCCCTGCTTCGCCCTGCCCTGAAACCGGCCCGCACGCCCGCCAAGGGGACCTCATGGCACCAGAACCACCGCTGCTCAGCATGTCCGGCATCACCAAGTCGTTCCCCGGAGTCCGGGCCCTCGACGGCGTCGACCTCGACGTCCAGGCCGGTGAGGTGCACTGTCTGCTCGGCCAGAACGGCGCCGGGAAGTCGACCCTCATCAAGGTCCTGGCCGGCGCCCACCAGCCCGACACCGGCGAGATCCGCTGGCGCGGCGAGGCGGTCACGCTCCGCTCGCCGATCGCCGCCATGCGCCTCGGCATCGCCACCATCTACCAGGAACTCGACCTGGTGGAACACCTGTCGGTCGCCGAGAACGTGCACCTGGGCCACGAGCCGACCACCGCCGGGTTCGTCGTCCGGGGAAAGGCCGCGAAGGAGTCGACGACCGCTCTGCTCAAGCGACTCGGTCATCCGGAGATCGACCCGGCCCGCCTGGTCGGGGAGTTGCCGGCGGCGCAGCAGCAGATCGTGTCCATGGCCCGGGCGCTCTCCCACGACGTGCGGCTCATCGTGATGGACGAGCCGTCCGCCGCCCTCGACCCGGACGAGGTCGACAACCTCTTCCGTATCGTCGGCGCCCTCACCGCCGCCGGTGTCGCCGTCGTCTACATCTCGCACCGCCTGGAGGAGATCCGGCGCATCGGGGACCGGGTGACCGTGCTGAAGGACGGGCGGGCCGTGGCGAACGGACTGCCGGCGAAGACGACCCCGACCCGTGAGGTGGTCGCGCTGATGACGGGCCGCAACGTCGAGTACGTCTTTCCCGACCGGCCCGCCTCCCCGCCGCCCGGCGAACCGGTGCTCACCGTCCGGGGCCTGTCCCGCGCAGGCGAGTTCGAGCCCCTCGACCTGGAGGTACGGCCGGGCGAGATCGTCGGCCTCGCCGGACTCGTCGGCTCGGGCCGCTCCGAGATCCTGGAGACCGTCTACGGCGCCAGGAAACCGACGACCGGTCAGGTCCTGGTCGACGGCAAGCCGTTGAAGCCGGGCAGCGTCCGGGCCGCCGTCCGGGCCGGGCTCGGACTCGCCCCCGAGGAACGCAAGGCGCAGGCCCTGCTGATGCTGGAGTCCGTCACCCGCAACGTGTCGGTCTCCTCCATGTCCCGCTTCTCGCGCGGCGGCTGGATCGACCGGGGCGCCGAACTCGGTGCCGCCCGGACCGCGACCCGCGAACTGTCGCTCCGGCCCGACAACCCGTCGGTGCCCGTGCGCACCCTGTCCGGCGGCAACCAGCAGAAGGCCGTCCTCGCCCGCTGGCTGCTGCGCGGCTGCAAGGTGCTGCTGCTCGACGAACCCACCCGCGGCGTCGACGTCGGCGCCCGCGCCGAGCTCTACGCGGTCGTCCGCCGGCTGGCCGACGAGGGCCTGGCCGTACTGCTGGTCTCCAGCGAGGTGCCCGAGGTGCTCGGCCTCGCCGACCGCGTCCTGGTGCTGCGCGAGGGCCGTGTCGTCCACACGGCACCCGCGCGCGAACTCGACGAACACCGCGTACTCGACCTGGTCATGGAAGGAAGTCCGGCGTCATGACGCAGCCCGTCTCCCCGCCGCGGGACAGCATCACCGACAAGGTGCCCCAGGACAGGCCCACGGCCTGGCGCGGCCTGCTGGCCCGCACCGACGTGCGCACCCTCTCCCTGCTCGGCGTGCTCGCCGTGCTGGTCCTCATCGGCGGCATCACCAAGCCCGACGAGTTCCTCGACACCCGCAACCTGCAACTCGTCCTCACCCAGGCGTCCGTGATCGGCGTCGTCACCGTCGGCATGACCTTCGTCATCGTCTCCGGCGGCATCGACCTGTCGGTCGGCGCGATCGTCGCCCTCGCCTCCGTATGGGCGACCACGGTGGCCACCCAGGAGTACGGCTTCGCCGGCATCCTGTTCACGGCGGTGGTCGTCGGAGTCGGCTGCGGCCTGGTCAACGGGGTGCTCATCGCCTACGGCGCGATGGTGCCGTTCATCGCCACCCTGGCCATGCTGGCCTCCGCCCGCGGCCTCGCC
Organism: Streptomyces africanus; assembly: GCF_002150735.1. Lineage (GTDB taxonomy): Bacteria > Actinomycetota > Actinomycetes > Streptomycetales > Streptomycetaceae > Streptomyces > Streptomyces africanus. The sequence goes on from NZ_MUKA01000241.1 coordinate 35,588, forward strand.
CTGCAGATCACCGACGGCAAGACACAGATCGTGACCGTGCCGTCCGTCCTCGACCTGGGCGAACGCGACGCGTACATCCTCGGCGTCCCGCCCCTGGTACTGGTCTTCGCCGTCGTGACCGTCATCGGCTGGCTGGTGCTCAACCGCACCACCTTCGGACGCCGCACGGTCGCCGTCGGAGGCAATCCCGAGGCCGCCCGGCTCGCCGGCATCGACGTCCGCCGCCAGCGGCTTTACCTCTACCTGCTGTCCGGGCTGTGCTGCGGCATCGCCGCCTTCCTGCTGATCGTCCTGTCCGGCTCCGGCCAGAACACCAACGGCAACCTCTACGAACTCGACGCCATCGCCGCCGCGATCATCGGCGGCACCCTGCTCACCGGCGGCCGGGGCACCATCACCGGCTCCGTGCTCGGCGTCCTGATCTTCACCACGATCACCAACATCTTCGCCCTGAACAACCTGCAGAGCGACGTCCAGCAGATCGCCAAGGGCGCGATCATCGTCGCCGCCGTGCTGGTCCAGCGCCGTACCGCGAGCACGACCTGAGGAAAGGGTTCACCGCCATGACCGAGATCACGAGCCGCAGAGGACTGCTCTTCGGAGCCGCCGCCGTCTCCGCCGGTGCCCTCCTCACGGGCTGCACGAGCAACGAGCCCTCCGACTCCAAGGACGAGCCGGCCGGGAACGACCAGCCCGCCGCCGACGACAAGCCCGGCAAGCCGGTCACCATCGGCTTCGCCGGACCGCAGGCCGACCACGGCTGGCTCAACGCCATCAACGACAACGCCAAGAAGCGGGCCGAGAAGTACTCCGACGTCACCCTGGAGATCACCGAGGGCTCCAACGACACCGCCCAGCAGATCGGCCAGATCGAGACCCTCATCAACAAGAAGGTCGACGTGCTGGTCGTCCTGCCCGCCGACGGCAAGGCCCTCACCCAGGTCGGGCTGAAGGCGATGCGCGCGGGCATCCCGGTCGTCAACCTCGACCGGATCTTCAACACCCCTCAGGCGTACCGCTGCTGGATCGGCGGCGACAACTACGGCATGGGCCTCAACGCCGGGCACTACATCGGCGAGAAGCTCAAGGGGAAGTCCGACGCCCGCGTCATCGAGCTGGCCGGCCTGGACAACCTGGAGCTGACCAAGCAGCGCACCCAGGGCTTCGACGACGCCCTCAAGAACTACCCCAACATCAAGAAGGTCGCCCGCCAGGCCGCCGAGTTCACGGTCGAGTCCGGGCAGGCGAAGATGGCCCAGCTGCTCCAGGCGCAGTCCAAGTTCGACGCCCTGTGGAACCACGACGACGACCAGGGCGTGGGCGCGCTGCGCGCCATCGAGCAGGCCGGGCGCGACGACTTCCTGATGGTCGGCGGCGCGGGCGCCCTGTCCGCCTTCCAGGCCATCAAGCAGGACGACGGCGTGCTGAAGGCGACCGTCCTCTACCCGCCCACCATGGCCGCCTCCGCGATCGACCTCGCCCGCGCCCTCGGCCAGGGCAAGGGCATCGGCGGCCTGGCCGAGTTCGAGATCCCGTCGTCGATCACGCTCTACTCGGCCGTCGTCGACAAGACCAACGTCGACCAGTACATGCCCACCGGCTTCCGGTGACCGGTTCCGCCCGCACCCCCCACGTGCGCCACCCCGACCAGGACGAGGAGGACACCCGTATGGGACAGCCGCAAGCGCAGTCAGATGGGACCGAGGCAGGCAAGCCACCCCTGCGCGTGGGAATGGTGGGCTACGCCTTCATGGGCGCCGCCCACTCCCAGGGCTGGCGCACCGCGGGCCGTGTCTTCGACCTGCCGCTGAACCCCGTGCAGGCCGTGATCTGCGGCCGGGACGCCACCGCCGTGCGGGCGGCGGCCGACCGCCACGGCTGGGCGTCCACCGAGACCGACTGGCGTGCCCTCGTCGCACGCGACGACATCGACCTCGTCGACATCTGCACCCCCGGCGACAGCCACGCCGAGATCGCCCTCGCCGCCCTCGCGGCCGGCAAGCACGTCCTGTGCGAGAAGCCCCTCGCCAACACCGTCGAGGAAGCCACCTCGATGGTGCGGGCCGCCGAAGAGGCGTACCAGCGCGGACAGATCGCGATGGTCGGCTTCAACTACCGCCGGGTCCCGGCCACCGCCCAGGCCCGCCGCATGGTCGCCGAGGGGCGCCTGGGCGCGCTGCGGCACGTGCGCGTGACGTACCTCCAGGACTGGCTGGTCGACCCGCAGTTCCCGCTCACCTGGCGGCTGCGCAAGGAGCAGGCCGGCTCCGGCTCCCTCGGCGACCTGGGCGCGCACATCATCGACCTCGCGCAGTACCTCGTGGGGGAGCGGCTGGCCGGCGTCTCCGCGCTGACGGAGACCTTCGTACGGCAGCGGCCCCTGCCCACCGGCGCCACGAGCGGCCTGTCCGCCGTCTCGTCCGCCGGCACGGGGGAGGTCACCGTCGACGACGCCGCCCTGTTCACGGCCCGCTTCCCCTCCGGCGCCCTCGCCTCCTTCGAGGCCACCCGCTACGCCACCGGCCGCAAGAACGCCCTGCGCATCGAACTCAACGGGGAGCGCGGCTCGCTCGCCTTCGACCTCGAGCGGCTCAACGAGCTGTCCTTCCACGACGGCACCGAACCCGGCGCGGAGGCCGGCTTCCGCCGCATCCTCGTCACCGAACCCGACCACCCCTACCTGGACGCCTGGTGGCCGCCGGGCCACGGCCTCGGCTACGAGCACACCTTCGTCCACCAGGCCCGCGACCTCGTCCACGCCATCGCCGAGGGCCGCCGCCCCGAACCCTCCTTCGCCGACGGGCTCCAGGTGCAGCGCGTGCTCGCGGCCGTGGAGGAGAGCGCCGAGAAGAACTCCGTCTACACCCCGATCGCGGTCTGAGGAGGCTGACGCGCATGCCGCGTACGTTCACCCTGTTCACCGGCCAGTGGGCCGACCTGCCGCTGGAGGAGGTCTGCCGGCTCGCCCGCGACTTCGGCTACGACGGCCTCGAACTCGCCTGCTGGGGCGATCACTTCGAAGTCGACAAGGCACTCTCCGACCCCGGGTATCTCGACGGCCGCCGGGCCTTGCTCGACAAGTACGGCCTCAAGTGCTGGGCCATCTCCAACCACCTGGCCGGCCAGGCCGTCTGCGACGCCATCATCGACGAACGCCACCAGGCGATCCTGCCCGAAGAGGTGTGGGGCGACGGCGACCCGGAAGGGGTCCGGCGGCGGGCCGCGGACCGTATGAAGGACACCGCGCGCGCCGCGGCCGCCTTCGGCGTCGACACCGTCATCGGCTTCACCGGATCCGCCATCTGGCACCTGGTCGCCATGTTCCCGCCCGCCCCCGAGGCGATGATCGAACGCGGCTACCAGGACTTCGCCGACCGCTGGAACCCGATCCTGGACGTCTTCGACGCGGAGGGCGTGCGGTTCGCCCACGAGGTCCACCCCAGCGAGATCGCCTACGACTACTGGACCACACAGCGGGCCCTCGAAGCCGTCGACCGGCGCCCCGCCTTCGGCCTCAACTTCGACCCCAGCCACTTCGTGTGGCAGGACCTCGACCCGGTCGGCTTCCTCTGGGACTTCCGCGACCGCATCTACCACGTCGACTGCAAGGAGGCCCGCAAGCGCCTCGACGGCCGCAATGGCCGGCTCGGCTCCCACCTGCCCTGGGGCGACCCCAGGCGCGGCTGGGACTTCGTCTCCGCCGGGCACGGCGACGTCCCCTGGGAGGACGTCTTCCGGATGCTGCGCTCCATCGGCTACCAGGGCCCGGTCTCGGTCGAGTGGGAGGACGCCGGCATGGACCGGCTCCAGGGGGCGCCCGAGGCGCTGACCCGCCTCAAGGCCTACGACTTCGAGCCGCCCAGCGCGTCCTTCGACGCCGCGTTCAACAGCTGAACCACCGCACTCGGCGCTGGTCGGCGACGGGGACCGGTTCCACCGCCGGTCCCCCCTCCGACCTGCCCGGATCCCGCTTTGTCCTGGGCTCGGAGAAAGCTCAACCGATCCTGATCCAAGGGGTGTTCGCCCCGGACGGACGCGGTTACCTTCCTTGAAGCGTTCAGGACACACGTACCTCCGGGGTGACGGCGCACCCCGGCGCCCGCACCGCACGTCTTCGCACCCGTTCCGTACGGCCCATCCCGTTCCCGGAGGGACTTCGTGCACAGAACCAGACCAAGAAGCACCCGCACCCCCAGGCGCCCCAGGCTTCGCACCGCCGCCGCCCTGTTCACCGGCCTGCTGCTGGCCGTGGGCACCCCGGCCACCGTCGCCGGCGCCCAGCCCGCCCCAGCGGAACAGGACGAACCCGCCGCCGCAGAGGGCCAGTTCCAGCAGGTGCCGCTCGCCAAGGGCGAACACGAGACGGGCGAGCCGATGTCGCTCGCGGTGCTCCCGGACCGCAGCGTCCTGCACACCGCGCGCGACGGCACGCTGCGCCTCACCGACCAGGGCGGCGTCACCAAGATCGCCGGCAGGATCCCCGTCTACAGCCACGACGAGGAAGGCCTCCAGGGCGTCGGCATCGACCCGGACTTCAAGAACAACCGGGCGATCTACCTCTACTACGCCCCGCCGCTCGACACCCCCGCGGGCGATGCCCCGGAGACCGGCACCGCCGAGGACTTCAAGAAGTTCGACGGCGTCAACCGCCTCTCCCGCTTCGTCCTCAACGCCAACGGCACGCTCAACATGGCCAGCGAGAAGAAAGTCCTGGACGTCGCCGCCTCCCGGGGCACCTGCTGCCACGTCGGCGGCGACATCGACTTCGACGCGGACGGCAACCTCTACCTGTCGACCGGCGACGACACCAACCCCTTCTCCTCCGACGGGTACACGCCGATCGACGACCGCGAGGGCCGCAACCCGGCCTTCGACGCCCGCCGCAGCGCCGGCAACACCAACGACCTGCGCGGCAAGATCCTCCGCATCAAGGTCGCCGAGGACGGCTCGTACACCGTCCCGGAGGGCAACCTCTTCGCCCCGGGCACGGAGAAGACCCGTCCCGAGATCTACGCGATGGGCTTCCGCAACCCGTTCCGGATGAGCGTCGACGACAAGACCGGCATCGTGTACGTCGGCGACTACGGTCCCGACGCGGGCGCCGCCGACCCCAAGCGCGGCCCGGCAGGACAGGTCGAGTTCGCCAAGGTGACCAAGGCGGCCAACTTCGGCTGGCCCTTCTGCACCGGTGACAACGACGCCTACGTCGACTACGACTTCGCGACCAAGGAGTCCGGCGAGAAGTTCGACTGCGACGCCCCGAAGAACACCTCGCCGCACAACACGGGCCTGGTCGACCTGCCGCCCGCGCAGGCCGCCTGGATCCCCTACGACGACGGCTCCGTGCCCGAGTTCGGCTCCGGCTCCGAGTCCCCGATGGCGGGCCCGGTCTACCGCTACGACCCCCAGCTCGACTCCAGCGTGAAGTTCCCCGAGGCGTACGACGGCGACTTCTTCGCGGGTGAGTTCGGCCGCCGCTGGATCAAGCGGATCGAGCAGAACGACGACGGCTCCGTGGCGAAGATCAACGACTTCCCGTGGACCGGCACCCAGATCATGGACATGGAGTTCGGCCCCGACGGCGCGCTCTACGTCCTCGACTACGGTCTGTCCTGGTTCCAGGGCGACAAGGACTCCGCGCTGTACCGGATAGAGAACGCCGAGGACGGGTTCTCGCCGATCGCCGAGGCGACCGCCGACAAGACGTCCGGGGCGGCCGGCCTGAAGGTCAAGTTCACCGGCTCCGCCAAGGACGCCGACTCCCCGGACCTCACCTACAGCTGGGACTTCGGCGACGGCACGAAGGGCGAGGGCCTCAACCCCACCCACCAGTACAAGAAGGTCGGCACCTACAGCGCCACCTTCACCGCCAAGGACCCCGAGGGCAACACCGGCAACGCCAGCGTCCGGATCGTGGTCGGCAACACCGAGCCCAAGGTGAGAATCGACGTCCCCGGCAACGGCACCCTGGCCGAGTTCGGCAAGCCCGTCCCGTTCAAGGTGACCGTCACCGACCCCGAGGAGACGATCGACTGCTCCAAGGTCAAGGTCGTCTACAGCCTCGGCCACGACTCCCACGCCCACGAGCTGACCAGCGAGATGGGCTGCGAGGGCACCCTGAAGCCGCCCGCCGGTGACGGCGGCCACGACCCCAACGCCGACATCTACGGCGTCGTCGGCGCCAGCTACACCGACGGCGGGGCGAACGGCCAGGAGGCCCTGACCGGCACCGCCCGCACCGTGCTCCAGCCGCTGCACCGCCAGGGCGAGCACTTCACCGCCCAGTCCGGCGTGTCGGTGATCGAGAAGACCGGCGCCAACGGCGGCAAGACCGTCGGCGACATCAACGACGGCGACTGGATCTCCTTCAGCCCCTACCGGTTCGACGGGCAGAAGAAGATGACCGTGCGGGCCTCCTCCGGCGGCGAGGGCGGTTTCATCGAACTGCGCACCGGCTCGCCCGACGGTCCGCTGCACGGATCGGCGTACATCCCGCCGACCGGCGGCTGGGAGACCTTCCAGAACATCGACGTGCCGCTGCGGTCGCTCCCCAAGAAGACCACGGACATCTACCTGGTGTTCAAGGGCGGCGAGGGCGCGCTGTTCGACCTGGACGACTTCGAGTTCTCCAAGGAGCCGTTCACGGGCGGCAAGAAGGTCCTGGTCTTCTCCAAGACCGCCGGCTTCCGCCACGACTCCATCCCGGCCGGCATCACCGCGCTGAAGGAGCTCGGCGGCCCCGCCGGCATCACGGTCGACGCCACCGAGGAGGCCAAGCAGTTCACCACCGCCAACCTCGCCAAGTACGACGCGGTGGCCTTCCTGTCCACCACCGGTGACGTCCTCAACGCCGAGCAGCAGCAGGCGTTCGAGAACTACGTGAAGAACGGCGGCGGCTACATGGGCATCCACGCCGCCGCCGACACCGAGTACGACTGGGCGTTCTACGGCGGCCTCGTCGGCGCGTACTTCGACTCGCACCCGGCCATCCAGAAGGCCACCGTCCGCGTCGAGGACCACGACCACCCGTCGACCGCGCACCTGGGCGACGCCTGGGAGCGCACGGACGAGTGGTACAACTACCGCACCAACCCGCGCGAGCAGGCCAAGGTCCTCGCCACCCTGGACGAGACCACCTACCAGGGCGGCACCATGAAGGGCGACCACCCGATCGCCTGGTGCCAGAGCTACGGCGGCGGCCGGTCCTTCTACACCGGCGGCGGCCACACCAAGGAGTCCTACGCCGACGAGGCCTTCCGCGCCCATCTGCTCGGCGGCCTGCAGTACGCCACCGGCCAGGTGAAGGCGGACTGCAAGCCGAGCAAGGACTACCGGAAGATCTTCAACGGCCAGACCCTGGACGGCTGGAAGCAGGCCGGCCCCGGCACGTTCA